>NZ_QEIO01000008.1 GCF_003336425.1 Marinitenerispora sediminis | reverse complement strand
GCGGACAGTTCGAGCGTCTCGCGGTGGAACCGCAGTTCCTGGCCGGCTGGGTGGTTGAGGCGGAGTACGCCGCGCTTGGGCACCACATGCCGGTGGAAGCGCCGCGTGAACTCCGGCCCCGCGAGGGGCGCGAGTTCGGCTCTCAGCCACTCCGAGTTCTCGACGGAGGGTCCCAGCCACAGGTCGAAGGCCTGTTCGTCCGCCACGTCGTCCCAGTCGGCGAAGAAGGCCCGGGCGCGCGGGTCGGTGAACACGTGGCGGGTCAGGTTCGGGGGGTCGGTGTCGAACAGGCCGCTGCCGCCCATCATCCACGCGTAGCCGCCAGTGTGGGCGAGGACGTCGCCCAGCCGGTTCGTGACCAGCGCGATCCCCGGCTCCAGCATGCGCAGCGTCTCCAGGACCGAGGGGCGGACGTCGCGACGGGCTGGTTGCGCCTGGGGTCGGTCGATGCATTCACCGCCCGTGATCTTCGCGAGGTACCGGAGGTGGGCGCGCTCGGAGGGGTCGAGGCTGAGGGCGTCGGCCAGCGCGTTCACGACCGCCACCGAGGGATTGCGGTCGCGGCCCTGCTCGATCCGGGTCAGGTACTCGACGCTGACGCCGGCCCGCGCGGCGACGTCACTCCGCCGCAGGCCCGGCGAGCGGCGCCGCCCGCGGTCCTGGAGGCCCAGCGACTCCGGCTGGATGCTGTCGCGCTTGGCCCGGATGAAGTCCCCCAACGGCGTGCCCATGCCGCGAGCATACGTCGCCACCTGCCGGTTCCGGCGCGCCCAGGGTGGCCCTGCCGGGGCCAGCCTGGACGCGGTCTGGCTGGCGCCCCGGTGGCCGCGTGATCGTGGTGGGCATGGAGAACAAGCACAGGCTCGTGATCATCGTCGGAAGCGTCCGGGAAGGCCGGTTCGGCCCCGTGGTGGCCTCGTGGGCCGCCGACCAGGCCCGCGCCCATGGGGGGTTCGACGTCGAGGTGGTGGACCTGGCCGACTTCGAGATCCCGTTGGCCCTGCCTTCGGCGTCTCCGAAGTACGCCGGCGGGAGCTACCCCCGTCCGGCCGGAATGGCGGCCCTCACGTCGGCACTCGACGGGGCGGACGCGTTCGTCGTGGTCACGCCGGAGTACAACCACAGCTACCCGGCGTCGCTGAAGGCGGCCATCGACTGGCACTTCGACCAGTGGGCGGCCAAGCCGGTCGCCTTCGTCAGCTACGGCGGCGCGGCGGGCGGCCGCCACGCGGTGCTGCACCTGGAGAACGTGCTGACCGAGTTGCACGCGGTGACGATTCGCGACGGTCTCGCGTTCCCGAACTACTTCACGGCGTGGAAGGACGGCCGCCCCCTCGACTCCGGGGCCGCCGGGTACGCCAAGACGCTCCTGGACCAGCTGTCCTGGTGGGCGGGCGCCCTCCGGACGGCGCGCGATGCCGCGCCCTATCCGGCCTAAAGGACGGCCAGTGTGACCGCAACTTGACACACGTCGTAGCACATTTCCAAATAAAAAGCTACGCTGAGGGCATGGTGACTACCATCCCTCAGCGTGAGCTACGCAACAACAACGGAGCGGTCATGGACCGCGTACGACACGGTGAGACCTTCATCGTGACCCGACACGGCGAACCGATCGCCACGATCAGCCCAATACCCCTTGAGAGCAAGGACCAGAAGAAGCAGCTGACGGCTGCCGAAGTCCAGGCCGAGTTCCGGAAACTCCCCCCCATTGACCGCGCCGAATGGGAACGTGAACGCGAGGAAGCTGACGCCTTCTTCGGTCCTGATGATCCTCTGGAAGACCCGTGGGAGCGCGCGGAACGGCGAGATGCGCGGTGAGTGACGCCCGTCAGGCTGTCTACGACACATCAGTCGTCATCGACTTCGAATCACTCGACCTTGGCTGCTTTGCCGGGGGACAGCCGTTGGTGAGTTCGATCAGCATCGCCGACCTCGCCTACGGCATGGAGCATCAGGATCCGGTCGTGCGTATGGCTCGATCAGATCGCTACTATGCCACGCTGCGCCTGATGACGGTCCTTCCCTTCACAGAGCAGACGGCTCGCTTCTATGGTGTCTGCGCCCAGCTCGTCCGCCAAGCCGGGCGCAATCCGCGGCCGCGTCGATTGGACCTCATGATCGCGGCCACAGCCGCTGAGCACTCCCTGCCCTTGCTGACGCGAAACCCGAAAGATTTCGCCGACCTGACTTCGTTGATTGCCGTCGAGGCTGTCTAGTACGGCACCCGCAGCCGGCGCGGGCCGTGGTCCGGGCGGACCTCCGGGGCCTCCCGCAGCCAGACGCGGGCACCGAGCACGTGCGCGCCCGTGGCGTTGACGATCACCGGGTCGAGGTCGACGTGCGCCACCTCGGGGAGGGCGTCCACCAGCCGGGACACCCGCACCAGCAGCTCCTCTAGCGCCTCCACGTCGGGCTGGTCCGCCAGCGAGGTGGCACCGGCCGGGAGGCCGAACAGCAGCGGTGAGGAGCGGACGGCGCGGACGAGGTCGGCCGCGTCGGCGTCGGTCAGCGGCGCGAGCCGGTAGGCGCGGTCGTCCAGGAGTTCGGCGGTGGGGTCGGCGAGCCCGAAGGCGACGACCGAGCCGAACGAGGGGTTCTCCCCCGCCCGGACCACCGTGGGGACCCCCGGGATCGCCATCCGCTGCACCACGAGCATGGCCTCGTCGCCGAGGCGGTCGTGCAGCGCGGTGAAGGCGCCGCGCACGTCGTCCGGCGAGCGCAGGTCCGCCCGGATGCCGCTGCCGCCGGCCCGCAGCCGCAGGTCGGGGGCGTTGGCCTTCACGACGACCGGGTAGCCCAGCCGCTCCGCGGCGGCCGCCGCGGCGCCGGCCGAGTCCACGGGGACGTCCGGCCACACGTCGATCCCGTAGCAGGCGAGCAGCGCCCGCGCGGCCTCGGCCGGGACCGCGGCCTCCTCGTTGTGGACGGGCTCGCTGGTGAACCAGACCGAGTGCGGCCCGACACCGGCCGCCTCGGCGTCGGCCAGGGTGCGGTCGATCAGCTGCCGGGCGGCGGCGCGGTCGATCCCGGACAGCTCCGGGTGCCGCCCGGGGTCCCGCTCGCGCCACAGCGCGTAGCGGGTGGCGTGCGCGAGCGCGCGCACCGCGTCCTCGGGAGCCGGGTAGGACGGGATGGAGCCCCACGCCGTGGCGCCGTCCTCGCCGGTCTGGCGCAGTTCCTCGGGAAGTCCCTGGTAGCCGAGGTAAGTGGTGACGATCGGCTTCTCGGAGGTGGCGGCCCTGGCGCGCAGCACCTCGGCGACGTCGCTGGAGATGGGCGTCAGCGCCGGGATGAAGACGACGACGAGCGCGTCCACGGCGTCGTCGGCGAGCGCGGCGGCCAGCGCGCCGTCGAACTCCTGGGCGGTGGCGGTGGGCCCGAGGTCCACCGGCTCGTGCGGCTTGAGGCCGGAGCGCACGCAGGCGTCCTTGACGAGCAGCCCGAGGGAGTCGGAGTTGCCGATGATGCCGACCCGGGGGCCGGCCGGGAGCGGCTGGTAGGCGAACAGCTGGGCGACGTCGAACATCTGGGTGATGTCGTCCACGCGCACGACGCCGGCCTGCTGGAACAGCGAGGTGACGGCGAAGTCGGGCAGCGCGAGCGCGGCGGCGGCGTGCCCGGTGGGCACGCCCTGGGAGGATCCGCCGCTGCGCACCGCGACCACGGGTTTGCGCTGGGCGAGGCGGCGGGCCAGCCGGGTGAACTTGCGCGGGTTGCCGAGCGACTCCAGGTACTGCAGCACGACCTGGGTGGCGGGGTCCTCCTCCCAGTACTGGATGAGGTCGTTGCCGGACACGTCGGCGCGGTTGCCGGCCGAGACGAACGTGGACAGGCCCATGCCGCGCTGGGCGACGCGCTGCAGGATGGCGCGGCCGAGCGCGCCGGACTGGGAGAAGAACCCGATGGGGCCGCGGGGCGGGACGTCCGGCGACAGGGTGGCGTTCAGCGACACCGCGGGGTCGGTGTTGGCGATGCCGAGGCAGTTCGGCCCGACCACCCGCATGCCGGCCGCGCGCGCCGTGAGCACCAGTTCGTCCTGGCGGGCCCGCCCCTCGGGGCCGGACTCGCCGAACCCCGAGCTGACCACCACCAGGCCGTGCACGCCCTTGCGCGCGCACTGCGCGACCACGTCACCCACCATGTCGGCGCGCACGGCGACGATCGCGAGGTCCACCGGGTCGGGGATGTCGAGGACGCTGGGGTAGGCGCGCACGCCCGCCACGGCCTTGGCCTCGGGGTGCACCGGGAAGACCGGGCCCTGGAAGTCGCCCGCGATCAGGTTGCGCAGCGCGGTCTGGCCGATGGTGTGGGCGGTGCGGCTGGCGCCGATGACGGCGACCGACTCGGGGAACAGCAGCCGGGCGATGGACCGCGACTCCGCCCGCTGCTCGCGCGCCCGCATGACCTCTTGGGCCACGTCGGTCGGCTCCAGGTCGAGGGTGAGGCGGATGACGCCCTCGTCGAAGGTCTGCTGCGCCGTGTAGCCGGCCTCGCGGAAGACGTTGATCATGCGCCGGTTCTCCGGCAGGACGTCGGCGATGAACCGCCGCACGCCGCGCTCGCGGGCCGCCGCCCCGATGTGCTCCAGCAGCACCGAGGCCAGTCCGCGGCCCTGGTGGGCGTCCTGGACCACGAAGGCGACCTCGGCCTCGTCCTGGCTCACCTTGTCGTAGCGCACGACGGCCACCATGTGCGCGCCGATGGTCGCGATGAGCGCCACCCGGTCCTCGTAGTCGACCGTGGTGAACCTCTTCACGTCCCGCGCGGACAGTTTCGGGTACGGCGCGAAGAACCGGTAGTAGATCGTCTCCGCCGACAGCCGGGAGTGGAACTCCTGGAGCAGGTCGGCGTCCTCGGGCGTGATGGGCCGCAGATGCGCGGTTCCGCCGTCGGTGAGGACGACGTCGGCCTCCCAGTGGTTCGGGTAGTGCTGCACGGGTTTGAGGTTAATCGAGAATTCCGCCGGAGTGGCGGAAACCACGGCGCCGCGCCATCCGCGCGCGGCGCGGGCAACGGCCGGGCGGGACGGCGGGCGGGGGCCGGACACCTCTGTCACTTCGTTACCCGCGGCCACCCCAGGACCTGTTAACGTCATGGAGCACATTCCCGGGTCGCGAGCGGATGAGGGTCGGCAAGGTGGTGACGAAATGACGCGAGTGGTCGTGATCGGTGATCTCATGACCGACGCAGTCGCGCGGGCTTTCCACCCGCTGGCTCGCGGCAGTGATACCCCGGCTTCGGTGATCATGTACGGCGGCGGTTCCGGCGCCAACGTCGCGGCGTGGCTCGCGATCGAGGGCACCGACACCGCCCTGGTCGGTCGGCGCGGCTCCGACATCACCGGGCGGACCCGTGAGATGGAGCTCATGGGGTACGGGATCGACGCCCGCATGGTGATGGACCCGGAGCGCCCCACCGGCACCTGCGTGGTCATGATCACGCACCGCGGCGACCGGACGATGCTGAGCGATCCCGGCGCCAACGCCGCGCTGCAGCCCGAGGACCTGCCGCGCGACGTGTTCGGCCCGGACGGCCACCTGCACATGTCCGGCTACACCCTGGTCAACGAGGGCTCCCGGCGCGCCGCCCGTGTGGCGCTGCGCATGGCCCGCGAGAGCGGGATGTCGATCTCGGTCGACTGCGGCTCGCACGCTCCGCTGGAGCGGGCCGGGGCCGAGTCGTTCCTGGACTGGACGAACGGCGCGCGGCTGCTGTTCGCCAACACCGAGCAGGCCGCCGTGCTCACCGGCCGCGAGGAGGCCGAGGCCGCGGCGAGGGTGCTGACCGCCTGGTACCCCAACGTGGTGATCAAGCTCGGCGACGCCGGAGCGCTGTGGGCCTCCAAGAGCCGCGACGAGATCGTCGTGGTGCCGGCCGAGCCGGTGGAGCCCTCCCCCGGGTCGATCGGCGCCGGCGACGCCTTCATCGCCGGCTTCCTGCCGCCGTGGCTCGCCGGCCACCATCCCAAGGAGGCCCTGGCGAACGCGCACCGGCTCGCCGCCCGCGCGCTGCACCAGCCCGGAGCCCGTCCCGACCTGTCGGACTGAGGCCGCACCGCCCCGCAGTCCACCGCGCCGCCCGTTCTCGGAAACGGGCGGCGCGTTCGCGTGCGGTGGCCGGTGCGGCCGGGGAGACCGCGGGGGCCGCCGGTCAGCCTCTGGTGGCCAGCACCAGCGGGAGCACGGCGGGGGCGCCGGCCTCGCGGAGCAGCCGGGCCGCCACGGTGAGGGTCCAGCCGGTGTCGACGTGGTCGTCCACGAGCAGGACCGGACCGCCCAGGCTCGCCAGCCCGGCGCGCAGGTCGTCGGAGACGGCGAAGGCGTGCCACAGCGACGCGAGCCGCTGGGCGCTGTTGTGCCGACGCGGTCCCGGGCCCTCGGGGCGGGCGTAGTCGAGTGTGCCCAGCGGAACCAGCCGCCCCACCTCGGCCAGCCGGGCCGCGAGGTCGCCGATCATGCGGGGCCGGGTGCGCGACGGCATCGCGAGCACGCCGGCCGGCCGCTCGCTCCACGGCCAGGCCGCGAGGACGGTGACCAGGGCGCGGAACACCGGGTCGCCGACCGGCTGGTCCGGGGCGTCCTCGGCGAGCGCCCCGCGCAGCGCGGCCCCCCAGCCGATGTCGGTGAGCCGGGCCAGCGCCCGGCCCTCCTCGGCGCGCAGCTCGGGGCGGATCGCCCCGGATGCCTCGACGCCGAGCTCCCGCATGCCGGTGGGCCACTGCCGGCGGGCCGGCACGGCGATGCCCGGGCGGTCGAGGTGGGCGGCGGCGGCCGCCCGCTGCTCGGGGTCGACCTCGGCCGGCCAGCTCGGGCCGGCGCAGTTGTCGCACCGGCCGCAGGGCCCCGCCGCGGTGTCGTCGAGCTGGCGGCGCAGGAACTCCATGCGGCAGTCGGAGGTGGCGATGTAGTCGAGCATCGCGCGCTGCTCGGCCTCGCGGGCCCGGGCGACCGCGGCGTAGCGCTCGGAGTCGTAGTGCCACGGCTCGCCGGTGGCCTGCCAGCCGCCGCGCACCCGGCGCACGGCGCCGTCGACGTCGAGGACCTTGAGCATCTGCTCCAGCCGGCTGCGGCCGAGGTCGACCTGGGCCTCCAGCCGCGGCACCGACACCGGCCCGCCGGCGCCCGCGAGCGCGTCCAGCGTGCGGCGCACCGTCTCCTCGGGCGGGAACGCCACGCTGGCGAAGTACCGCCAGATCTCGCGGTCCTCGCGCCCCGGCAGCAGGATGACCTCGGCGCGCTCGACGCCGCGCCCGGCCCGGCCGACCTGCTGGTAGTAGGAGATGGGCGACTGCGGCGCCCCCAGGTGCACGACGAACCCGAGGTCGGGCTTGTCGAACCCCATGCCGAGGGCGCTGGTGGCCACCAGCGCCTTGGTGCGGTTGGCGAGCAGCTCGTCCTCGGCGCGCTGGCGGTCCTCGGGGTCGGTCTGGCCGCTGTAGGCGAGCACGTGGTGGCCGCGGGAGGCGAGGAACTCGGCGGTCTCGGTGGCCGCGGCCACGGTCAGCGTGTAGATGATGCCGGAGCCGGGGAGGCGGTCGAGGTGCTGCGCGAGCCAGCTCAGCCGCGCCGTGCTGTCCGGCAGCTCGACCACGGCCATGTGCAGGCTCTCGCGGTCCAGCGTGCCGCGCAGGACGAGGGTCTCGACGCCGTCGCCGACCTCCAGCTGCTCGGCGACGTCGCGGGTGACGCGCTCGTTGGCGGTGGCGGTGGTGGCCAGCACCGGGATCCCCGCGGGGAGGTCGCCCAGCAGCGTGCGGATCCGGCGGTAGTCCGGCCGGAAGTCGTGGCCCCAGTCGGAGACGCAGTGCGCCTCGTCCACGACGACGAGCCCGGCGCCCGCGGCGAGCTCGGGCAGCACCCGGTCGCGGAAGTCGGGGTTGTTCAGGCGTTCGGGGCTGACCAGCAGCACGTCGACCTCGCCGGCGGCGATGTCGGCGTAGACCCGCTCCCAGGCGCCGAGGTTGGCGCTGTTGATGGTGCGGGCGCGGATGCCGGCGCGCTCGGCGGCCGCGATCTGGTTGCGCATGAGCGCGAGCAGCGGCGAGATGATCACCGTGGGGCCGGCGCCCTCGGCCCGCCGCAGCGCGGTGGCCACGAAGTAGACCGCCGACTTGCCCCACCCGGTGCGCTGCACGACCAGCGCGCGGCGGCGCTCGGCCACCAGGGCGTGGATGGCGCGCCACTGGTCGGTGCGCAGCCGCGCGCCGTCGCCGGCGAGGGCGCGGAGGTGGCGCTCGGCCTGCTCGCGCATGGCGGAGTCGGACTCGGTGGCGGCGGCCCCGGGCGGGGCGGAGGTACCCATGCCCTCCTTGCTACCAGAGCCGAACGACGCCGCGCCCCGGCCGTCCACAGGCCGCCGGTCGCGCCGGAGCTAGCGGTCGGCGTCGCCGGACCGGTCCAGCGCCTCGGCGAGTTCGTCGACCACCAGGTGCTCGGCGTGCGTCTCGCCGCGGCTGTACACCACCCGCCCGAGGGTCTGGGCCAGCACCGGTACCGTGACGAACTGGAAGAGCGCCACCAGCGCCAGCGGAGCGGCCGACCGGATGTCGGGGAGCTGGCAGGCCGCGCCGAGGAGCAGCAGGACCAGCCCGACGGTGTCCGGTTTGGCGGCCGCGTGCATGCGGCCCAGCAGCGTCGGGAACCGCACCAGCCCGATGGTGCCGATGAGCGTGAACAGCGCGCCCAGCGGCAGCAGGACGGCCGTGAGGACGTCACCCGCGGTCATGGGCCCTCCTCTCCGCGAACCGGGCGGCGGTCAGCGTGCCGACGAACCCGAGGAGCGCGATGGTGACCATCAGGCCCACGTAGGTGGTGTCGCCGCGCACGGCCGCCTCGACCGCGATGGCGCTCACCAGGAGCACCGACAGCGCGTTCAGGCACACGATGCGGTCCAGCACCGACGGCCCGCGCACCAGCCGGTACAGCGTGCAGAGCACGCTGACGCCGAGCATGGCGAAGGTCGCGGCGTAGACGAAGGACATGACGGTCATGAGTCTCCTCCCGGGCGGCGGTCGCCGCCGTCCTCCCCGTCCGCCGGCTCCGCGTGCCGCTCGAACTCGGCGAGGTCCTCGGCGGTGCCGAACGCCCGCACGAACAGCTCCTCGGTGCGCCGCACCTGGCGGCGCAGCCGCTCGGCCGCCTCGGGCGAGTCGATGGGGATCCCGTGCACGTAGACGACTCCCTGGTCGCGGTTGAGCTCGATCACCAGGCTGCCGGTGACCAGGGAGAGCCCGCCGCTGAGCATGGCCAGCAGGAAGTCGGAGTCGGTGCGCATCGGCACCGCCACGATGGCGCCCCGCGTGCGGTGCGGGCGCCACAGCACGTGGAGGGCCACCTGGGCGCTGGAGGCGAACAGGTCGTAGCCGATCACGGCCACCAGCCGCAGTGCGGCCAGCGGGCGGAAGCCGAGCCGCACCGGGATGTGCGGCAGCTTCGCGGCCGAGTAGCAGGCCGAGCCCACGAGCAGGCCGGCGATGACGGTCCCGGGGCTGGGGTCGCCCCACAGGATCACCCACATGGCGGTCAGCCACAGCACGGTGGGCAGCCGTCCGAGCAGCCGGCGCGGCCAGCTGCGCTGCGCGGGGACCGCGCTGGAGCTGCCGCCGGAGGGGATGGTCGTCACGGGGCTCCTCCCCCCAGTACCGCCTGGACGTAGGCGCCGCCGTCGAGCAGGTCGCGGGCCGCGACGAAGCTGAACTCGGCGAGGGGGCCGGCGGCGGCGGCCACGACCAGCCCGAGGCCGACCATGACCCCGGTCATGGCGGTCATGAACCGCAGCCCGCCGAGGTTGGCGCCGCGCCGCAGCTGCGCCTTGGCCTCGACCATGTCGGGCAGCGGCGTCCCCCAGAACGCGCGGGTCCAGATGCGGAAGATCGCCATCATGGTGAGCAGGCTGGTGAGCACGCCGGCGGCGATGCCCGTGTACACCAGCCAGCCGCCGGCGGCCAGCCCGGCCTCGAACAGCGCCACCTTGGCGATGAACCCCGACATCGGGGGCAGGCCGGCCAGGCTGAGGGCGGGGAGGAAGAAGAACAGCGCGAGGGCCGGCGAGACCGTGGTGAGCCCGCGGATCGCGCGCAGCGAGGTGTGGCCGACGTACTGCCGCATCAGCCCGTTGACGAGGAACAGCGTCGCCTGCACCACGATGTGGTGGACGAGGTAGACGACCACCCCCGCGAGGCCGGCGACGGTGTTGAGCGCCAGCCCGAAGATCATGAACCCGATGTGGCTGACCAGCGCGAAGGACATCACCCGGTTGACGTCGTCCTGCACGAGCGCGCCCAGGATGCCCACGACCATCGTCGCGATCGCCACCCACAGCATGACCGCCGAGATGTCGTCCCGCGCGAACAGCAGGGTCTGGGTGCGGATGATGGCGTACACCGCCACCTTGGTGAGCAGGGCCGCGAAGATCGCCGAGATGCGGGTGATCGCCACCGGGTAGCTGTCCGGGAGCCAGAAGTGCATGGGCACGATCGCGGCCTTGATCCCGAAGACCACGAAGAACAGCAGCGCCAGCACGGCCCGCAGCTCGGGCGGCGCCGCCCCGAGCTTCTCGGCGATGTCGGCCATGTTGACCGTGCCGGTCAGCGCGTACACCAGCGCGATCCCGGTCAGGAACAGGATCGAGGAGGTCAGGCTGACCACCGTGTAGATCATGCTCGCCCGCACCCGGGCGCGGGTGGGCGCCTGGGTGATGAGCGTGTAGCTCGCGGTCAGCATGATCTCGAACCCGACGAACAGGTTGAACAGGTCCCCGGCGATGAAGCTGAGGCAGACGCCGGCGGTGAGCACCAGGTAGATGGGGTGGAACACCTGCGGCATCGCGCGGCTGAGCCCGCCGACGTCCTGGCCGATCGCGTACAGCAGCACGATCAGCAGCACCACGGAGGAGACCAGGACGAGCAGCGCGGCCAGCGGATCGGCCACCAGGGTGATCCCCAGCGGCGCGGCCCAGCCGCCGGCCTGGCTGGCCACCACGTCGCCGTCGGCGGTCCGCGCGACCAGCAGCGCGGCCGCCGCGACCACGCCGGCCAGGGTGAGGGTGCTGGTGATCCGCTGGGCGCGGGGGGCCGCGCGCAGCAGCAGCGTCACGGCGGCGCCGATGAGCGGCACCACCAGGGGAACGGCGAGCAGGACGTTCACGAGGAGTCCTCCGGCTCGGTCAGCCGGCGGATGCGGCGGTCCTCGACGTCGTCGGGTACCTCGTCGTTCTCGTCGCCCAGCCACACCCGGTAGGCGAGCGCCAGCAGGAACGTGGTCACCCCGAAGGTGATGACGATGGCGGTCAGCGCCATGGCGTGCGGCAGCGGATCCGACATCTCACCGGAGGCGCCGCCGAGCAGCGGCGGCAGCGTGATGGCCTCGTCGGTGAGCAGCAGCGACATGTTGGCGGCGTGGCCGAGCATGAGGATGCCGAAGACCACCCGCATGAGCGAGCGCTGCAGCAGCAGGTAGAAGCCGCCGGAGTAGAGCACGGCGACGGTGACGACGAGGATGAAGCTCGGTGTGCTCATGCGCCGCCTCCCCCCGCGGTGGCGCCGCCGCGGGGGCGCCGGCCGGCCCGCTCCTCGCGGGCCTCCTGTTCCTCCGCTTCCATGCGGGCGCCGAGGGCGGCGACGACGGACAGTACGAGACCGACGACGATGAGGAAGACCCCCGTTTCGAAGATGAGAGCGCTGAGCAGCTTGACCTCCCCGAACACGGGGAGGGTGAACTTGTACTGGACGGCGTCGAGCACGGGGGCGCCCACCAGCAGCGGCGCTCCCGCCGTGCCGCAGGCCAGGAGCATGCCGACCGCCAGGAGGGTGTTGGGGCGCAGCGGCAGCCCGGCGGCGAGCTCGTGGCGGCCGCCGGCCACGTAGCGCAGCACGTAGGCCATGCTGGCGACCAGCCCTCCGGCGAAGCCGCCTCCCGGGCGGTCGTGCCCTGAGACCAGCAGGAACACCGAGAACGTCAGGATCGCCGGGATCAGCAGCCGGGCGACGACCTCCAGCAGCACCGAACGCGGGCCGAACGCGGGCCGGACGACCGTGCTGAGCCACCGCTCACGCGGCGCCTCCCATCCCTCGGGCGGTCCGGTGCCGGTCGGGCCGTCCGCGGGAGTGTCCGGACGGGAGCCGTTGACGGGCATCGTCATCCTCCTTCCTCGGGACGGGGCGGCTCCGAGGTGCCGCCCGAGTCGGAGCGGGTGGTGCCGCCGGCCAGCGCGCCGGCCTGCGCGGGGACCGGGTCGGATCCGCCGGCGGCCTCGTCCGCCGTGTCGCCGGTGTCGCCCGCGCCGGCCGCGCGGTCGCGGCGGTTGAGCAGCACGAGGGATGCGACCGCGACGGCCGACGTCGCCAGGACCACGATCTCGCCGTAGGTGTCCAGCGCGCGGAAGTCGGCGAGGATCACGTTGACCAGGTTGTGCCCGCCCGCCTGCTCGGCGAGGTCGGCGAACCCGCGCGAGATGGGGGCGGCGGTACGGGCGTCCGTCATCACCCACAGCGAGGTGGCGACGAAGGTGCCCGCCGCGGCGCACAGCGCGACGGTGCCCCGCTTGCCCCAGCCGTTCGGCCGCACGTTGAAGGTGGCGGGCAGCCGCCGCAGCACGAAGACCAGGATGATCGTGGTGAGGGTCTCGACCAGCACCAGCGTGAGGGCGAGGTCGGGGGCGCCGTGCAGCACGAACAGGCCCGCGATCCCGAAGCCGGTGGCGCTGATGAGGATGAGCGCCGGGAACCGCCGGTGCTCGCGCACCGTGGCGACGGCGGTCACCACGATGATCACGGCCACCACGATCTCCAGCGGGTTGTCCCACCAGCGGAAGGACGGCCCGCCCACCGGCAGGGCGACGTCGCCGCCCGCGACGGCCAGGAGCAGCCGCACCCCGGGCAGCGCGAGCAGCGTCGCGAGGATGATGCCGAGGTAGACCGGGAGCGAACCGCTCTGGGTGCGCCGGGTGACGCTGAGCGCGGTGGAGTAGACCGTGTGCACGAACAGGTGGTAGCCGAGCTCCGCGGCCGGCCAGCGCGGCATCGCGTTCTGCACGCGGGCGACCCACCGGCGCCGCCAGAACAGCAGCGCGCCGGCGAGGACGACCAGGGCGGAGAGCGCGAGCGGCGGGGTGAGGCCGTGCCACAGCGCCAGGTGGTAGCCGCCGTGCCCGCCGGTGAGGAACGGTGCCGCGTAGGCCTGCGCGATCGGGTCCACCAGGACGGGCAGCACGCCGAGGACGAGCCCGGCCGCGGACAGCAGCACCGGCGCGGCTACGAAGGCCCGGCTCGGCCGGGGGAAGCGGCGCTCCGAGACCGTGTACTTGTCGGCGAAGGCCCCCCAGACGAAGCGGGCGCTGTAGGCGAAGGTGAGCGCGGAGGCCGCCACCAGCCCGGTGAGCACCACCCCGGAGGCGACCGGGGGCAGTGCCGCCTCGTGGCCGGGGACGAACGCCTCGAACGCCGCCTCCTTGCCGACGAAGCCGAGCAGCGGTGGCAGGCCGGCCATGGACGCCGCCGCGGCCCCTGCGGCGACCGCGAGGGCCGGCATGCGGCGGCCGAGCCCGCTGAGCTGGCTGATCAGCCGGGTGCCGGTCTGGTGGTCGATGACCCCGACCGTGAGGAACAGCGTCGCCTTGAACAGCCCGTGCGCCAGGAGCACGCCGATCAGGGCGGTGGCCGCCGTGGCCGTTCCGGCGCCGGCGAGCACGGTGAGGAAGCCGAGCTGGCTGACCGTGCCGTAGGCGAGCAGCAGCTTGAGGTCGTCCTGGCGCAGCGCCCGCCAGCCGCCGACGAGCATGGTGGCCAGCCCGAAGCCCAGCACCAGCGCCCGCCACGGATCGACGTCGGCGAACCCCGGCGCGAGCCGCGCGACCAGGTAGACGCCTCCCTTGACCATGGCCGCCGCGTGCAGGTAGCCGCTGACCGGGGTGGGCGCCACCATGGCCTCGGGCAGCCAGTAGTGCAGCGGCACCTGGGCGGACTTGGCGAAGGCGCCCGCGAGGATGAGCACGAGGGCGACCGGCAGCCACGGGTCATCGACGGGGGGATCGGCGACGAGCGCGGAGATCTGGTAGGTGCCGCCGATCTGGCCCAGGATGATGAAGCCGATCAGCATGAGCAGCCCGAACCCGGCCGTGGTGACCAGGGCCTGGGTGGCCGCCCGCCGCGCGTTCTCCTTGCGGTCGTCGTGGCCGACGAGCAGGAAGGAGGAGACGGAGGTCAGCTCCCAGAAGACGTAGAGGGCGAACAGGTTGTCGGTGGTGACCACGCCCAGCATGGAGCCGGCGAAGACCACCAGGACGGCGGCGAGCCGCCCGAGGGCGCGTTCGTCGGAGTGGAAGTAGGCGGCGCTGTAGCAGAAGATGACCGCCCCGACGCCCGAGACGAGCAGCACCATGGCGAGCGCGAGCGCGTCGAGTCGGAAGTCGAGGGTGATGTCGAGGGCCGGCACCCAGGCCACGGAGGCCGTGGCCGGCCGGCCGGCGAGGACGGCGGGGGCCTGGACGAGCGCCCAGACCGCGGACAGCGCCAGGGGCAGGCTCGCCACGAGGAACGCGCGGGAGCCCATGACTCGGATCAGCGGCGGTACGAGGACCGCGACGGCGGCGTGGATCGCGATGATGAAGGGCAGCAGCATAAGCGACGTTATCGGCGGTCGGACCGGGGGCGCACCTTTCTCACCACCGGAGTGGGCACGGGCGGGGTGGAGCCTGATCGGTTGGACGGAACACCCCAAAGGTTAGCCGGAGTCCCCGATCTCACCTTGACGACGAGGCAACGAGGTGTACCATTTGCCGCCCCATATCCGACCCATGCCGCTGGTTACGCTGCGTATTTTCACTGGTCGGTCCCGAATCCGGGCCGCGATGGGGACGAACCACCACCGCTAATTCCCGGAATCATCGTGTTTGATCTCACCAAACGTCAAAGCTGGAACTCCATGTCCCACTTACGGTGGGTCATGGAAGCCCGGCCCGCACGCCTCCACCGGTCACGGAGCGTGGACGGCACCTGTGCCGCCCTCTCCGCCGCGACCGCATGAAACGCCTCACTCCCCCGCCCGCCGCGGCCGCCGCGGGCCGGCTGCCGCCGCGCTCCCGGCCCGCCCGGCCAGGGTCGGCGCCCGCGGCCGGGCCCGGTCGGCGCGGCCGCGGGCGGCGCCCGGCCGCCGCGCCGGTTCGCGGTGGTACCGGGCTCAGGCCACAATGACGGGCATGGCCCGTACAACGTCCCAACCACCCGAGGAACTCACTGAGAACATCATCGACATCGACGTCTCCGAGGAAATGCGCGGCAGCTTCCTGGAGTACGCCTACTCGGTGATCTATCAGCGCGCGCTGCCGGACGCACGCGACGGCTTGAAGCCCGTCCAGCGCCGCATCCTCTACCAGATGAACGAGATGGGCCTGCGGCCCGACCGCGCGCACGTCAAGTGCGCCCGCGTGGTCGGCGAGGTCATGGGCAAGCTGCACCCGCACGGCGACAGCCCGATCTACGACGCCCTCGTGCGGCTCAGCCAGCCCTTCGCCATGCGCGTTCCCCTGGTGGACGGGCACGGCAACTTCGGTTCCCTGGGTGGCGACGACGCCCCGGCCGCCATGCGCTACACCGAGGCCCGGCTCAACGCCGCGGCCCGGCTCATGGTCTCCTCCATCGACGAGAACGTGGTGGACTTCCGGCCGAACTACGACGGCCAGGAGACGGAGCCCGAGGTCCTCCCGGCCGCGTTCCCGAACCTGCTGGTCAACGGCGCCTCCGGCATCGCGGTCGGCATGGCCACCAACATGGCCCCGCACAACCTCGGCGAGGTGATCGCGGCCGCCCGGCACCTCATCGCGCACCCCGACGCCACGCTGGACGACCTCATGGAGTTCGTCCCGGGCCCGGACCTGCCCACCGGGGGCACGATCGTGGGCCTCGACGGGATCCGCGACGCCTATGTCAAGGGGCGGGGCACGTTCCGCACCCGGGCCACGGTCGCCATCGACAAGGTGACACCGCGCCGGACCGGGCTGATCGTCACGGAGCTCCCCTACAACGTCGGCCCCGAGAAGGTCGTCAGCCGCATCAAGGAGCTCGTGCAGGCGAAGAAGCTGCAGGGCATCGCCGATCTGAAGGACCTCACCGACCGCAACCAGGGCCTGCGGTTGGTGATCGAGCTGAAGAACGGCTTCAACCCCGAGGCCGTCCTGGAGGAGCTGTACCGGCTCACGCCGATGGAGGAGTCCTTCGGCATCAACAACGTCGCGCTGGTCGACGGCCAGCCGCAGACGCTCGGGCTGCGGGAGCTGCTCTCCGTCTACGTCGCCCACCGCCTGGAGGTGGTGCGCCGCCGGTGCGAGTTCCGGCGGGCCAAGCGCGAGGAGCGGCTGCACCTGGTGGCCGGCCTGCTGGTGGCGCTGCTCAACATCGACGAGGTCATCGCGCTCATCCGGGACTCGGAGGACACCGCGCAGGCCCGGCAGCGGCTGATGACCACCTTCGAGCTCTCCGACACGCAGGCGCGCTACATCCTCGACACCCCGCTGCGCCGCCTCACCAAGTACGACCGGATGGAGCTGGAGACCGAGCGCGACCAGCTGTCGGCGGAGATCGCCGAGCTGACCGCGATCCTGGAGTCCGACACCAAGCTCCGCAAGCTCGTCTCGCGGGAGCTGGCCGAGGTCGCCAAGGAGTACGCCACGCCGCGCCGGACCGTGCTCATGGAGAGCTCCGGCGTCACGCGGACCTCGTCGGTGCCCCTGGAGGTCGGGGACGACCCCTGCCACGTGCTGCTCAGCTCCACCGGGATGCTCGGCCGCAGCACCGGCGCGCGGCCGCCCCGGATGTACGACGGCCCGCGGACCCGGCACGACGCCACCACGGCCGCCCTCGCGGCCACCGTCCGCGGCGAGGTGGCCCTGGTGACCGACCTCGGCCGGCTGATCCGGCTGCCGGTGCTGGAGCTGCCCGAGCTCCCCGACGAGAACCCCGACGGCCCGCCGCTGCAGGCGGGGGTGCCCGTGACGGAGTTCGTCGAACTCGCCGCGGACGAACGCGTGATCTCGCTGGCCGCACCCACCGGCGACGGCCCCGGGCTGGTCGTCGGCACGCGGCAGGGCATCGTCAAGCGGGTCGCGGGCGACTATCCGCAGAACAAGGACGAGTTCGAGGTCATCGCCCTGCGCGACGGGGACCGCCTGGTCGGCGCCACCCAGCTGGTCACCGGCGAGGAGGACCTCGTCTTCGTCACCTCCGACGCGCAGCTGCTGCGCTTCTCCGCGGACGGCGTGCGTCCGCAGGGCCGCTCGGCCGGGGGCGTCGCCGGCGTCCGGCTCTCCGAGGGCGCGCACGCATTGTGGTTCGGCGCGGTCACCGCCCCCGAGGACTCGCTGGTCCTCACCGTGGCCGGCAGCTCCGCCACGCTGCCCGACACCCAGACCGGCGCGGCCAAGCTCACCCCGTTCCAGGTCTACCCGGCCAAGGGGCGGGCCACCGGCGGAGTGCGCTGCCACCGGTTCCTCAAGGGCGAGGACGTGCTGCTGTACGCCTGGGTGGGCCGCGCCCCCGCCCGAGCCTCGCGCGCCGACGGAGGCCCGGTGCGGCTGCCCGACCCGGACGGCCGCCGCGACGGCTCGGGCGAGGCGCTGCCCCGGGCCATCACCGCGGTGGGCACCGGCCAGACCAGTACCGCCGAGAACTGAGGCGGCGGGTCGGCGGCCCCCTCGAAGGCCGCCGGCCCGGCTCCGAAACGGGACACGGCCGTGCGGCGTTTCCGCCGCACGGCCGTACCATGTCACCTGCTGTCCCGTTTGGTGTGATTGGAGTGTCTGTGGCCATGGCGAACGACGCCTTCGACGACGTGTTCACCGCGAACGCGGAGTACGCACGGCGGTTCCGGCTGGCCGGGCTGGAGCCCGTCGCCGCCCGCGGGCTCGCCCTCGTCACCTGCATGGACTCCCGGATCGAGCCGCTGGACATGCTCGGCCTGCGGCCGGGCGACGCCAAGATCCTGCGCAACGCCGGCGCCCGCGTCACCGACGACACCCTGCGCACCCTCGTGCTCGCTGTCTACCTGCTGGGCGTGGACCGGGTCCTCGTCCTGCCGCACACGCGCTGCAAGATGGCCTCCGTGGCCAGCGACGACGAGGTGCACCGCACGATCGCCGACCAGTACGGCGTGGACACCCGCAGCCTGGAGTTCCACACCGTGCAGGACCAGCGTGCCACCCTGCTGCACGACCTGGAGCGGATCCGGCACCACCCTCTGCTGCCGGACGGCCTCGCGGTCGCCGGGGCGATCTACGACGTGGACACCGGGCGAGTGGCGCCGGTCGCCGAGTGATCTGACCCACCCCGCCGGGACCGAAACTCCGGTCCCGGCGGTCGGTCCCAAAAACGGGCACGGGAATGCCGTGCGGTGCGCCGATGTTGACGCTTCCGACGAAGGGAGCGCGCATGGCGGAGACGACCTACGAGATCTTTGCCCGCGGCCAGAAGCACTTCGAACTGGGCGACCCCATCGGTGCCGCCCGCATCCTCGCCCCCCTGGCCGAGACCGAACCCAACAGCCGCTCGATCCTGGAGCTCCTCGGCCGCGCCTACTTCCACTCCGCCCAGCTCGGCAAGGCGGAGCGGACCTTCCGCCGGCTGATCGAGCTCGACCCGTGCGACGCGTGGGCGCACATCGCGCTGGCGCGGGCGCTGGAGCGGCAGAACCGCGAGGAGGAGGCCGCGCCGCACCGCCGGATGCACGCCGCGATGTCGGGCGGATCGCTGGACTGATCCGCCGCCGGCCACCTCACCGCACGCGGCCACCGGGCCGCCGCCCCGCACCCCGGGGACGGCGGCCCGCCGTTGTCGCGGCTGCGGCGCGCGGGTCGGCGTCCGCCGGTCAGCGCCCGCAGGCCGGGCAGGGCGGCCGACTCAGCCGGTGCCGGGCGAGCGCGGCCGCGCCGAGCCCGAGGCCCCACACCAGGTAGGCGGGCATGGTGATCCAGTAGAACGCCAGCGGAAGACCCTCGGACTCAGTCCAGGTCCCGGTCGCCGTCTCCACGGCCAGCTGCACCGTCCCGGCGCCGAAGTAGGCGGTGAGCGCACCGGCGACCGCGAACGCCGGGACGAGGACGAGCCGGTGCGGCACCCGGCGCCCGGCCAGGAGCGGCAGCCACGACGGCAGCGCCCATCCCCAGGAGTGCACCACCGCCAACGGCAGCACGCTGCCCGCGAGCGCGAACCCGGCGTCGAAGACGGCCAGTGCCGCGCCGGCCCGCAGCGGGGCGTCAGCGAACCCGACCGCCCACTGCACCGCGACCCGCGCGGCGCACCCGGCGACCGCCGCGTAGGCCGCCCACCACGCCCAGGCGGGCAGCCGCTCCCCGCGCACCGCAGCGCCGGTCCGACCGCACCGCGCGCAGCCGCCCGGCCGCCGGCTCCGGTAGCCGCGGGTACCGGCCGCGACCGCCACGGCGCCTGCGAGGCACGCCCCCCGGCTGGCGAACGCGCCGGGGTCCAAGGGCAGCCCGAGCCCCGGCAGCAGCAGGCCGACCACGTCGATCAGCAGCAGCGGACAGGCCATGACCAGGAGGGCGGCCACCAGCCACCCCGCGACCTCCACCGCCCGGTGCCAGCGCCCCGCGGCCTGCGCCAGCGCCACGGCGGCCGCTGCACCGCACAGGGCGACCCCGCCCCACCCCGTGAACCCGATCAGGTCCGTGCCGATCACACCGAACCCGGGCGGTCCCAACACCGCCCACCGGATCCGCAGTGCCCCGTAGCCCAGCGCCCAGCACAGCGCGGCCCAGGGGGCCCACGCCCACCGGGTCCGCGCCGCCGGGCGCGTGCCGCCGCTGTGCGGATGCGCGCTCCCGGGCGCGGCCCCGACCATGCGCCCACCGTATCCGGCGCCGGGCCGCCCGCGGCCGCAGGCCCCGAGCTCCGCTCGCAACCGCCTGACCAGTGCTCAGGTTCCCGCGAACGCCTGGGCCGGGCGCCGCGGCCGGGGTAGTCTTGCCAACCATGCCAGTGCCATCAGAGGAACCACCCGAGCGCGCCTGGCTCGACCGCTCCTGCTCACGGACGCGCTCGTGGGCGGACGAGGCGGTGCGGCGCGTCATCGCCGACGCCAACCGCTCGGCCGACACGCACCTGCACGTGTACCCGCTCCCTGACGACTGGGGCATCGACCTCTACCTCAAGGACGAGTCGGTGCACCCCACCGGCAGCCTGAAGCACCGGCTCGCCCGGTCGCTCTTCCTGTACGCGCTGGCGAACGGCTGGATCACCGAGGGCACCACGATCGTCGAGGCGAGCTCCGGGTCCACCGCCGTCTCCGAGGCGTACTTCGCGCGGCTGCTCGGTCTGGACTTCATCACGGTGGTGCCGCGGCGCACCAGCCCCGAGAAGATCGCCCTGATCGAGCGCTACGGCGGCCGGTGCCACTTCGTCGACGTCCCGGCGGAGATGTACACCGAGGCCGAGCGGCTGGCGGCGGAGACCGGCGGCCACTACATGGACCAGTTCACCTACGCCGAGCGGGCCACCGACTGGCGGGGCAACAACAACATCGCCGAGTCGGTGTTCAGCCAGCTCGCCCAGGAGCGCTACCCGGTGCCCGAGTGGATCGTCATGGGCGCCGGCACCGGCGGCACCTCGGCGACCATCGGGCGCTACCTGCGCTACCGGCGGCATCCGACGCGGCTGGCGGTCGTCGACCCGGAGAACTCCGCCTTCTTCCCCGGCTGGGCCACCAGGGCGGCCGACTACGCCACCGGGATGCCGTCGCGGATCGAGGGCATCGGGCGGCCCCGGATGGAGCCGAGCTTCGTGCCGGGCGTCATCGACCTGATGATCCCGGTGCCCGACGCCGCCAGCATCGCCGCCATGCGGCACCTCAACGCGGTCACCGGACTGTGCGCCGGCGGGTCCACCGGCACCAACCTGTGGGGGGTCTGGCAGCTCATCGCGCGCATGCTGCGCGACGGCTGCCGCGGCAGCGTCGTCACCCTGATCTGCGACGGCGGCGAGCGGTACCGGCACAGCTACTACGACGACGCGTGGGTGGCCGCCCAGGGCATGGACCTCGCGCCCTACACCGCGGCGCTGGACCGGTTCCTCGCCACGGGGAAGTGGGCGCCGCCACCGCCGCCCGGCAGGTAGCCGCCGCCTCGGCGGGCCGGCCGCATCTCCGGCCGGCCCGCCGAGGCGCGGGTCAGGCGTCGATCCGGGACATGTCCAGCTCGCGCGCGCCCTTCGCGATGAACTCGCGGCGCGGCGCGACCTCGTTCCCCATGAGCAGGTCGAACACCGCCGCGGCCTCCTCGGCGTGCTCCACCCGGATGCGGCGCAGCATGCGGAAGCGCGGGTCCATGGTGGTCTCGGCGAGCTGGTCGGCGTCCATCTCGCCCAGGCCCTTGTACCGCTGCACCGGCTCCTTCCAGCTGAGCCCCTTCTTCTCCAGCTCCAGCAGCTTGCGGTGCAGCTCCGGGTCGGAGTAGGTGTAGATGTAGCGGTCCTCGGGGCGGGCACCGCGCTTCTTGCGGACGTTGGTGAGCTCGATGCGGTGCAGCGGCGGCACGGCGGCGTAGACCCGGCCGGCCTCCAGCATGGGGCGCATGTAGCGGTAGAAGAGCGTCAGCAGCAGGCAGCGGATGTGCGCGCCGTCGACGTCGGCGTCGGCCATGAGGATCACCCGGCCGTAGCGCGCGGCATCGAGGTCGAAGGTGCGCCCGGAGCCCGCGCCGATCACCTGGAGGATGGCGGCGCACTCGGCGTTCTTCAGCATGTCGGCGACCGAGGACTTCTGCACGTTGAGGATCTTGCCGCGGATCGGCAGCAGCGCCTGGAACTCCGAGTCGCGCGCCAGCTTGGCGGTGCCCAGGGCGGAGTCGCCCTCGACGATGAACAGCTCGCTGCGCTCCATGCCCTCGCTGCGGCAGTCCACCAGCTTGGCGGGCAGCGCGGAGTTCTCCAGCGCGTTCTTGCGCCGCTGGGTCTCCCGCTGCTGGCGGGCCGCGAGGCGGGCTCTGGCCGCGTTGACGATCTTCTCCAGCACGGTGCGCGCCTGCTGCTTCTCGGCCCGCTTGGTGGAGGTCAGGAAGTGCCGGAGCTCCTTGCCGACCACCTGGGAGACGATCCGGCTGGCCGCGGAGGTGCCGAGGATCTCCTTGGTCTGGCCCTCGAACTGCGGCTCGGGCAGCCGCACGGTGACGACCGCGGTGAGGCCTTCCAGGACGTCCTCCTTGACGACCGGGTCCTCGCTGGCCCGCAGCAGCTTCGTGGTGCGCAGCTGGTCGTTCACCACGCGCACGAGGGCACGTTCGAAGCCCGCCATGTGGGTGCCGCCCTTGGGGGTGGCGATCACGTTGACGAAGGAGCGGACCGTGGAGTCGTATCCGCTGCCCCAGCGCAGCGCGACGTCCACCTCCAGCTGGCGCTCCACGTCGCTCGGGGTCATGTGGCCGTTCTCGTCGAGCACCGGGACGGTCTCGGTGAACTGGCCGGTGCCCTGGATGCGCAGCACGTCGCTGAGCGGGTTGTCGGCGGCGAGGTAGGCGCAGAACTCGCTGATGCCGCCGTCGAAGCGGAACTCCTCCTCGTAGGCCGGCTCGCCTTCGGTGCGCTCGTCGCGGACCGCGATGGTCAGGCCCGGGATGAGGAAGGCGGTCTGCCGCGCACGGTCCAGCAGCGACTCGCGGGTGATGTCGGCGTCCTTGAGGAAGATCTGGCGGTCGGCCCAGAACCGCACCCGCGTGCCCGTGACCTTCTTCGCCACGCGCCGGGTCTGGGTGAGCCCGGACCGCGGCGTGAACCCGGCATCGGGGCCCGCCGCGTCGAAGGCACCGGGGATGCCGCGGCGGAAGCTGAGCGCGTGGGTGTGGCCCTCGCGGTCGACCTCCACGTCCAGCCGGGCCGACAGGGCGTTGACGACGGAGGCGCCCACGCCGTGCAGGCCCCCGGAGGCCGTGTAGGAGCCGGAGCCGAACTTGCCGCCGGCGTGCAGCTTCGTCATGACCAGCTCGACCCCGGACAGCCCGGACTTGGGTTCGACGTCCACCGGGATGCCGCGCCCGTTGTCCCGCACCTCGACCGACCCGTCGGCGTGCAGGAGGACGTCGATCCGGGTGCAGAAGCCGCCCAGCGCCTCGTCCACCGCGTTGTCGATGATCTCCCACATGCAGTGGGTGAGGCCGCGGCTGTCGGTGGACCCGATGTACATACCCGGACGCTTGCGGACCGCCTCAAGTCCTTCCAGAACCGAAAGGTGCCGCGCGGAATAATCCTCGGGATCGTGGACGGCTGCGGTGAGGGCGGTCACGTGGACTCTCCTGCGAATCGAGGGTGAAGCGCGGCCGGCCAGTGGGGAGCCGGGCGCGGACGGACGGGGCCGGGACAGGGAGCGAGCGCGCCCGCCCGCGGTCGAGGTCGGCCCGGCGCGCCCGGATCCCGTGTGCTATAGGCACAGTAGTTCGAATTGCAGGGTAGCGGCAGTCAGCGGGATCCGCGTAGCGGAGCGTGTCGCCGGGTATGACTCCCCCACGGACAACTCGCCGCGGCGATGATGTAGGTCACAAACCCGGCCGATTCCGCTGTCGGCGTACAGCGGAGCTGGTTGGGAAGGTCTCCGTCAGGTTAGATGTTGTTCTGAGTGACTGACGCCGAGTACTGAGGAAGGCGAAGTGACTGGAACTCTTGCCCCCACCCAGCCGCTGACGGCTGCAGACCGCTGCGACCGTTGCGGTGCCCAGGCGTACGTCCGAGTGGTTCTCAACTCCGGTGGCGAACTGCTGTTCTGCGCACACCACATGCGTAAGCACGACGACTCGCTGCGCAAGATCGCCTCGGAGATCCAGGACGAGACCAACCGGCTGCGCTCGACGCCGGCGTCGAGCCAGGCCGAGGAACGCTAGCCGCGCTCCCGACCCACAGACTTGCGGCGGTGGCCCCCACGGGGGTCACCGCCGAAGTGTTGTGCCAGGCCCGCGACTTCGAGACGGTCGCCGGGGTCACCGGGCAGCCGACGGTGTGGCTGTCGGCCCCGCCCCGCCAATCCCGAAGGGAGCCCATGCTCATCCTGCTCCCGCCGTCGGAGGGAAAGTCCGACGCCGGTGACGGCCCGCCGCTCGATCTCGGGGCGCTCAGCCTCGCCGAGCTGAACCCCGCCCGGGAGCGGGTGATCGCCGCGCTGGCGGAGGTCGTCGCGCGGCCCGAGTCCGAGGCGCGCGCCGTGCTCGGGCTGTCGGCGACGCAGAGCGCGGCCGTCGAGCGCGACCGGGTACTGGCCACCGCGCCGACGGTGCGGGCCGCGGAGCTGTACACCGGTGTGCTCTACCACGCGCTGCGGCTGCCGGAGCTGCTCGCGGGGAGCACGGCCGAAGCGGTGCGCGACTCGGTGCTGATCTTCTCCGGGCTGTGGGGCGCCGTCCGGGTGACCGACCGGCTGCCGCCCTACCGGCTGTCGATGGGCGTGAAGCTGCCGCCGCTGGGGGCGCTCGGCGCGTTCTGGCGGGCGGAGGCGTCGCAGGCCCTCACCAAGCGGGCCGAGGGCCGCCTCGTCGTGGACTGCCGGTCGGCGGCCTACGCCGCCGCGTTCCGTCCGGACGCCGCGACGGCGGCGCGGACGGTCACGGTCCGGGTGCTGCGGGAGGCCCGGCAGGCGGACGGGACGCTCACGCGCTCCGTCGTCAGCCACATGGCCAAGGCCGCGCGCGGCGAGATCGCCCACGCGCTGCTGGCGGCCGGCGCCGCTCCGGCGACCCCGCGCGAGCTGGCCGGCACGCTCACCGACCTGGGGCGGCGTGTCGAGCTGACCGCGCCGGCGCGGGCCGGCCGGCCGTACGTACTGGACGTCGTGGTAGGCGACTGAGGCGGGCGCCGTCGCCGCCCACCAGCCGCGTAACGAACAGGTATCGGCGTTTTATCTCCGTCATACATCCGCGGCGGCATCATCGAGGTTGTCGGATGAAGGGGATTCATCGCGAACCCCGGAGTCGCGGAACATCCGCGGGCATCGCCACACCCGCAGTCCGGCCGCGCCCCCGGGTGTCGCACGCACAGGCGGGCCGGCCCCTCGTCGGAGGGACCGGCCCGCCACCGCACACCGCGTCACCCGGCCACCTACCGTGCCGTGGCCGGCTGGCCGGGTCAGTCCAGGTAGTCGCGGAGCACCTGGGAGCGTGACGGATGCCGAAGCTTCGACATCGTCTTGCTTTCGATCTGGCGTATGCGCTCCCGGGTGACGCCGTAGACCTTGCCGATCTCGTCCAGCGTCTTCGGCTGGCCGTCGGTCAGGCCGAACCGCATGGAGACCACTCCGGCCTCGCGCTCCGAGAGTGTGTCGAGCACCGAGTGCAGCTGCTCCTGGAGCAGCGTGAAGCTCACGGCCTCGCCTGGCTGGATGGCCTCGGAGTCCTCGATGAGGTCACCGAACTCGCTGTCGCCGTCCTCGCCGAGCGGCGTGTGCAGCGAGATGGGCTCGCGGCCGTACTTCTGGACCTCGACGACCTTCTCGGGGGTCATGTCGAGTTCCTTGGCCAGCTCCTCCGGGGTGGGCTCGCGACCGAGGTCCTGCAGCATCTGCCGCTGCACGCGGGCGAGCTTGTTGATGACCTCGACCATGTGCACCGGGATGCGGATGGTGCGCGCCTGGTCGGCCATCGCGCGGGTGATGGCCTGCCGGATCCACCAGGTGGCGTAGGTGGAGAACTTGTAGCCCTTGGTGTAGTCGAACTTCTCGACCGCGCGGATCAGGCCGAGGTTGCCCTCCTGGATGAGGTCGAGGAAGAGCATGCCGCGGCCGGTGTAGCGCTTGGCCAGGGAGACCACGAGCCGCAGGTTCGCCTCCAGCAGGTGCTTCTTGGCACGGCTGCCGTCCTCGGCGATCCACTCCAGTTCCTCGCGGAACTCGAAGGTGAGCGAGTCGGCTTCCTCCGCGAGCTTCTCCTCCGCGAACAGGCCGGCCTCGATGCGCTTGGCGAGCTCCACCTCCTGCTCGGCGTTGAGCAGCGGGACCTTGCCGATCTGCTTGAGGTAGTCCTTGACCGGGTCGGCCGTGGCGCCCGCGGCGACCACCTGGGCGGCCGGGGCGTCGTCGTCATCGTCGTAGAGGACGAACGCCTCGTCCTCGGAGGTGTTGGCCGCGGCCTTCTCGGGGATGCCGGCCTTCTCCGGCTTGAGGCCGGACCCCGTGACCGGGCCCTCGACCGCCTCGGGTCCGTCGTCGGTGTCCTCGACGAGCTCCAGCTCCGCGCCGGTGTCGTCGAAGTCGTCGGCGGCCTCCAGGTCGAGGTCCTCCTCGACCTCCTCGGCTTCGAGGTTGACGTCGTCGTCCTTGGCCTTCTCGACCGTTTTGGCCACCGCCTTCTTCGCGGTGGCGCGCTTGGCGGGTGCCGCCTTGGCCGCGCCCTTGGCGGTGCGCTTCGCGCCCTCGCCGCTCTCGCCCGCTGCCGCGGCGCGCTTCTTGGGTGCGGCGGTCCTCGTCGCGGCCCCACCGGCGTCCACGACGGCGGTGACCGTGTCGGGCTGCTCCTGTGCCGCCGCCGCCCGCTTCACCCGGGTCGTGGCGGTCTTCTTCGGGGCGGCCGCCTTGCGGCGCGCGGACTTGCGCCGCGCGGGAGCGGACTCCGCCGCGCCGACCACGAGGGTGACGCCCTCTTTGGTCAGGCTGCGGAGCACGGCCTGGGCCTGCGACATCGGGATGTCGGCCTCTTCGAAGGCACGGCGCACGTCCTCGGGCTCAAGGTACCCCTGGGACCGCCCACGCTCGATCAGCTGCTGGATGACGGGCTCGTGCAGCGACTCCGGCTGCTTTGAGCGGGTCGAACTGGCAGGTGACACAAACACCTCTCGAACGGACGTGTGGCGAGATTGCTGGACTCGACGGTCGGAAGGGGCGGAACGAGGAGTGTCACGCATTCCCCACTCAAGCCCGAGATCGTCCCCGCGTAGGCGGGGCGCACTGTTTTTCGTTGAGCGCACGCGCCCTCCCTAGCATTCTGGCACGTCCGCCCAGTAGGATTCTCACCGCGGCTACACGGTTCCAACCCCACCGTCGGGTCCTCGTCTTCCACGATAGGCAAGACGGGAGAGTTCTTCGTACGGTCTAGTTGTCCGGCTCGGCCTCAGTCGCCGGTACGTGGACGGCGAGCAGAGTTACGTCGTCGTCCTGCTCATACCCTGCGAGCATGCCCTCAACAAGGTACTCCAGCATTTTCTGTGGATCGCCCACCACCTCCGCTGGCGCCTGGGACGCGACACTGACGAGTTCCTCGAGGCCCGACGCGACCGCCCGCTTCCGGTTCTCTACTAGTCCATCGGAGTAGAGCACCACGGTGTTACCGGGCGGGACGAAAAATTTGTGGTGCTCCCGCGGCGAGGTCAGGCCGAGCGGGGTCGCGGGCTCGGTCTCCACCAGCCGCGGCACGGCGTCGGGGGCCACGAGCAGGGGCGGCAGGTGGCCGGCGTTGCCCAGGTAGCCGTGTCCGGTGTCGGATTCCAGGACGAAGTAAGCGAGCGTGGTGATCTGCTCCTCGCGCTCCGTCGCCTCGAACATGCGGTCCAGGCCGGACAGCACGTCGGCGGGCTCGGGCATGCTGAAGGCGAGCGCGCGCAGGGCGTTGCGCACCCGGCTCATGCCGGTGGCCGCCTTGATGCCCTTGCCCATGACGTCGCCGAGGACGCCGGCGACCCGGCCGTCCGGCAGCGGGAAGGCGTCGTACCAGTCGCCGCCCACCTGGACGTGCTGGGTGCCCGACCGGTAGAACGCCCGCATGCGGATGCCCCGCACGTCGGGCAGGGCCTCGGGCAGCAGGCTCTTCTGCAGCGCCTCGGCGGTGCGGTGCTCGCGCTCGAACAGCGTGGCCCGCTCCAGCGCCAGCGCGCACTGGCCGGCCAGCGCCTCCAGGAAGACCTTCTCCTCCTCGGAGATGTCGCGCGGCCGGTTGAAGGCGAACCGCAGCGCGCCGATGGGCAGGCCCGCGCTGAGCAGCGGCAGGGCCACCCAGGCGCGCTCGTCGGTGTGCTCCAGGAAGGTGACGACGTCGGGGTCGTCGTCGAGCAGCGCCCGCATCTCCAGCGGGCTGCCGGCGATGAAGGGCTTGCGCTCGCGCACCGCCATGGTCATGGCGTTGGGGTAGTCCAGGCCGGACTCGCGGGTCCGCACCCCGGGGATCTCGGGGACGCCCTCGGGGTTGAGCACCCGCAGCCGCAGCCGCTCGCGGTCCAGGAGGGCCACGGCCGTGCGGTCCACGCCCACCGCGGACTGGCCGATCTCGGCCATGGCCCGGACCACCTCGTTGACCGTCAGTGCCTCGGCGAGGTCGGAGGTGGCCTTCTGCAGCCGGACGGTCCGCAGCGCGGCCTCGCCCAGCTGCTGGGTGAGGCGGTGCCGCATCTCGTCGGCCTCGCGCTGCGTGGTGACGTCGGTGTTGGCGCCGACCCACTCGACGAGCTCGCCGTCGCGCATGATGGGGACCGCGCGGGACTGGTAGTGCCGGAAGTCGCCGGAGCGGGTGCGGATCCGGAAGGTCGCGTCGAAGACCGTCCGGTCGGCCACCGCGTCGTCCCAGTCGCGCTCGACGCGCTCGCGGTCGTCGGGGTGCACCGCGTCCAGCCAGCCGCGACCCAGGTACTCCTCGTAGCTCTGGCCGGTGACCGCGCGCCACTCGGCGCAGTCCTCGTTGATCCGGCCGTCCGGTCCCGCCGCCCAGACGATCTGGTTACTGGCGCGGAGCAGCGACCGGTAGCGTTCCTCGCTGCGCCGCAACGCCACCTCCACCTTGTGTCTGTCGCTGAGATCGACCGCGATGTGCGCGACCCCGTTGACGGCTCCGTCGACGCCGTGGGTGGGGAACCACGACATCGCCCAGTTCGGGTCGGTGGCGGAGCCTCCCTGGCAGGCGGCCGCGAGGTGGTGTTCGCCGGTCACGACCGGCTCACCGGACAGGACGGCGGCGATGGCCGCCTCGTGGGCGGCCGCGTCGGCCGGTCCGAGGACGTCGCTCGGCGTCCGCCCCTCGCAGTCGGCCTCACCGCGGCCGTAGATGGTGGACAGCGTCCGGTTGACCCGCTGGAACCGGGCCTCGGTGTCGAAGAAGGCGAAGCCGATGGGGGCTTCCTTGAGAAGGGTCTCCAACAACGCCGAATCCGCGGGACCGAGTCCGGACACGCGCGGGAACGGAACGGACGTCTCGGTGCTCACCGTTGACACCTCCGGGGTCCTTTCCCCCGTGCGCGGGGGCCCGCTCACGCGAGCGCCAGCAGCATAACGAACATCGCTTCTCATCCCGGGAGCAGGCCGCACGCCCCGCCACCATGAGGGGCCGCCGCCTGCGACCGCGGTACTCACTCCCCTTGACTCAGACTCCCGTGGGACGCGGTCGGTGTCGAGACCCATCCTGCGCAGCGGCCGTCCCGGCGGTCGCCGTGGCCCAGCATAGGCCACGGCGTCGAGATCGTGCCGGGATCGCGCCGACCGCCCCGCAGCGGAAAGTCAGCGGTCATAGCAGACAGTAAATGATACGTCCTGCACCCGGAATCAGGGCTGGGAGCACCGATTTCGGTTGGCCGCTATCCCCCGCGCGGCCACCTCGACCGGGCCGGTCAGGGGATTCGGCCACCGGCCCGCACCGGTTGCACGCACCCCGATTCGCCGCGGCGGCCGGCGCTCAGCCGTGCCCGGCCCGGGCCGCCTTCGCCTCGGCCTTCCGGCGCTGCTTGAAGGCCCGTACACCGGCCAGCGACTCGGCGTCGCGGATATCGGCCACCGACTTGAGGCTGCCCTCCTCGCCGTACTCCCCCGCCGCCGCACGCCAGCCCTCGGGGCGCACGTCCAGCTGCTTGCCGAGCAGCGCCAGGAAGATCTGGCTCTTCTGGCGCCCGTACCCGGGGAGCTCCTGGAGGCGGCGCAGCAGCTCCCGCCCCGTGCCGGCGTCGCGCCACACCGCGGCGGCGTCCCCGTCGTAGTTCTCGACCAGGTACCGGCACAGCTCCTGGAGGCGGCCGGCCATGCTGGACGGATAGCGGTGCACCGCGGGCTTGCGCGCGAGCAGTCCGGCGAAGCCCTCCGGGTCGTACTCCGCGATCTCGCGCGCGTCGAGGCCGGTGCGGCCGAGCCGACGGGCGATCTCCACCGGACCCGCGAACGCCCGCTCCATGGGGACCTGCTGGTCCAGGAGCATGCCCGCGAGCAGGGCGAGCGGGTCCTCGCTGAGCAGCGTGTCGGCGGCCGGGTCGCCGGTCAGGTGCAGCGTCGGTGTCATGACGCAATGGTCGCACGCCCGGCCGCACCGGGCACGGACGCCGGCCGGGGGTACCCGGCGGACACGCCCGCGACAGATATCAGCGTTGACTTATATAAGCCGTGGCTGTAGTAATGGACCGTGCACGCGTTCGACGTCCTCGGCGACCCGGTGCGGCGCCGGATCCTGGAACTGCTCGCCGAGGGCGAGCGCACCTCCGGGGCGATCACCTCGGCCGTCCGCGAGGAGTTCGGCATCTCCCAGCCGGCGGTGTCGCAGCATCTGCGGGTACTTCGGGAGAGCGGCTTCACCGCCGTCCGCGCCGACGGCGCCCGCCGCCTGTACACGGTGCGGCCCGCTCGCCTGCGGGAGGTGGACCGGTGGCTGGAGCAGTTCCGGCGCTTCTGGGACCAGCGGCTGGACGCCCTCGGCACCGAGCTGGCCCGGGGCCCGCGCCGCGCCGGCGGCTCTGGGCAGGACCAGGGACGAGCCGGCCAGGAGAATGAGGAGACCGACACATGACTGACGGACCCGAGCAGATCGACTTCACCGACCGCACGGTCGGCACGCGCGCCCTGGCGGCGGGGGCGGCGCGCGTCCTGACCATCGGCCGGACCTACGAGGCCGGCCTCGACGATGTCTGGGACGCCTGCACCGCGCCCGACCGGCTCCGGCGCTGGTTCCTGCCCGTGACCGGCGACCTGCGCCCCGGCGGCCGCTACCAGCTCGAAGGCAACGCGGGGGGAACGATCGAGCGCTGCGATCCGCCCCGGGGCTTCGCCGCCACGTGGGAGTACGGCGGCGATGTGAGCTGGATCGAGGTCCGGCTCGCTCCGCTGGCCGGCGGGCGGACGCGGTTCGAGCTCGACCACGTCGCCCCGGAGAACGAGCACTGGCGGAAGTACGGCCCCGGCGCGGGCGGCATCGGCTGGGACATCGGACTCCTGGGCCTGGCCACCCACCTGGCCGGGCGGGAGGTCCCGCGCGAGGAGGAGTGGGCGGCCACGGAGGAGTACGTGCGCTTCGTGGCGCTCAGCAGCGCCAGGTGGTGCGAGGCCGCCATCACCGCCGGGGCCGACCCCGCCGCGGCCCGCGCCGCGGCGGAGCGCACGACGGCCTTCTACACCGCCTCGTCCGGCACCTGACCGCCGCGCCCGCACGGGGAGGCGCTCCGGCCGCGTTCCACCGCGGGGCCAAGCATCGGCCAAGGACCGGTCAAGAACCGCGCTCCGGGGGGTTTGGCGGCGCGGCACGCGTTATGGGAGGGGTGGCGGCCGCGACGCGCCGCCGGCCCGGTGCGGCGGCGGACCCGGCGGTCCGGCGCCGCACCGGGCGCCCTGCCCGTCCACGGCCGTCGCCGTCGAGAGGCGTTGAGAGCGCATGCCCGACACCCGTGAAGGTGACCTCGACTCGGTCACCGACCGACTCCGCCTGGAGTTCACCTCGGTGCCGCATCCGCGCGTGCGGCGCTGCGTCGCCGACACCTGGCGCTGCGCCGCGCACCTGGGCTACGACGTCACCCCGGGGCTGGTCGAGCGGGTGGCGCGCGAACGGCTGCACGCCGTGGAGAAGTCGCGGCCCGCCCCGCCGTCCGGCCGGCGGGAACCGGTGCCCTCCGCGGCGGCCGAGCGCCTCCCCCGGGACTGACCCCCGGCGACCGGCTGCGACACACCGTACGCAGCGAGCGAGCGGCCCGCCGACGGCCGATCCGCCCGGCGCCGGCGGCACGGCGGCGCCGAAACACCCGCCGAAGCGGCCCTGAGCGTGCGGAAGAGTGCCATAGGCTCATCAGGTGTCCGTTCCGCCGCTTACCCGAAAACACGGCGCCGCGCCGCCGCCCGACGACGTCTTCGCCGAGATGCTGCGCGCCGCCCGGGCCCTGCTGGCCATGCGGCACCCCCTCGACGCCGAGCTCGTCGTCAGCGAGCTGCTCGGCGCCTGGTGGGGGCAGCGGGTGCCCGGGATCGACGTCGGCCGGCTGCTCGGCGAGGGCCTGGTCCGCTACGCGTCGTCGGCCGCGACCCCGGCCGCGCTGGCGCTGCTCGCCGGCGTCGCCGCGCTCGATCCGTCCCGCCAGCAGCGGGTGCTCGCCAAGACGTCGATGCTCCGCCTCATGCGGCGGGGTGTCGCCCGCCCGGAGTGGGCCACGCAGCTCGGCGAGGTGCGGCCGGTCGAGTGCCACGTCTCCGGGACGCGCTTCGGCGACACCGATGACATCATCTGCACGTTCCGCTACGCGACCGACCCCGGCCCGGACGACGAGGCCGGCCACGCGCTGATCGCGGTCGTCGACCACAACTCCGGCGGGGTGCTGCGGGACGCCTGGGTGACCAGCAAGGTGACCCGGCTGCTGGAGCACTGCCGCCGGAAGGCGGCCGAGGACCCCATGGCCACGCTCTCCGCCGTCTCGCCGGAACGGGCGCGCGCCATCCTGGAGGCGGCCCTGGAGCGCACCGAGCGGGCGGTGCCGTCCGGTTCCGCGGACGGCACCGCCCGGTCCGAGGCTCCCGACGGTGCGCAGGCGCCCGGCGGCTCGCTGGCCGCGCACCACGCGCTGCTGCGGGCCCGCCTCCGCGCGCTGCCGCGGGCGGAGCGGCCCGCGGCCGCACCCGTGTGGGGCCGGGACCGCCGCGCCGTGCTGGCCGCCCGCTTCCTGGCCTCCGACGCCGCCGCCGAGCTCTCCGACAGCTACGCCGCGAGCCGCTGCGTCGACCACATCATCGACTACGGCTGCGACGTGGACGCCGGCCGTCCGCTGCGGGTCAGCCCGCGCAAGGTCGAGACCTTCCTGCTCAGCTGGCTGCCGCGCCGCGTGGTGCTGCTGCCCGCGGAGCAGGAGGCGATGCCGCACGTGCTGGCCGCGTGGATCCGGTGGGCGGGGCCGCGCGACAGCCTGCCGGAGGAGGCGGTGCGCGCCACGCTGGACGCCGTGTGGGAGTCGACTACCTCGTTCGGCACCGCCTACCGCGATCCGGCGACCTCCTTCGGCCTGCGCCGCGAGGTCGTCCGCCGGCTGCTGCCCGACGGCGACCTGGCCGCGCTGCCCCGCCGGATGTTCGCGTTCCCGCTGCTCACCAGCGACCTGCTCGCCGACGACGGCGGCCGCTTCGACCCGACCACGCCCGAGGGCCGGCGCGCCCTGCTGCGGCTGGACCACTTCGAGGACTTCGACGTCCCCCACGACCACCGGGGCAAGCACTCCGCCGCGAGCGACGCCCCGCCGGCGGGCAGCGCCCTGGACGTCCCCGAGGCGGCGGAGGCCCTGGCCGCCCACGAGCGGCTGGCCGAGCGGCTGTGGAAGGGCGACCCGCCCAACCTGTGGGAGGCCGCCCAGCGGCTGCTGGACCGCGGCCACACCCGGACGGCCGTCCTGGAGACGCTGCTCGACGTCCTCGACGAAGCCGAGGACGAGACCGACCTGGTCGGCCGGCTGGACGACGTGTAGCACGCTGGCGGCCGCGGGGCACGAGGTGTCAGGCGCCGTTGCCGGCCGCTCCCGCGGTCGCGGGCGTGCCCCGCGAGCACGCTCCGGCCGGCCGGGGCTCACCGCGGTGGACGATGACGACCGCCGCCAGGCCGACCGCCAGCCCCAGAGCGGTCAGCGGACCGAACGGTTCACCGAACGCGAGGGCTCCCCAGACCGCCGTCACCGGGGCCATGAGGAACATGAGCGTGTTGACCCTGGTGACTCCGGAGCGCCGCAGGATGAGCCAGTACAGGCCGTATCCCCCGAAGGTCGACAGCGCCACGAGCCAGCTGACGGCGACCCAGAACGAGGGCTCGGCCGGCGGCCGCGCGGCTCCGGCGGCCACGGCGAGGGCGGTGAACACGGCGGCACTGGTGGCGCAGTGCACGGTGAGCGACACCGCGGGGGCGACCCGCGTGCGGGAGCGGCCTTCGAGGAACGTGGCCGCCACCAGCGAGACCATGCCGGCGAACGGGACGAGGTAGGCCCACCAGGCCGCGGCCCCGCCGGCCGCGGCGTCGGCCGCGGTGACGATGGCGACGCCGCCCACCCCCAGGCACAGCCCGAGCCACTGCGTGCGCGAGACGTACTGGCCCAGCAGCGGTCCGGCGAGCGCTCCGGCGACGAGCGGCTGGAGGCCGTCGACCAGGGCCGTGGTACCGCTGGAGACCCCGAGTTGGATCGCGTAGTAGACGGTCAGCAGGTAGCCGCTCTGCGAGAGCACGCCGATCACGGCCTGGCGGGCCACGTCGCGCGGCGTGACGCCCCGCCACGACGTCCTGGCGACACTGGCGGCGACGACGGCCAGGATCACGGCCAGCGGCAGGAACCGCCACATCAGGACCGTGATCGCGGACGCGCTCCCCGCGCCGAGCTTGGCCCCGATGAACCCGGAGCTCCAGCAGAGCACGAAGGCGGCCGAGAGCAGGAGGTTCACGTCCCACACCCTTCGCTATACAGATCGGTATACCTCGCTCACTATACAGATCGGTATATTGACGGGCATGGGCACCGAAGAGAAGCCGCGACGGACCACGATGACGCCTGCCGCGCTGCGCGTCCTGGAGGCCGCCGGGCGGCTGTTCTACGAGCGCGGCATCCACGCCGTCGGGGTGGACCTCATCGCGGCCGAGGCCGGGGTGACGAAGAAGACCCTCTACGACCGGTTCGGTTCGAAGGAGCAGGTGGTCGCGGACTACCTCGCGGATCGCGACGAGCGCTGGCGGGCCTTCCTCGGCCGGCACCTGGCCGCCGCGCCGCCGGCGGCGGCCGCGCGGGTGCTGGCCGTGTTCGACGCCGCACGCGCGTGGTCGGACGAGCACGGCCCCCGGGGGTGCGGCATGGTCAACGCACACGCCGAGATCAGCGATCCGGCGCACCCGGCCCACCCGATCATCACCGGGCAGAAGCGGTGGATGCTCGCCCTGTTCACCGACCTCGCCGCGGAGATCGCCCCGGACGGCGCCGGCCGGCTGGGTCCCGCGCTGATGCTGCTCCACGAAGGAGCACTCGTCGCGCACGGGCTGGCGGTCTTCCCGGACCCCATCCGGCATGCCCGCGAGCAGGCCCGGGCCCTCGTCACCGCCGCCGGGGACGCCGCCGCGCGGCGGTGAGGCGGCACGGCCGCCGGCGCACGTCCCCGCGGCCGTGCCGGGGGTCGTTCCGCGTGCGCGGGGGCCGGGCCGGCTCGGGCGATGCGGTGGTCAGGGGGCCGGACGGTCGGCGCGTGCGAGGGGGCGGCCCCGCCCGCCCGGGACGGCGCCGCCGCGGAGCCGCGGCGCGGCCGATCCTCCCGGCGCGCTCGCCTCCGGTCGCTGCCGGGTCCGCGCCGGGAGGGCCGGCCGGCGGCTCAGGACACCCGGGCGTCGCCGAGGAGCGCGGCGACCTGCTCGCCGGCCTCCTTGACGTCCTTCACCGTGTCGATGCCGCGCCAGAAGCCGTCGATGCGGTAGCCGAAGAGCCGGCCCTCCTCGGCGAGCCGGGGGAAGGTGCTGGACTCGTGGTCGCCCTTCTCCGGCAGCAGCGGGGTCGCTTCGGCCTCGAAGACGTAGACGCCGGCGTTGATCCAGAACGGCAGCAGGGGGCTCTGCGTGAAGCCCTCGATCAGTCCGTCGTCGGTGACGTCGACGATGCCCCAGGTGGTGCGGTACTGCGCGAGCGCGAGGGTGACGAGTCCGCCCTTCGCCCGGTGGCGGGCGGTGAACTCGTCCAGCGGGAACCAGGTGAGCACGTCACCGTTGAGCGCGAAGTACGGGCGGTCGGCGTCGCGCAGCCCCGAGGCGGCGAACCGCAGCGCCCCGCCGCGTCCCAGCGGCTCGTCCTCGACCAGCAGGGTGACCTCCGGCCCCTCCGTGCGGCCGCCGAGGTGCTCGCGCAGCACCTCGGCCTTGTACCCGCACGACACCACGACGTGCTCGACCCCGTGCCGGCCCAGCCACTCCAACTGGTGGTCGATGATGGGCCGGTCCGCGACCTCGACCATTGCCTTGGGGCGGGTGTCGGTGTAGGGCCGCAGGCGGGTCGCCTGGCCGCCGGCCAGGATGACGGCCTGCGTGATGGGGGCGCTGGAACCACTCATGCAGCGGACCCTAGCAGGGCGGAGTCGCCGTTCCGCGTGCAGAACGCGGCGTTTTCCGGCCATTCACCCTGGTTTGCCCCGTAGGGGGCGCACCGGCGGCCCGGAGCCGCCGCGCGGTCACGTCTGGGTGATCTCGGCGTACGCCTGCCGCAGGTCCGCGCTCGTGACGCGGGTGAGGTCGTCGGCGGTGGCGGCGTCGCCCAGCTCCTCGGCGACCCGCAGGTCGCGGTAGGAGCACGCCTTCTCGAACAGCGAGCGCGCGAACCGCCCGTTGCCCAGCTCGTCGATCCAGCCGGCCGCGCACACGTACCCGAAGATCTGGTGCAGGTCCTCGCGCGCCTGCTCCTCGAAGACGTCGCCGGTCTGCCCGGCGACGGCCTCGGCGATCTCCGTGAGCTCGTCCGGGGAGTAGCTCGGGAACGCCACCCGGACGTTGAAGCGGGAGGCGAGTCCGGCGTTGCTCGCCAGGAACCGGTCCATCTCCCCCGGATAGCCGGCGAGCACGATGACGAGCCGGGACCGGTCGTCCTCGGCGCGCTTCAGCAGCGTCTGGATGGCCTCGGCGCCGAACGCGTCGCCCCCGCTGTAGCCGGGGTTGGCCAGCGAGTACGCCTCGTCGACGAACAACACACCGCCCAGCGCCCGGTCGACCAGCTTGTTGGTCTTCACCGCCGTGGCGCCGAGGTGCTCGCCGACCAGGTCGACCCGGGACGCCTCCTGGACCTCCGCGCGGTTGAGCAGCCCGAGAGCAGCGAACACCCGGCCGAGGATGCGGGCCACCGTGGTCTTGCCGGTGCCGGGCGGGCCGACGAAGACGAAGTGCCGCATCGGCAGCTGGGTGCGCAGGCCCTGCCCCTCCCGGAGCCGGGACACCTGGAGCTGGGCGGCGATCGAGCGGACCTGGCGCTTGACCGGCTCCAGGCCGATCATGTCGTCCAGCTCGGCGAGCGCCTCGGCCAGGTCCGGCGTCCTGCTGAAGCCGGGCAGCCGCTCGGTCAGCTGCTGGTAGGCGGCCGCGATGTCGCCGGCGCGCACCGTGACCAGGTCCTCGGCCGCCGGCTGCCGGCCGGCCTCGCCCGAGGTGACCACCCGGACGTCGCGGGCCTCCGCCGCCTTCTCCACCAGCGAGCGCACGAACCGGCCGTTGCCCAGTTCGTCCACCGCCCCGCGCCGCGCCGCCTCGTCGAAGCGGGCCCGCAGCACCGGCCCGGCCTCCTCGTCCAGCACGTCGCCCCGCTGCTGGAACAGGTGCTCGGCGATGCTGTGCAGCTCCTCCGGCCGGTAGCTGGGGAACGTCACCCGCGTGGCGAACCGCGAGGCGAGGCCGGGGTTGGAGGCGAGGAAGCGGTCCATCTCCGCCTCGTACCCGGCCAGGATGACGACGAGCCGGTCGCGGTCGTCCTCGGCGCGCTTGAGCAGCGTCTGCACCGCCTCGTTGCCGAACCGGTCCGGCTGGCCGTCGCCGTCGTTGACCAGGGAGTACGCCTCGTCGATGAACAGCACGCCGCCGAGCGCCCGGTCCACGAGCTCGTTCGTCCTGATGGCCGTCGCGCCGAGGTACTCCCCCACCAGGTCGGCGCGCTGCGCCTCGACCACGTGCGGGGACGGCAGCAGGCCGAAGGAGTGGAAGATGGTGGCGAGCGTGCGGGCCACGCTCGTCTTCCCGGTGCCGGGCGGCCCGGAGAACACCAGGTGGCGCAGCGGCTTGTCCACCGCGTAGCCGGCGTCGGCGCGCAGCCGGGCCGCCTCGATGGACGCCGCTATCGCGCGGACCTGCTGCTTGACCGGCTCCAGGCCGATCATCCCCTCCAGTTCGGCCAGCGCCTCGTCAACGGGGACCGGCGGCACCGGCTCGCCGTCGCGGCCTCCGTGGCGGTCGCGGTACCCGCCGGCCGGGCCGCCGGCGTGCCGCTCCCGGCGCCGGGAGCCCGGCGGGTCCGCGGCGGGCGGCCCGGCCGCCTCCGCGGCGATGCCCCGCAGCTCCCGCCGCAGCCGGTACGCGGCGGCGGCCCGCCACAGCAGCGCCGCGCCGGCGGCGGCCACCGTGCACGTGATGCCGACGGCGGGCGGGACCGCGTCGGTGAGCATGCTGGTCAGGGCCACGGCGAGGCCGACGATCAGTCCGACCAGCAGCGCCAGCAGCGTGGTGTGCCACACCGGGAACTCGCGGATCCGGGTGGCGGCCACCGTGACGAGCGGCGGGAGGAGCAGCAGCACCAGCACGATCGGCGCGCCCGCGAGCGGGATCTGGAACAGGGGGTAGGCGACGGCCAGCCAGACGGCGCAGACCAGCGCGGTCGCCACCGCCTCGCCGGAGCGCATCAGCGCGGCGAACAGCGCGAGCACCAGCACGGTCGCGGTGACGACCAGGAGCACGGAGACGTCCGCGAGGAACGCGGCCAGCGCGGCGACCGTCACCGCCACGAGGCCGGCGAGCAGCCGGGAGCGCGGCGGATACCGGTCGTAGAGGGACCGCAGCCGCTGGAGCGGCGGCGGCGCCGCCGGTCGGCCCGTGGTCCGGGGTCGGTCGTCACGCGGCATCGCTGCCCCCTTCGCCCCTGTGACCCGCGGATGCTCCCCGCCGCGGCCGTCGTCGCCACCCTTGTATAGCGCACTCGGACGCCGCGCCCGCCCCTCGGAGGGATCCGCCGGGTCCGGACGGCGCGCCGCCGCGCGGCCCGGGGGCGGGCGCGGTGCGCACCGCCCCATACTGCCGCCTGGCGCACGGCTTGGACAGGGACCGCCCGCCCCTCGGAGGCACGGCGTTTCGGGGGCGATCCGCCTCAGAGCAGGCTGAGCTGCCCGCCGGGGCCGGGCCGCGGCCGGCGCAGGTGGCGCCATTTCGGCAGGTCGTCCAGATAGGACCAGGACATCCGGTGGTGCGGAGTGGGCCCCAGTTCCGCGAGGGTCTCCCGGTGCGCCGGAGAGGGGTATCCCGCGGCGCTGCCGAACCCGTAGCCGGGGAAGTCGGTGTCGAGTTCGGCCATGAGGGCGTCGCGGTACACCTTGGCGAGCACGGAGGCGGCGGCGACCGTCACGCAGGTGAGGTCGGCCTGGATCTGGGTGCGCACCGGCCACGGCGCGCCGAGGTAGTCGTGCTTGCCGTCGAGGATGACGCCGTCGGGGCGGGCGGCCAGGCCCTCCAGGGCCCGCACGGCGGCGCGGCGCAGCGCCTCGGTCATCCCGAACTCGTCGATCTCGGCCGGGGTGGCGTGGCCGAACGCGTGGTCGCGCACCCACGGGCGGACGAGGTCGCCCATGGCCAGGCGCCGCTTCGGGGTGAGCTTCTTGGAGTCGGTGAGGCCCTCCGGCGGCTCGGAGCCGTCGGTGACCGCCGCACACACGACGACGGGACCGGCCCAGGCGCCGCGCCCCACCTCGTCGACCCCGGCGACGAGGGTCGCGCCGCCGGCGGCGAGCTCCCGTTCGAGCGTGTACGTGGGCGGGATGACGGAGGACTTCGCTGGCACGCTCCCCAGCGTAGACCGCTCCGGCGGGCGGCGGAGCCCGCTCCGCGGCACCGCGCCGGCCCCCGGGGCGCCGGCGCGGGCCGCGGGAGGGCCGGACCCGCGTGTGCCCATGGCGCCCGGCGGTGGCGTTCGGTAGTTTCTCCCTGACCGCGGGTAGACGGTGCGGAGTGGGGGCGGTTCCGGTGGTGCTGCGGCGGGTGGCCGCCGGGCGGCGGCGGCCTGGGCCACGGGGCACGGCTGCCGTCCGGCCGGATAGCCCCGCGGGCGGGCGCCCGGTGCCGCCGCGGGCCGCTGCGGCTTCGGCGAAGCGGCCCGAGCAGGCCCCGCCGCTCCCCTATCCTGATGGTCTGGCCGCCGTGCGCGGCCGCCGTTGCGACACGGCCGTGACACGTCCGGCCGCCGTCCGCACCACACCACCCGACCAGCCACGACTCGCCTTTGGGGGCCGCCCACCATGTCCGCCACTCCTCCGCTCGGTGGAAACCCCTCGTCCGCAGGGACGTCGCCCGCCGGTGAGGACTCGGTCGCGAAGCTCATCGAGATCGCCCACAAGCCCACACTCGGGCAGCGGCTCATCTCGTGGGCGTCCCGTCCGCCGGGCCGGCTCTACCTGCCCGTGTGCGCACTGGTCGGTCTCGTCCTGCTGTACGAGGACAGCGTGCCCGGAGGCCACCTGCCCAGCCTCGTCGTCGGGGTGGGCGGCGGGGCGCTGCTCGCCGCGATGGGCGCGCTGCGGCTCGGCATCGCGCTGACCATCGCCCGGCCGATGATCCGCGTCTACTGGCTGCGCTGGATCACCGCCCCGCTGATCGCGGGGCTGGCCATCGTGCTGTCGGTGGCCGACGTCCCCCTGCAGACCCGGCTCGACCTGTCCGCACGGGCGCTGCTGCACGTGCGCGACACCGTCGACCGCTCCACGACCATCCCGATGAACGGGGAGTGGGCCGGCCTCTACCCGCTCCAGGCCGCCACGGTGCGCGACGGGGTGGCACGGTTCACCGTGCAGGGGGCGGGGCTGCTGGGCACCTCCGGCCTGGCCCACAGCAGCGAACCGCTGCCCACGGACGTGTTCGTGCCCGGCCACGGCGGCGTGGTGTACGAGCACATCAAGGGCGACTGGTACTCGTGGAGCGAGTACTGATCCCTCGCAGCCGCGGCGGGCGGAGCGCCGCCGCGCCCCGGCCGGGGCGCGCGGCGCGGCGGCGGGAGCAGGCCCGCGACATGCGCGGTCGGGCCTTGCGCCGCGGGAACTCATCGGGTTCCCTCGTCGGGGGTGGTTCTTGTCATCGGTCCGTCACGCGGATGTACACCCGCGTCTCACCGCTGCTTTAACCTTCCCCGGATACATATCTGAACGCGACATCGACACGCACACGCGGCCAGACGAGGGACGGTATGAACGAATTCATGACGACGCTGCACCTTCGCATCTACGACGCGTTGGAGTCGCTGCGGCGCGCTCGGGATGTCGGCGACCGCGACCTCGTGGTGGCGCAGGCCGGCGAGATCGAGGACCTCGTGGAGATCGCGGCACGGCACGGGGTCGACATCGACTGCGGGTACCGCGAGCTGGCGCACGCCGCCTGACCCGGGCCCGGCGGGCCCGGCGCTCCGTCGCCCGGCCGCCCGGGCACGACGAGGGGGCGCCCCCGCCGGGAGCGCCCCCTCGTCGTGTCCGCGGACCCGGGTCAGCGCCGCTTGGACCGCCGGCCGTACCCCTCGCCGTTCTCGAACTGCTGGCGCATGGCCTCCTCCTGCTCCTGCTGGTACTGCTGCTGGAGGTCCTGCTGGCGTTCGGCCGCCGCGGCGACCGCGCCCTGGGCGTGGCGGAACACGTCGGACGCCTCCACCGCGGCCTGGCCGCGGGCGGCCGCCGGGCGGGCGGACCGCCGCTCGCCCAGGTCGGGCAGCAGCTGGGCGAGCAGCAGCGTGGACAGCGCGGAGGAGTCGCCCACCCCGCCCTCGGTCCGCACCACGACCGGCTGCGGCGCGTTCTCCGCCAGCCGGGCGCCCACGTCGAGCCGCCGCCGGGCCAGCTCGTACTGCAGCACGGCGCGGTTGTCCCGGTAGGAGGTGGCGAGGCGCTGCTGCGCCTTGGCCTCGTTCTGCGCGGCGACGAGGTCCGCCCGGCCGCGCGTCTCGATCTCGTACCGCACCCGCTGGGCCTCGGTCTCCTGCTCCTCCAGCATCTGGGCGACGTCCTTGCGGGCCTTGTTCAGGGCCGCGTTGACCTCGACGATCTTGGCGTCGCGCGTCTTCTTGGAGCGCTCGATGTCCATGAGCAGCGTGTCGATCCGCCGCTTGCGCGTGAGCTCCCACTCCTGCTCGTAGGCCACCAGCTCCTTGGCGACCCGCTCGCGGGTGGCGAGGTGCTGCTGGTACTGGTTGGGCAGCTGGACGTCGGGGATGTTGCACCCCATGATCCGCACGCCGTACCGGCTGAGCTGGCGGTTCAGCAGGTCCTGCATGTCCGCGACGTCGGAGCCGCGCAGGTCGTAGGCGCCCTCGGTCCGCACCTGGCGGCTGCGCTGCCGGATGGCGTCCTGCACGGCGTTGGACAGCACGAGGTCGAAGTTGCTGGCCCCGATGGTGCGCACGAAGGCGACCGCGTCGATGATCCGGAACTTCAGGAAGAACTCGATGGACTTGAGCGGGACGTTCTCCCGGGTGGGGCACGCCTGGACCGGCGCCGTGTACGGGATCTCGGTGGAGGTGTCCACGACGAAGTCCACCCGGGCCCACGGGTGCCACAGGTAGTGCCGGCCCGGGTCCAGGACACCGACCACCGCGCCGAACTTCGTGAGCACGCCGGTGGTGCCCTGCTCGATCTCCACGATCGAGGAGCGCCACCACCACAGCCCGGCGAGCAGCAGGCTGAGGAGGGAGAGCACCAGCGTGCCGACGACCAGGCCGCCGGCCAGGGCGTTGGCTGCCCCGATCAGGGAGACACCGAGCAGCCACAGCCCGATCCAGACGAGCACCAGCCACCGCAGCCCGCGGCCGTCGCGGGGGATCACGACCGGGACGAGCTGGCCCTGGTCCCCGCCGCGCAGCAGGCGCGCGATGTCGCCCCATGAGGCGAGCGACTCCTTGATGCTGGAGGAGCCGCGCGCGTTCGCGCCTGAGTTCGCCATCTACTGACCCTCCTGCTCCCGCGCGGTGCCGGCGATGCCGCCCAACCGCTCGCCGATGACGTCGTCGGAGACCGACTGGCGGATCTCCTCCACCCGGTCCGCGCCGGGCACGTCGGGCACCCGCTCGGGGTCGGGGGCCTCGACGGTGGACCGCTCCGCCGCCAGCAGTTCGGAGATCTCGGCCTCGCGCGCGGCGATGCGCTCGGAGATGTCGGCCAGCCGGGTGCGGATGGCGGCCATGTCCGCCTCGGAGAACAGCTCCTCGTCGGCACCCCCGATGATCTGCCGCGCCACCTGGAGGAAGTCGACGCTGGCGGTGCTGCCGTCGCCGATCTGCACCATCTGCGGCAGGCTCTCGGCCACGGACTCCAGCTTGTCCAGCAGGTCCTGCTGGAAGCGGTAGTTGAGGATCTCCGGCGCCTCGGCGGCGCTCACGGCGCGGATGTCCAGCGCCTGCGCCTGGAGCAGCGCCGCGTTGGCGTTCGCGGTGCTCTCGGCCTCGACGAACCGCTGCCGGGCGAGCGCCCGGGCCCGGTTGGTCTCGCGCTCCAGGGCGGTGTCCATCTGCGCCTGGTACTGCGCGATGTCGGCCTGGATCGCCGAGAGGGTCTCGTTCAGCGAGGCGAGCTCCTTGTTGAGGTCGCCCTCGTTCTGCTCCTTGCGCAGCTGCAGCTCGTACTCGTAGGTGTAGGCCTCCTTGGCGACCCGCACCATCTCCGGCGCGGCGAGGTCCATCCGGTACTCCTGGCTGGACGGCTCGGCGTGCGTGATGTTGGCGTTGGTCAGCCGCACGGCCGGGAGGAACTGCTGGTTGAGCTGGTCGAGCAGCCGGGCGGTGTTCTCACCGACCAGGTCGTAGATGTCCGAGGCCTGCTGGTCGTAGATGAGGCTGCGGGTGGTCTCGCTGATCGCGTTGTTCAGCTTGTCCTGGAAGCCCTGGACCGCGCCGAGGACGAAGATGAACTCCTCGGGGTTCTCGATCCGGAACTGCAGGAAGAGGTCGACCGACGCCTTGACGCCGCTCTTGGTGGGCGCCTCGCGGATCGGCGCGTTGAAGGGGTACTCCCGGGTGGTGTTGACGATGTAGGAGACCCGCTTCCAGGGGTTCAGGAGCGTGACCCGGCCGGGGCCGACGATCTGCTCCAGCTTGCCGAACTTCGTGATCAGCGCCTGGCAGCCGTCCGGCACCATGACCATCCCCTGGCGCCACCACATGAAGGCCGCGACGGCGGCGATGATGAGCCAGAAGTGCGGGCCGAAGAGGAGGAGGGCGGCGTTGGGGACCGGGGCGGTGAGCACGGCGCCGACGACGCCGGCGATGGCCAGCAGGATCACCGGCAGCATGGCGGCCAGGGTCCGGCCGCGCGGGATCACCATGGGCGAGATGACGTGCACCGGGCCGCCGGCGCCGACCTCGACCTTGCTGCGGTTCAGCACCTCGCCGGCGTTGTTGAGCGAGGTCGTCTGCTGCTCGATCCGGGTGCCCACCGAGGCGCCCTGCTCACGGGCGGCGAGGAAATCACCCGGGTCGAGTCCGAACCCCTCCGTCGTCTGGCTGATCGCGTTGGACACCGCCTCCCGAGGATCGCCGCCCTGGGCGATCGCTCCGGCGGCCCCACGCACGGACTGCGCGAAGGACATGGGCACCTACTCCTTGGGACGAGGAAGACGATGACTCCGACGCGGGCAGCCGCGGGTCGGTTCCGGCGTGCCTGCTCAGAAGTCCTGGCATCGTCCCACAGGGTTACGGTCCGGCAGGTGGCGAGAACATAACCATCCATTACCGACGGCGGCGCGTCACCCGTGTCACCCTTCGGTCCAGTAGCGCGTGAGCCGTGCGATCGCCTCCTCCTTGCCCAGCTTCGCCACCTCGGCCTCGGACAGCCCCACCTGGGTGATCAGCAGATGCACCAGATCAGCGGGGAGGGCGTCCCGCGGCACGGCCGGGCGTCCTCGATCGGGTAGGACCTCGTCACGGACACAGGCCCAGAAGACCGCCTCGTCAACATCGAGCTGGTCACGGAGAATGTGCTGCCAGATGCCGCGGCCGTAGCGCGTCCGGTCGACCGGATGGGAGACTCGCGTCCGCAGTACCCGCCCGTCAGTCAGCACGAGCTCGTATGTGATGTGGTGAGTGCCCGTGCGTCCGCGGGCGTTGCGCACGAGAGTCCATCCCTCGACCTGGCAGAACCGCTCGTGATCGCGGCGCGTCGGCTGCGGCCAGATCATCCTCCTTCTCCCAGTAGCCAGGCCCGTAGCTGCTGGTCATCACTGAGAGTGATCAACTGGACAAGCCCCCAGTTCTCCCGGTGGTCCACCGCGTCGAGCAGGTGGTCCTGCCAGTCCTCCGCGTATTCGCGCAGCGCATCGACCATCTCGACGACGGCTTCCTCGAAGGTCGCTCCGTCGGCGGCGACCGGCAGTCCGTCGATGAAGACCGACCAGCCGTCAGCCTCGGGTACGACCTGCGCGCGTGCCGGAGTCACAGTCGCCAGATAGTGCCGCAACCGCGCCGCGTCAACGACTGCCGCTGTAGCGGCCTCCCTGCGCATAGTGGCGACACGGCCTCGCTCCGCCGCGTCCAGGAGATCCTTCAGGTGGGATCTAGCCTCGGAGTAACTATCAAAGTGAACAGCGGCCATGGCGGACCACCTCCCGGCCAGCAACTATAGCAATGCACGTACGTCGCGTACGCGACGTACGTTGCAGGGAACCGACTGCGGGGGACCGGCTCCGGCCGGTCCCCCGCGGTTGATCTGTTACGGCGATCGCCTCACATCGGCGAGCTCGGCCGCTAGCTGCACCCGCTCGTGGATCCGCAGCCCTCGCACACGTAGCAGCTGCCCGACGGCCGCATCTTGGTGCCGCAGGTGACGCAGAGCGGGGCATCGGCGGTGAAGCCCTGCTTCAGCTCCAGCAGCTCCGTCGTGGTGTGCGCCGTCCGGGTCTCGCGGGACGGGCGCTCGGACTCGGCGTCCTCCGCGCTGACCGGGGCGGACTGGGCGTAGGACTCCACCTGGGCGGCGACCTGCGCGGGGTCCTCGCCGGCGAGCTGGGCCGCGCGCTCCTCCGCCGAGAGGACGCCCAGGGCGGCGCGCTCCTCGTAGGGGAGGTAGTCCAGCGCCAGGCGGCGGAAGATGTAGTCGACCACCGACTGGGCCATGCGGATGTCCGGGTCGTCGGTCATGCCGGCCGGGTCGAACCGCATGTTCGTGAACTTCTCGACGTAGGTCTCCAGCGGGACGCCGTACTGCAGGGCGATGGAGATGGCGATCGAGAACGCGTCCATGACGCCGGCGAGGGTCGAGCCCTGCTTGCCGAGCTTCATGAAGACCTCGCCGAGGCCGTCGTCGGGGTAGGACCCGGCGGTGATGTAGCCCTCGGCGCCGCCCACCGTGAAGGAGACGGTCTGGCTCGGCCGCTTCTTGGGCAGCCGGCGCCGCACCGGGCGGTTGACCTCGACCACCGCGGGCTCCGGCTCGGCCTTCTCCTCGCTCTTGGCCGTGGAGAGCGGCTGGCCGACCTTGCAGTTGTCGCGGTAGACGGCGAGGGCCTTCAGGCCGAGCTTCCAGCCCTGGAAGTAGATGTGCTCGAAGTCCTCGACGGTCGCCTCCTCGGGGACGTTCACCGTCTTGGAGATCGCGCCCGAGAGGAACGGCTGCACGGCCGCCATCATCTCGACGTGGCCCATGGGCTTGATGTAGCGCTTGCCCATGGCGCAGTCGAACACCTCGTAGTGCTCCTGCCGCAGGCCCGGAGCGTCCACGACGTGGCCGTTCTCCGAGATGTACTCGACGATGGCCTCGATCTGCTCCTGCTGGTAGCCGAGGTTCTTCAGCGCCCGCGGGATCGCCTGGTTGACGATCTGCATGGAGCCGCCGCCGACCAGCTTCTTGTACTTGACCAGCGAGAAGTCCGGCTCGATGCCGGTGGTGTCGCAGTCCATCATGAAGCCGATGGTGCCGGTGGGGGCGAGCAGGCTGGCCTGGGCGTTGCGCCAGCCGTTGCGCTCGCCGGTCTTCAGGCAGTCCTCCCACGCGCGGGTGGCGGCGGTCGCGATCTCGCGGTCCATCGCGCCGACCGTGCGGAGGTCGTCGTTGGCGGCGGCGTGCTTGCGCATGACGCGCTTGTGGGCGTCGGCGTTCTTGGCGTAGCCGTCGTAGGCGCCCACGACTCCGGCCAGCTCGGCGCTGCGCTTGTAGGCGGTGCCGGTCATGAGGGAGGTGATGGCCGCCGCGAGCGCCCGGCCGCCGTCGGAGTCGTAGGCGTGGCCGGTGGCCATCAGCAGCGCACCGAGGTTGGCGTAGCCGATCCCCAGCTGGCGGAAGGCGCGGCTGGTCTCGCCGATCTTCTCGGTCGGGAAGTCGGCGAAGGTGATGGAGATGTCCATCGCCGTGATGATCAGCTCGGTGAGCCGGACGAAGTTCTCGATGTCGAAGGTGTCGTCGTCCCGCAGGAACTTCAGCAGGTTGATCGACGCCAGGTTGCACGAGGAGTTGTCCAGGTGCACGTACTCCGAGCAGGGGTTGCTCGCCGTGATCCGGCCGCTCTCGGGGGTGGTGTGCCAGTCGTTGATGGTGTCGTCGTACTGCAGCCCCGGGTCGGCGCACTCCCACGCGGCGCGGGCCATGGAATGGAACAGCTTCTTGGCGTCGACCGTGGCGATGACCTCGCCGGTGGTGCGGGAGGTGAGCCCGAACTCCGAGCCGGTCTCCACCGCGCGCATGAAGGTGTCGGAGACCCGGACCGAGTTGTTGGCGTTCTGGTACTGCACGCTGACGATGTCGGAGCCGCCCAGGTCGACGTCGAACCCGGCGTCGCGCAGCGCCCGGATCTTGTGCTCCTCGCGTGCCTTGGTCTCGATGAACTCCTCGATGTCGGGGTGGTCGACGTCGAGGACCACCATCTTGGCCGCGCGGCGGGTGGCGCCGCCGGACTTGATGGTGCCGGCGGAGGCGTCGGCGCCGCGCATGAAGGACACCGGCCCCGAGGCGGTGCCGCCCGAGGACAGCAGCTCCTTGCTGGAGCGCAGGCGGGAGAGGTTCACCCCCGCGCCCGAGCCGCCCTTGAAGATGATCCCCTCCTCCTTGTACCAGTCGAGGATCGACTCCATGGTGTCGTCCACGGACAGGATGAAGCAGGCGGACACCTGCTGCTTGGAGGCGGTGCCGACGTTGAACCACACCGGGGAGTTGAAGCTGAAGAGCTGGTGCACGAGGGCGTACTTCAGCTCGTGGTCGAAGATCTCGGCGTCCTCGTCGCCGGCGAAGTAGCCGTTCTCGCGTCCCGTGGCGGTGTACATGCCGGCCACGCGGTCCACGAGCTGCTTGAGGCTCCACTCGCGCTCGGGGGTGCCGAGGGCGCCACGGAAGTACTTGCTGGCCACGATCTGCGTGGCGTTCATCGACCAGGCGGCCGGGAACTCGACGCCGCGCTGCTCGAAGTTGACCGACCCGTCGCGCCAGTTGGTCATGACGACGTCTCGGCGCTCCCACTCGACCTCGTCGTAGGGGTGGGTGCCGGGCGAGGTGAAGATACGCCGGATCCTGAGTCCCTTCCGCTGCGGCTGCCCCCTGCCCTTGCGTGTCGCTGAGCCGCTGGTGGTCTCCGTCATTTCCACTCCCCCTGATATCTCGCCCATACCCGATTGGCGCATCGCCCGGCGCGGTCGCCCGGTGCTCCGGTGCGGCACGTACGCGGGGCGGGGCCGTGTGCGCTCGGCCTACTCGGCCCCGCCGGCTCTGGCCCGGTCCGCGCGCAGCATCGCGATCTCGTTCTCGAAGTCCGTCAGGGACTCGAAGCCGCGGTACACCGACGCGAAGTGGAGGTAGGTCACCTCGTCGAGCTCCCGGAGCGGGCCGAGGATCGCGAGCCCGATCTCGTGGGCCGGGACCTCGGCGAGGCCGCGGCCGCGGATCTCCTCCTCGACCTGCTGGCCGAGCTTCGCGAGTGCGTCTTCGGTGACCGGCCGCCCCTGGCAGGCGCGCCGCACCCCGGCGATGATCTTGCCCCGGGAGAACGGCTCGGTGACCCCGGACCGCTTGGCCACCATGAGCAGCACGGTCTCCTGGGTGGTGAAGCGGCGGCCGCAGGCCGGACAGGACCGGCGGCGGCGGATCGCCGCGCCGTCGTCGGTCGACCGGCTGTCGATCACCCGGGTGTCAGGATGGCGGCAGAACGGACAGTGCATGCCGGCACGCCTCCCCCCACATCCGCATCGCCGATGCCTCCCGCACCCGCACGGGCGCGCCGCGCGAGCGGGGCGGCGTCCGTGCCGACGTTGGTGTTCCACATCTGTCCGGGACGACGCCCCGAAATGATCCGGTACCTACTAAAGCACAATTTCTAGGCGGCTTGTTCCGCAGCAGGCACTAGATGTTGTGGTCAACCTACGACCGTGCCCCGCCACACGCAAGTCGCCTCCCCGTGGCGCGACGGCGCGGCAGCGGGCGGCGCGGCGGCGAAATCACCGGTGATCCGGGCAGAACGGATGAGGACGGGCCCCGCTCACGCGCGCGAGGGTGCGCAACGCCACTCCCCGGGGGACACCCGGCGCCATCCCGGACCGACCACAGGGTGCCAGACACGACGGCGCGGACCGGGGACGGCGCGCCGCTCGCGGCACGCCCGCCGGTCCGCGCCGCGGACGACCGGGTCAGGAGTCGGGCAGCACGAGCTCCTGACCGGGCTCCAGCGCGAGGTCGGAGAGCTGGTTGAGTTCGACGATCTCCAGCACGGTGCGACGCGGGTCGTCGTCGGGACGGGTCCGCTCGGCGATCTCCCAGAGGGTGTCGCCGTCGTGGACGACCACGGTGCTGGGCGCCGAGGGCAGCATCAGGGAGTCGGAGGCGCCGGCGGTGGAGGCGCCCAGCGCCACGGTTGTCAGCACCAGGAGCGAGAATCCGGACGTGGCGACCAGACCGAGGGCCGAGAGGACGACCAGCCGCCCGCGCCGGGTGAGGCGGGGGCCGCGCTGCGCGGGGACGCAGGAATGGAGGTCGGGAAGTCCAGCGAGAGCCTGGGGGACCACGACGGCAGCACCGCCGCTGCTCTCAATACTCACGTCTTCTCCTCGCCATTCGGGGATCTCAACGGACCAGTCGTCAACCTCGGAACGGGGCGGCGGATCCGCAGTGGCGATCGATTCTGGCACCGACGCCGGCCGGTCCTGGCACCTGGCTCCCGACCCGGCCCCGGGTCGCGAGCCAGGTGCCCGCCGGTCCACGGAGAGCGGCATGGCGGGTTCAGACATGGCCCTCACCTTCGAACGCCCGTTCGATCAGAACTGACGTTCGACTATTACCGCATCTCGGCGATTTTTTCAGCACCATCTCGAACGTTTGTTTGATATTGCCTTGTCCGGGCACTAATGTTGGACATGTTTCACTGCGGTATGCCGACACTGTCGTCGATGCGACATCGCTTCGAGACTCCCTCGTTACGCGCCGCCGACGCCAGCCGCCGACAACCCACACCGAGAACACCGACCGCCGAGGAGGCCGGCCGTGCCGGAGGAAAACCACGGAGCGCAGGAACCTCACGCCAGCGGGAAGGCCGTCACCGCGCTCCGATCCTCGTCCACCCGGACCAGAGCCGCGCAGGAGCCTGCGGCACCGTCGGACTCGGCTCCGAAACTCACGGCCCGCCAGCAGAGCGTCCTCAACGTCATCCACCGTTACGTGCGGCAACGCGGCTACCCACCGTCCATCCGAGAGATCGGTGATGCGGTGGGGCTGTCTAGCCCCTCCAGTGTCGCGCACCAATTGAAGGTGTTGCAACGCAAGGGCTATCTCCACCGCGACCAGAATCGCCCACGGGCGGTGGAAATTCGCATTCCGGGACAACCTCCGGTGCGCTCCTGGGACGAACTCGACGAAGATCACTCCGCCGCGCCGGGCCGCGCTACCGACGTCCCGGTGATCGGCCGGATCGCCGCCGGCGGGCCCATCCTCGCGGAGGAGGCCGTCGAGGACGTCCTCACCCTGCCCAAGCAGCTCGTGGGCGAGGGGCGGCTGTTCATGCTCACGGTCGTGGGCGACTCGATGATCGAGGCCGCCATCACCGACGGTGACCTGGTGGTCGTCCGCCAGCAGCCCGACGCCAACAACGGCGACATCGTCGCGGCGCTGCTCGGCGACGAGGCCACAGTGAAGGCGTTCCGGCGCGACGGGGACCACGTCTGGCTGATGCCCCGCAACCCCGAGTACGAGCCCATCAGGGGCGACGAGGCCACCATCCTCGGCAAGGTCGTCGCGGTGCTGCGCCGAGTGTAACGACTTCACCTCGGTTTGACGCGGGGCCCGTGATCCGCACCGGGATCGCGGGCTCCGTCATCGTCACGCGACGTGATCGGCGCCGAATGGTTACCCTGCCGCGCCGCCATGAACGTCGGCCCGGGGGCCGCGGAGCGGGACGGCCCGCCATCAGCGGGCCCCTTACGGTGGGAGGGTGTCCTTTCCGTCCCCTCCGTTCCCCCCGCCCGTTCCGAGCCTCCGCGCCGCCGCACGCGGTGCGACCGCCCTCCTGGCCGCCAGCGCCCTGCTGCTGGCCGCGGCGTGCGGCGCCCCGGCCCCGCCCGAGCCACCGGCCGCCTCCCCGTCACCCGGCGCCACCCCGGTGGAGCGCGCCGTCGTGTTCGAGGACGCCGGCGACACCGTGCACGGCACCTTCGCCCTGCCCGACGGCGCGCAGGGCCGGATACCCGCCGCGCTCATCATCTCGGGGAGCGGCCCCACCGACCGCGACGGCAACAGCCCCACCCGGCCGGAGGCCGACACCAACGCCAACTTCGCGCGGGTGCTCGCCGGGGCCGGCGTCGCCTCGCTGCGCTACGACAAGCTCGGCTCGGGCGACACCGGGCTCGGCTCCCGTGACGGCACCGCCGACATCGACTACGCCCTCTTCGAGGACCAGATGGCCGCGGCCTACGCCGAACTCCTGGCGCAGCCGGAGGTGGACCCCGAGCGGGTGGCCGTGCTCGGCCACAGCGAGGGCAGCCTGTTCGCTCTGCGGGCCCCGCAGGTCGTCCCCGGGCCGCCTCCGGCCGCGCTGATCCTCGCCGCCCCGGTGGGCGCCCGCTACCTGGACCTCCTCGACCGGCAGGTCACCGAACAGGTCCGCGACGGCGAAAGCGCCGGCGCACTGGACACGGCCGCGGCCAACCGGCTGCTGTCCGACACCCGCTTCGCCATCGCCCGGATCCGCTCGGGGGATCCGCTGCCCGAGACGCTCTCCCCCGAACTCGCTCCCCTGTTCGCTCCGGCCAACCGGGCGTTCCTCCGGGAGATCGACGCCATGGACCCGGTCCAGCTCGGCCGCTCCCTCCCCGATAGCACCCGCGTACTCGTCCTGTGGGGGACCGCCGACTCGCAGGTCACCCGCACCGAGGTCGACCGGCTGATGACCGGGCTCCCCGGCGCCGAACGGGTGGACCTGGCCGACGCCGACCACGTGTTCCGCCGCTACGACGACTCCCCCGGCGCACCAGCGCGGGACGCCGAACGCCCCTTCTCGCCGGACGCCGCCCCGGCGGTCGAGGACTTCCTGGACGCCGTCTGGTGACCCGCCCGCGGCCCGCCGGCGGCGGGCCGCCCGGACAGCACGACGGCGCCCCTCCCGCGACGGGAGGGGCGCCGTGGCGTCCGCACCGGGGCCGGGCGGCACGGCCGCCCGGCGGACCGGGTCAGGAACGTGTCGCCTCGATCCCGGCGACCGCGGCGCGCGCCAGCTGCTCGGCGCCGGCGACCGCCTCGGACTCGGAGATGGAGGACGAGTAGGAGTAGTCGGTCGCGGCGTCGTAGCAGGTCGAGACGAAGATGTTCGACGTCCGCACGCCGACGCAGCCGAGCTCGTACTCGGTGTCGTACCAGGAGGCGGCCTCGTCACCGAGCCCCTGCACCGGGGTGGTGGTGAACCCCTCGGACTGGCTGGCGAGGTCGGAGGCGGTCTCCTCCGCGCCGGTCGTGCCGGGGCGGTTCTGGTTCCGCATGATGATCATCGACGCGGTGGCCGGCATGCCCGAGGCGTCGCTGGAGGTGATCCAGGAGCACTGGTAGCCGTCCCACCACTCCTGGCCGCCGGTGTCGATGGCCTGGTTGGTCTGCTGCTCGTATCCGGGGAGCAGGGACTCCAGCGCGGAGTTCTCGCCGACGGTGCAGTCCGGCGTGGCCTGGTAGTCGCCGCCGCTGCCGCTGATCCAGACGTAGGCGCCGATACCGCCGGCGATGAGCAGCACCACCAGCACCACGGCGCCCACGATGGCGCCCACCGCGCACCCGCGGTTGCTCTTGGGCGCGGCCTGGCCCACATAGGGGTTCTCCCCGTACGGGACTCCGGGGCCCGGCTGCGGACCGTAGGCGCCGGGAGGACCATAGGGGCCGGGTTGCTGCGGACCGTAGGGTCCCTGGGGCCCGGTCGGCTGACCGGGCGGCGGTCCGCCGTACGGCCCCGACGGGCCGGTCGGTCCCCCGGGCGGCCCCGGAGGAGGACCACCGTAAGGTGGCTGGGCCATCAGCGAGTCCCCTTTCCTCACCAAGCACTTCACGCTGACCAGCAGAGCTACGCTACTAGTCCGCCAACCTCATCTCCGCCCAAAACGGACGTCGGTTACGTGATTGACACCGTCTGGGCGAGCACCCGTAGCACAGGTCACAGGCGTGTCCGTGGCCTCGGGCGGCGGGTGGCCCGCGCGGCCTCCGGGGGGTGGCGGCGGGCGTCCGCGGGCATCCGGCCGAGTGCGGGGCGGGCGGTCCCGTCACGACCCGTCACAGGTGCACGGCGATAGGACGCCGCGGCGGCGCGCCCGGTTCCGCAGCCGCGTAACGAACCGGTGACGCCTCCGGGCCCCGCCGGTCCGCGCCTGGGGGCGGGATCAGACAGCGGCGGCCACGCCCTCGGCGACCGCCACGGCACCGGCCCGGGCGTCGTCGAAGGTGAGGTCGGCCCCGCCGTACCAGACGCGCACCACCAGGTTGCCGCGCCGGAAGGCCAGCTCGGCGGCGCCCGGGTCGGTCGGCGAGTGCCAGACCAGCGCGTCGGGGCCGAGTCCGGCCACCGGAGCCGAACCGTTGAGCTCGTTCACCGGCGCGAGCTCGGCCAGCCGGGCGGCCGCGGCCTGCTCGCCGGTGACCTCACCGGCCTTGTCCGTGAAGTGCGCGTGGAAGGCGACCTGGACCGACCGCGGCGCCGTGTCCGGCGCGGAGGCACCGTCAGCGCCGCCGAGCGACGTCCACACGCACGAGCTGCCGCTGGCGTCGGCCAGCGGCCCGCGCTCGGCGGCCTCCAGGGCGGCCGAGGGGGCGACGGAGGCGAGCAGGTCGGCGCCGACCGCGTCGCAGCCGGGCGCGGTGGCGTAGGCGTCGTCCGGCCCCGCGGCCGTCGCCGGGCCGCCCGCGCCCCACAGGACGCCGGCCGTGATCGCCGCCGCCGAGACCACGACGACTCCGCCGGCCGCGGCCGCGGCCCGTGCGCGCCCGCCGAACCGCCGTCCACCGCTCCTCTGGACCATGCACCCCTCGCTGTACGTCCGCCGCACGCCCCCGGGCCCGAGCCCGGCGACAGGAGCGGGGACGGGCCCCTGCGGTCCCGTCCCCGCACGCCCGGTTGTCAGGCCACCACGATGTTGACCAGCTTGGGTTCGCGGACGACGACCTTGCGGACCGTCCGCTCGCCGATGAACCCCTGGACCTTCTCCGAGGCCAGTGCCAGGCGCTCCAGCTCCTCGGCCGAGATGTCCGGCGGGACCTGCAGCTTGTCGCGGACCTTGCTGGCCACCTGGACCACGCAGGTCACCGACTCCTGGACGAGCAGCGCGGGGTCGGGGGTCCGCCAGTTGCCGACGGCGACGGAGCCGGTGTGGCCGAGCCGCTCCCAGCCCTCCTCGGCGACGTAGGGCGCGACCAGCGACAGGGTGACCGCGATGACCTCGGCGGCCTCGCGCACCGCCGGATCGGCGGCGCCCGGCCCGGAGTCGATGGCGCGCCGGGCCGCCGTGACCAGCTCCATGACGCGGGCGATGGCGACATTGAAGCGCTGCGCCTCGACCGCTGCGGTCACCTTGTCCAGGGTCTGGTGGGTGGCCTTGCGCAGGGCGAGGTCGCCCGCGGCGGGGTCGGTCCCCGGCTCCGAGGCGGCGCCGGCCTGCGCCATGACCCGGTAGGCGCGGTTGAGGAAGCGCAGCGAGGCCGCCGGCGACACGTCGGCCCAGTCGATGTCCTCCTCGGGCGGTCCGGCGAAGACCACCGTCAGCCGCACGGCGTCCACGCCGTACTCGTCGATCTCCTTGCCGAGGTCCACGCCGTTGCCGAGCGACTTCGACATCGCCTTGCCCTGGTTGATCACCTGGCCCTGGTTGAGCAGCCGGGTGAAGGGCTCGGTGAAGTCCACCAGGCCCATGTCGTACAGCACCTTGGTGAAGAACCGGCTGTACAGCAGGTGCAGGATGGCGTGCTCCACCCCGCCCACGTACTGGTCGATCGGCCCCCACCGCCGGACCTGCTCCACGTCGAACGGCGCGGTGTCGGTGTGCGGCGAGCAGTACCGCAGGTAGTACCAGGAGGAGTCGACGAAGGTGTCCATCGTGTCGGTGTCGCGCAGGGCCGCACCGCCGCACCGCGGGCAGGCGGTGTTGACCCAGTCGGCCGCCGCGGCCAGCGGCGAGACCCCCTTGGGGGCGAGGTCGGCGCCCCGGAGGTTCTCGGGCAGCCGCACCGGCAGCTGGTCGTCGGGGACGGGGACCTCGCCGCAGTCGGGGCAGTGCACGATCGGGATCGGCGTGCCCCAGAACCGCTGGCGCGAGAGCAGCCAGTCGCGCAGCCGGTAGTTCACGGCGGCGTCGCCGGTGCCGCGCTCGGCGAGGATCTCGATGATGCGCGGGATGGCTTCGGTCTTGGTCAGCCCGTCCAGCGGGCCGGAGTTGACCAGCCGCCCCTCGCCGGCCGTGGCGACGCCCGTGATGTCGGGGTCCTCCTCGCCGGTCTCGACGACCACGCGCACCGGCAGGTCGAAGGCCTTGGCGAAGTCGAGGTCGCGCTGGTCGTGGGCGGGAACCGCCATGATGGCGCCGTGGCCGTAGTCGGCCAGCACGTAGTCGGCGGCCCACACCGGGATGCGCTCCCCGTTCACGGGGTTGATGGCGTGGCGGCCCAGGAACACGCCGGTCTTGGTGCGCTCGGTCGACTGGCGCTCGATGTCGGTCAGCTTCGCGACACCGGCGCGGTAGGCCTCGAACTCGGCGCGGTGCTCCGGCGCGCACAGCTCGTCAGCGAGAGCGGCGTCGGCCGCGACGACGAAGAACGTCGCACCGAACAGGGTGTCGGGCCGGGTGGTGAACACCGTAACGGGCTCGTCGCGCCCCTCGATGTGGAACCGGACGTCGGCGCCCCGCGACCGGCCGATCCAGTTGCGCTGCATGAGCAGCACGCGCTCGGGCCATTTGCCTTCGAGCCGCTCCATGTCGTCGAGCAGCCGGTCGGCGTACTCGGTGATCCGGAAGTACCACTGGTTGAGGCTGCGCCGCACGACCTCGGTGCCGCAGCGCTCGCAGCGGCCCTGGACCACCTGCTCGTTGGCCAGGACGGTCTGGTCGTTGGGGCACCAGTTGACGAGGCCGTCCTTGCGGTAGGCCAGGCCGCGCTCGTAGAAGCGCAGGAAGAGCCACTGGTTCCAGCGGTAGTACTCCGGGTCGCTGGTGTGCAGCCGGCGCGACCAGTCGAACGCGATGCCGTAGCGCTTGAACGACTCGGCCTGGGTCTCGATGTTGGCGTAGGTCCACTCCGCGGGGTGGGAGTCGCGCTTGATGGCGGCGTTCTCCGCGGGCAGGCCGAAGGAGTCCCAGCCGATCGGGTGCAGGACGTTCTCGCCGAGCTGGAACCGGTAGCGCGCCACGACGTCGCCCATGGCGAACGCCTCGGCGTGGCCCATGTGGAGGTCACCCGACGGATAGGGGAACATGTCGAGCACGTAGCGGCGAGGGCGGTCGTCGGCCGGGTCCTCGCTGGCCGCGAAGGGGTTCTCCTTCGCCCACCGGGCCTGCCACTTCTCCTGGAGCGCGCGAGCGTCGTACGTGTCGCCCGCGACCTGGTCTCCGCCTACCGCTGTCATCGCTGGAACTATCCTCTACGGTTCACGCTCGGGCACGTCGCGGCCGGCCGGCCGCCGTGCCGCGTTCCTCGCGTCCGGGGTCACGGCCGCGCTCGAAGAACACTCACCGGCGCGCCGTCCGTCGGGAGGACCCTGGGACGGGCTTGCCGCCGACCTGGTCAGCGCCGTCGCCGCCGGCCGGGTGTCTGAGCCTCAAGGTTAGCGCGCCCACCGGACGTCCATCGACGCGTTCGGCGGCCGCTCCTCCGGGGACGCGGCGCACGGCGGGCCCCGGCCGGTGGGAGAATACCGGCGCGCGGCCGCCTCCGGCCGCCGCGTGTCGCCGTGTGTCCATCCGTGTCCCGCCTCCCGGCGGGACCGCACCGGCGGCGCACCGCCGGCCTCCCACGACGCCGGCGTCTGAAGCACTGGGAGATCTCGGAAGATGACTGTCTTCGTTCGTGTCCGCCGACTCGCCCGCGTCGCCGCCGGTGCCGCCCTCGGTCTGGGGCTGGCCCTCGGCGCCGCGGCGTGCGGCGGTGACGGTGAGAGCGACACCGCGGCCACGAGCAGTCCGGCGCCGGTCCTCGGGCAGAACAACGACCGCATCCAGCTCACCGAGGGGGCGGCCTTCTCCCTCGGCTCCGAGGACGAGCGGACCACCTCGCTCCAGATCACCGGCTACGAGGACGGCGACGAGCCGTCCGTCGTCATCAGTGTCCGCGAGGGAGAGGGCGAGGCCGCCTCGCACACGCTGCGCCTCGGCGACACCCTCGACATCGCGGGCGAGGCCTGGCAGGTATCGGAGATCGGGGTCGGCGAGTCGGCGTCGATGCCCGGCTCCGCCACCCTCACCCGCGCGGAGTAGCCGCGCGGCGGCCGGTCAGGACAGCGGCTGCCACGGGGAGTCGCACCCGGTGCACCGGAACTCGATGCGCTTGCCGCAGGTCTTGCAGTGCGGGCCGGGGCTGTAGTCGTCGAGGTGGTCGGCGTGCTGGTCGGCGAAGTAGCGCAGCCCCATGCACACGTTGCAGCGGATGAGCACGTTGGTGGGACTCCGCGGCCAGGGGTAGTCGGGTTCGATCGGGTGACCGTCCAGTTCCACGCGCACGCCCTCCCCATGGCCAGGGCGGTCGGCGCTGAGCGGGGGGCGTCCTCCCCGACGCCGGCCCGGCCCGCCCGGACGACCTGGCGGAACCCACTGTCGCTGCAACGATCCACGACAGGGGTGCCGCGGTCAAGCGCCCGCCGCGGCACGGCGGCCCGCCGGCGGCCGGGGCCGGGCCCGCCGTCCGGCTCAGCGGACCGCTGACACCGCCAGCCCCGCCACCCGCTCGGCCGCCTCCGCCAGGCGCCCGGCCGGCACGGTCCCGTCGGCCACGGCGGCCAGCAGGCCGTCCAGCGCCGTGCGGAAGATCGCCTCGTCCCCGGTGTCGGAGTCGTGCGGGTTGCCCAGGCAGAGCAGGTCGGCCCCGGCCCGCAGCGCGGCGACCGCCCCCCGCGCCACACCGGCGACGACCGTGGGCGCCCCCGTGGACCTGGTGACGGCGCGCATGTCGAGGGCGTCGGTGACGGCGGTCCCGGTGAACCCGAGGTCGGTGCGCAGCAGCGCGTAGCCGCGTGCGGACAGGCTGGCCGGCGCCTCGTCCAGGGCGGGGACCGCGATGTGCCCGGCCATCACCATGGGGACGCCGGCCTCGATCGCGGCGGCGAACGGCACGAGCTCCCGCCCGCGCAGGGTCGGCAGGTCGACGTCGACGACCGGCAGCGCCTTGTGGGAGTCGACGGCGGTGTCGCCGTGCCCGGGGAAGTGCTTGCCCGCGGCCAGCGTCCCGCTCGCCGCCAGTCCGCGCGCGAAGGCGGCCCCGTGCCGGGCCACGAGGCCGGCGTCGGCGCCGAAGGAGCGGTCCCCGATCACCGGGTTGCGCGGGTCGACGTTGACGTCCAGCACGGGGGCGAGCGCCGCGTCGATGCCGACGGCGCGCAGTTCCCGGCCCAGCTCCTCGGCGACCGCGCGGGTGCGCTCCGGGTCGTCGGCCGCGCCCAGCTCGGCGTGCCCGGGGTAGGGCGAGCCGGTGGCGGCGTGCAGCCGGGTGACCCGCCCGCCCTCCTCGTCGCTGGTGACCAGCAGGTCGGCGCGCAGCCCGTGCAGCTCCCGGGTCAGCGCCGCGGGATCGGCGGCGAGGTTGGGGGCGAAGCAGCAGACCGCGCCCAGTCCGGCGTCGATCGCGCGGGCCAGCCAGTCCGGCGTCCGGGTGCCCAGGAATCCCGGCATCAGGACCGCGTGCGCCATGCGCCGCAGCGCGGGATCGCGGTGCGGATCGGCGGCCGTCATCCCTTCACCGCCCCGGCGACCAGCCCCGAGACCAGGCCGCGCTGGACGAACAGGAAGAACGCCATCACCGGCAGCGTGATGATGGTGGACGCCGCCATGACCGCCCCCCAGTCGGTGGTGTACTGGCCGAAGAACTGGCGGAGGCCCACCGCCACGGTGTACTTGTCGCTGTCGTTCATGAAGGTCAGGGCGAGGATGAACTCGTTCCACGCCGTGATGAAGGAGAAGATGCCGGTGGCCACCAGGCCGGGCGCGACCAGCGGGAACAGCACCGACCAGAACATCCGCCCCCACGAGGCGCCGTCGATGTAGGCGGCCTCCTCGACCTCCACCGGCACGGCGGCCACGAACCCGCGCAGCATCCACACCGCGAACGGCAGCGACAGGGCGATGTAGACCACGCCGAGGCCGATCAGCGAGTTGAGCATCTGCAGGTCGCGCGCCAGCAGGAACAGCGAGATGACCAGTGCCTCCAGCGGCACCATCTGGACCACGAGGATGAGGATGAGCACGGTGGTGCGCAGCCGGAACCGGAACCGGGCCACCGCGACCGCCGCGAGCAGCGCCAGCAGGCTGCTGCCCACCACCGTGATGAGGGCGACGAGCACGGAGTTGCCGAGGTAGGTGAGGAACCCGGCCCGGGTGAGCACGTACTCGAAGTGCCGGAGGGAGAACTCGGTCGGCAGCAGCACGTCGATGCCCGAGGTGGCGCGCGGGGCGAACGCGCTGGCCAGCATGAAGTAGGCCGGGAAGAGCGTGAAGACGAGCAGCGCGGCGACCGCCGCGCCCTTGCCGATGCGGCGGGCGGTCCGTCGCGGTGAGCGCCGCGCCCGGGCCCGGCCGGCGCCGGCGGGCGCGACCGCGGTGGCCGTGGCGGCCGTCGGGGTGGTCATCGCAGCTCCTCGTCGCGGAACACGGCCCGCAGGTAGCCGATGGTGATCACGAGCAGCATGAGGGTGAGCAGCACCGCCACGGCCGAGCCCAGGCCGTAGCTCTGCTGCGCGAAGGAGCGCACGTAGGACCACACGCCCAGGTTGAACACCTCGGGGTTGGTCCCGCCGCCGCCCGGCATCAGGTAGACCTGCGCGAACACCTTGAAGTCCCAGATGGTCGACAGGATGGTGACGACGGCGAAGACCGGGCGGATCGTGGGTACGGTGACCCGCCAGAACCGCTGCCAGGCGTTCGCGCCGTCCAGCATCGCCGCCTCGGTGAGCTCGCGCGGGATGGTCAGCAGCCCGGCGAGCACGGTCACGGCCACGAACGGGAAGCCGTGGTGGACGATGTTGAGCGTGACGATCGCGTAGAAGGACAGCCGCTCGGTGAACCAGTTGAAGCCCTCGGGCCCCACGAGCCCGACCGCTTGGAGGAGCTGGCGGACCAGCCCGCGGTCCACGTCGAAGATCCAGATCCACACGTAGGTGCCGGTCACGGCGGGCATGGCCCAGGCGACCAGCACGCAGCCGATGACGACCGTCCGCCACCAGGGCCCCAGCGAGCGCAGCAGCAGCGCGACGAGGGTCCCCAGCACCACCGTCCCGCCCACGGCCACCACGGCGAACACGATGGTGTTGGGCAGCACGACCCGCCACAGGAAGGGGTCGGTGAGCAGGGCCACGTAGTTGTCGAGGCCGTTGTAGTTGGGCTCGCCGGAGACGACGTTGCGCAGGCCGTAGTCCTGGAAGGACAGCCACACGACCCGCCCCAGCGGGTAGAGGAGCAGGACGCCGATCACCGCGAGCCCTGGCGCGAGCAGCAGCCAGGGGCGCAGCGGCACCCGGCGGCGCCGCCGCGCGCGGGGGGGCGGGAGCGGGCGGCCGGCCGCCGACGCGGGGTCGGCGGCCGGGCGGACGAGGACGGGTTCGCTCACGGGTCAGGCGCCCCCGTTGAGGGTTTCCTCGATGGACTCGGCCGCGGTGGCCGTGGCCTCCTCCACCGACGCGTCGCCGGACAGGATCGCCTGGACCATCGTCTGGACGACCCGCTGGCCCTCGACCTGGCCCCAGGCGGAGGTGACCGGCACGCCGTGGCCCGCCTCGCTCATCTGGATGGCGAACGGGCTCACCAGCGGGTCCTCGGACTCGGTGAAGGGGGCGAGCTGGGACTGGCGTCCCGGGAAGTAGCTGGTCTCCTCCGTCCAGCGCCGGGCGAACTCGTCGCCGGTGAGCAGCTGCACGTACTGCCAGGCGAGTTCCTCGTCCTCGCTGCCGTTGAAGACCGACAGGTGCGAGCCGCCCAGGAACGACGGGCTGTACCCGCCGTCGCGGCCGGGGATGGGGAAGGCGCCGACCCGGCCCTCCAGCTCCGGGTCGGTCTCCATGATGGCCGCGGGCGCCCAGCTGCCGGCGATCATCATGGCGCTGTCGCCCCGGATGAAGGCGTCCTGCATGTCGGTCTCCAGCCAGGTGGTGGCACCGGTGGTGGAGAGGCCGTCCTCCAGGGCGAGGTCGGTGAAGAAGCGGATGCCCTCCCGGGACTCGGGGCTGTCGATCTCGGCCTGCCAGGTGCCGTCCTCGGCCTGGACGGCGACGTCGCCGCCGGCGCCCCAGACGAACGGGAGCGCGGAGAACATCGCACCGCCGGGGACCGGGAACCCGGCCATGTCCTCGCGCTCCTCCTGGATGGTGGTGGCGACCTCGCGCAGCTCCTCCCAGGTGGTGGGCTCCTCCAGCTCCAGCTCCTCGAAGACGTCGGTGCGGTAGACCACCGCGCGCACACCGGCGAACCAGGGGACGCCGTACAGCCGGTCGTCGAGGGTACCGGCCTCCAGCAGCCCCGGGACGTAGTCGCTGGTGTCGCCGGCCCGCTCGGTGACGTCGGCCAGCGCCCCGGCGTCGGCGAACTCCGGGGTCCAGGTGGTGCCGACCTCGGCGACGTCGGGCGCGGTCCCGCCCGCGATCGCCGTGACGAAATTGTCGTGGGCGTCGGCCCAGGGGACGAACTCGACGTTGACCTGGGCACCGGTCGTCGCCTCGAACTCCGCGGCGACCTCGTCGAAGAAGGCGGTCGCGTCGGGGTGGGTGCCCTCCATGATCCAGACGTCGAGGGTCTGGCCGGCGCCCGAGGGGCCACCGGTGCCGCAGGCGGTGGCCGCGAGCGTCACGGCCACCCCCAGCGCGACAGCGGGCAGGACATGCTTTCGGCCCATTGACGATCTCCCGTCCGTGTTGCCGCGGGGCACCCCCGTTGCGGCCGTATCCGCACGCCCCTGGGGACTGGAAAGAAACCTACGCAAAATCCGGACCGCTGTGAAGTAAACAACAGAACCCGAGCGCCATGACGTGGCGGAACGGTGGTGCAACCCGCTGTGATAAGCGGCGACCAGGGCGGTGGAGCGGGGCCGCGCTACGCTCGTCGGCGTGTCCCAAGAGGTTCCGAAGAGCGCGCTCGACCTGGATGAGATCCTGCGCCGGGGCGGCGCGAACGTCGGTGACGAGGATTTCGCGTTTGCGGGCTGCCCGGGCTGCGGCCGGGTCTTCCTGTTCGAGGGCGAGGCGGACGCCCTCTACCTCGACCCGCACGACCTCGGCCGGCGGCACCTCCCCGCCGCGGCCGCGCCGGACCTCGGGCCGTGCCCGTCCTGCGGGGAGCGCGTGGGATACCGCTCGGCCGCCACCTGGGCGGAGGTCGCGCGGAGCGCGTGGGTGTGGGCGGTCCGCGCGGACGCGTGGCCGCGGGGGCTGCGGCCCGGCCCACCGGGCCGCGCGGCCCCGTGATCCCGTGCCGCGGGCACCGCCCCGGAGGCGGCGCGGTGCCCGGGGACGCTACTCGGAGATGCCCGAGGCGATGCGGAGGGTGGAGACCAGTTCGGCCGGGCTGTACACGGCCCTGCCGACCGCGGCCGAGAACGCGGCGAGCATGTGCATGAACACCAGCGGGTCGCCGCGGGTGAAGCGCTCGGCGGCCTCCTCCTCGCCGACCGAGTACGCCTCCCAGGCGTTGATCACGGCGAACTCGACCTCGGGCTCCAGCAGGTCGGCGACGGCGCGGGCCACGGCCTCGCGCGAGTCGGCGGGTTTCCACACCATGCCGGTCTCCTGGACGCGGCGGGTGAGGAACGAGGCGTACACCTTGAGCTCCGATGTGGCGGCGGCCACCGCCTCGGCGCCGGTGATGCCCTCGACCGCGGCGGCCAGGTCCGCGGACTCGCGGCGCACGTAGGCGTCGATGAGCGCGATGGCGAGATGCTTCACGGTGTTGGCGTCGTCTGTGGCGGACATGTCCCCATCATGCCCGCCCGGGCCGGTCGGACGCGCCGGCCGGCCCGGGTCGCGCCCCCGCGGCGGGCGGCGGGCGGCGGG
>NZ_QEIO01000070.1 GCF_003336425.1 Marinitenerispora sediminis | reverse complement strand
CCATGCCCGACGCCCCTACCGGCCCCGACCCGGCGTCCCGCCCACCCCGGGCGAACACCGTCGTCGCGGTGCTGGCCTTCGCGGGGATCGTCGTCTCGCTGATGCAGACCCTGGTCATCCCGCTGGTCCCCCAGTTCCCCGCGCTCCTGGACGCGCCGCCCTCCGACACCACCTGGGTGATCACCGCGACGCTGCTCGCCAGCGCCGTCGCCACCCCGGTGGTGGGGCGGCTGGGCGACATGTACGGCAAGCGGCGGATGCTGCTGGCCAGCCTCGTCCTGCTCGTCGCCGGCTCGGTCGTGTGCGGCCTCTCCGACTCGCTGGTGCCGATGATCGCCGGGCGGGTCCTGCAGGGCCTCGCCTCCGGCGTGATCCCGCTGGGTATCAGCATCATGCGTGACGAACTGCCGGCCGAGCGGCTGGGGTCCGCGACCGCGCTGATGAGCGCCTCGCTCGGCGTGGGCGGCGCCCTCGGGCTGCCGGCGGCCGCCGTGCTCGTCGAACGCACCGACTGGCACGTGCTGTTCTGGGTGGCCGCGGCCCTCGGCGTGCTCGCCACCGTGCTCGTGCTGACGCTGGTACCGGAGTCCGCGGTGCGCTCCGGAGGCCGCTTCGACCTGGTGGGCGCGGCGGGGCTGTCGGTCGCGCTGCTGTGCCTGCTGCTGGGCATCTCCAAGGGCGCCGACTGGGGATGGGCGAGCCCCGTCACCATCGGCCTGTTCGGCACCGCCGCGGTCGTCCTGGCGCTGTGGGGCTGGTGGGAGCTGCGCGCCTCGCAGCCGCTGGTCGACCTGCGCACCACCGTCCGCCGCCAGGTCCTGGTCACCAACCTCGCGTCCGTGGTGTTCGGGTTCTCGATGTTCGCGCAGTCCCTCGTGCTCCCGCAGGTCCTGCAGACGCCGACGGTCACCGGCTACGGCCTGGGCAAGTCGCTGCTGACGGTGGGCCTGGTGATGGCGCCCTCCGGACTGGTGATGATGTCCATGTCGCCGATCTCCGCGCGGATCTCCCGCGCCCGCGGGCCCAAGGTCACCCTGATGCTCGGCGCGGTGGTGGTCGCCGCCGGCTACGGCCTGGGGACCGTGCTGATCTCCGCCGTCTGGCACCTGGTGCTCGTCTCCAGTGTGATCGGCGCCGGGATCGGGCTGGCGTACGGGGCCATGCCGGCGCTCATCATGGCGGCCGTGCCCGTCTCCGAGACGGCGGCCGCCAACAGCCTCAACACCCTGATGCGCGCCATCGGGACGTCGGTCTCCAGCGCGGTGGCCGGCGTCATCCTGGCCCAGATGACGTTGACGTTCGGCGCCCTCACCGTTCCCTCGCAGGACGCCTTCCGCGTGATCCTGGCGATCGGCTGCGCCGCCGCGCTCGTCGCGCTGGCGTGCGCGGCCTTCCTGCCGGGCCGGCGGCCCGCGTCGGCCGCGGGAGCGTCACCGGACCGGGCTCCGGCGGGCGCCGCGGCCTGAACCGGCCCGGATTCCGCTGACTCGGCGCGCTTCCCGGCGCGGTCCCCGGGCACCGGCGGGTGCCCGGGGCGCTCCGACCACCCTCACCGCAGGCGGCGCCAGTCCACGCCCTCGCGTGCGGAGACCGCCGCGGCGGCCGTCTCCGCGTCGAGGGGCAGCGGCATCGGATACCGGGCGCGGATCGCGCGTAGTCCCCGGTGGGAGCGGACGAGGCTGGCGAAGTCGCGCGGGTAGGCGGCGGGGTCCACTCCCGTGAGGACTCCGGTCTTGCGGGCCCGCTCGGCGGTGCGCCCCCAGTCCGCCGCGCTCGCCAGGCCGATGGAGTCGGTGCCGTGGTTGAAGAGCAGGACCCGGATCTCGTCGTAGGGATCGGTGCCGTCCAGGTAGGCCGCGAGGCCCGCGCGGGCGGTCTCGGTGCCGAAGACGCTCCAGTACGGCACCGAGCCGGTGCGCAGGGCCTGCCAGGGGTCGAGCAGGAGGAACGACTCCGCCAGGAGGCGGTCGGCGGGCAGGCCGCGGTCGGTGTACCAGGCGCGGTACAGGTCGGCGACGGCGGGGCTGAGCCGCTGCGGCGTGTCGAAGCGCAGCAGCTCCAGCGGGGCCCGTCCCGCTCGGCGACGTCGGCGAGGTCGTCGAGGAGCGCGGGGGCCAGTCCCCACTCCGCCTCGGGGCTCTCGCCGTCGGGGGCGGGCGGGTCCCAGCGGCGGACCGGGGAACCGTAGCGTTCCAGCAGGTCGGCGACGCGCGGGCCGCCGCGGTGGTACTCCTCGGGCTCGGCGTCGCCGAGGGCGCCGAACTGGAAGACGTAGCGGTCGTCGACCCGGGTGGTGGGCCAGGACAGCGTGCAGTCGACCCCGACGAGCAGGCCGCCGGGCGCGAGGTGCTCGCGGACGAAGCGCCGGTACGCCTCCGGAAGCCGCCGCCACTTGACCCGGAAGTACGTCATACCGGCGATCATCAGCCGGTCCTGGTTGGGGTCGTGCATGTGGTGCAGGTCGAGGTCGGGGTTGGCGGCGAGCAGCGCCCGGCCGGCGTCGGCGACGGCCGCGAGATCTCCGCGCGGGTCGTCCGGCGCGACACCGCGGCGGCGCAGGGGCAGCAGCAGCGTCTGCGGCAGCCACGGCGCGTGGAGGGCCGCGGCCAGGTGGACGAGGGCACCGTTGGCGGAGCCGACGAAGATCACCGGGTAGCGCCGCTTCGGGTAGTGGCCCACGACCCATTCCGCGAGGTCGTCCGAGCGCACGTCGCCGATCCTGCGCCGCGGGACGGCCTCGGCCCAGCCGCTCGCCGCGTAGGCCCGCTCCTGGACCGCGGACGGCAGCAGGTTCAGGCCGCCGAGCAGGCCGGTCAGCGGCGGTTCGAGGGCGGCGGGGAGCTGGCCGATGGCCGGGACGTCGCGGCCGGAGAGGAAGCGCGAGAGGGCGCGAAGCATCCCCGACGCCGAGTCGAACGCCGCGACCGCCTTCGACGCCCTCACCCGGCCGCCCTCCGCCCCGGCCGGCCGCCGCCGCGGGCGTCCGCCGCCGCGAGTCCGCCGGAGAGGAAGTCCCCGACGAGCGCGGCGAGCTCGCGCGGCCGCCGGTAGGGCACCATGTGCCCGGCGTCGGGGACCACCGCGAGCCGCCCGGCGGGCAGCAGCCGGGTCACCTCCTCCGCCCAGTCCTGGGGGACCAGCCGGTCGCCCGCCCCGCGCACCACCAGCGCGGGCACACGGACGTGCGGCAGCCGGTCCTCGACGCGGTCGCGCAGCGCCTCGCGGAACGCGTCGACGACCCGGCGGGTGCCCGCGTCGCGGTAGTCAGCGATGTTGAGCGCCGCCATGGACACGCGCTCTCGGGGCGAGTTGCGCAGCCAGCGCAGCAGCTGGCGGCCGAAGCCGCGGGCGGCGGCGTCGACGGTCGGCCCCACCAGCACGAGCCCGGCGACGCGGTCCGGGTGCCGGACGGCGGCGTCCACCGCCACCTGGCAGCCGAAGGAGCTGCCGAGCAGCACCACCCCGTCCAGGTCGGCGGCGGCCGTCCAGTCCGCGACCGCGTCGGCCAGCGCCCGCAGGCCGAGCGGGTAGGCGGGCCCGGGGCTCGCGCCGAACCCGGGGAGGTCGACGGCCCACGCCTCGTTCCGGCGCCCGAGCTCCTCGACGAACGGCAGGAGCTCGCGGCTGGAGACCCCGGCGCCGTGCACGCACACCACCGGCGGTCTCCGGCCGGGGGCGCGCCAGGCCGCCATCGGCCGGCCGTTCACTTCCGTGGAGATCCGCTGCATGGCGCCGTCCCTACCCGGAAATCCCCGGGTCCTCTCCTCGGCCGCCCCGGGGACGCGCTGACCGGCGGCGACCGGCCGCGGGCCGTCGGCGGGCCGGACGCGCCGCCGCGGGCGAGGCCGCGCTCGGCGTGCGCGTGCTGCCGGTACGGAAGCGCGTCCCGCTCGGCGGCCGCGTCCGGCCGCCGTCCGTGGACAGGCCCGCGGCCCGCGGCGCGAGGACGGCCGGGCCCGCGGCGCCCGCGCGGGGCGGGCGGGCCGCGCTCAGCCGGTGGCGGCCTGCTCGGCCCGGCCGTCCGCTCTGGTCAGGCGGTGCAGGGCCAGCAGGCCGCCGATCCCCGGCAGCAGGGCCAGGCCCGCGGCGAGCCAGGAGCGCCGCGGGTCGCGGGCCACGGCGATGACGGTGAACAGGTAGGCGCAGCCGTGGGTCGGCCCGGCCAGCGAGGAGATCTCGGGCAGGTGCGCGGTGGCGAGGTTGCCGAGCATCACGACGAGGGTCAGGAGTTCGACCGCGGCCGCGACGCGCAGCGGCTTGCGGGGGCGCACGGTCACACCCCCGTCGTGGAGCCGGGGCGGACGATCATGAGGACGGTCACGACGGCCCAGAGCAGGTTGAAGACGCCGGTGAGCATCGCCAGCCGCACCGTGGTGCGGCGCTCCACGGAGCCGCCGGGTTCGTCGAGCCGGGCGAGGGCCGCCTGCTGGCCGGGGAGGACGAGCAGGGCGAGGATGCCGGCCGCCGCGGCGGTGAGCGCGATCGAGGCGATCAGCCACGGGTCGGTGAGGACGCCGAGGCTGCTGGCGGTGGCGAACCCGAAGATCGGCACGGTGATGCCGACGGCGGCGTAGACGCGGCAGATCCGGTGCAGGAGGCGGACGGTGGCCACCGAGGACGCCGCCGAGCCACCGCCCGCGGCCTGGGCGCGCCGCACGGCCGCGGGGAACATGCTGGCGGCCACGGTCACCGGCCCGATCGCGATGATGGCGGCCAGCACGTGCGCGGAGAGCAGGATCTTGGTCATCGGGCGGTCTCCGCTCCCGGCCCGGCGGGGGCGCGCTCGCCCGTCAGGCGGGTGGCGGGCAGCCGGCCGGCGTGCGCCTCGCCGTGCACGGGGTCGCCGCCGGCGCGCAGGGCCATGCGGAGGTTGCGCCGCATGGTCCTGGCGACGGACGGCTGCCAGGCCGCGCCGGGTCCGTGGAGGGTGCTGCCGGTGAGCGGCGCCTCCTCCCCCGGCTTCACGTCGCGGGCGGTGCTCCGCCGGCTCCCGTCGGGAGCGTGCTCACGCCGGACCCGCGCATTCCGCCTGCCCATCGGGATGGCGGGGGCCGGGTTCCAGGTGCCTTGGGCTGCGGACATGGTGGTGTGCCCTCTGCTCTCGTTCTCTCTGGTCTCGGTCATGGAGCGGTCCTGCGGCGGGGGTCACAGGGCGGGGACGGTACCGCGCCGCGCCCACACGGTGCCCCGGCGCTCGTGGGCGAAGAAGGTCTCGACCGCGTGCGCGACCTGGGGGCCGACCTCCCGTTCCACGAGGTAGAGGGCGAGGTCCAGGCCGGAGGTGACGGAGGAGCCGGTGACGAGGTCGCCGTCGTCCACGACGCGGGCGGCGACGGGCACGGCCCCCGTGGCCTCCAGGAGGTCCATGCCCATGTGGTGGGTCGTCGCGGGCCGCCCCTCGATGAGTCCGGCCATGGCCAGCACCATGGAGCCGCCGCAGACCGTGGCCACCAGCGTGTCGTCGCGGTCGAGTGCCTCCTTGGCGAGCGCCGGCAGGTCGGTCTCCAGGGCGCGGCCGAGGATCGCGGGGATGGTTCGCGCCCGCTCCTCGTCGCTGACCTCCTCCTCGGAGGGGAGGGCGCCGGCGGCGCCCGGCAGCACGACGATGTCGGCGCGGGCCGGGTCGAGTCGGCCGGCGGCGCGCAGGCTCACCCCCGGCACGCCGCTCGGGACCTCGCGGGCGCCTTCGGCGGCGACCAGTTCGGCAGCCACCGCCCCGCCAGTGGCCATCCCGGCGGCGAAGAAGACCTCGTGGGGGGCGATGACGTCCAGGGGGTCGAACCCGTCGAACAGCACGAACTGCGCCAGCATGTGACACTCCTTGTCCGCGCGCGGTCCCGCCGCGCGCCTCGGCTCTCGCCGCCCCACGCTAGGCGGGCCGTGCGGGGTGTCCCATGGGCTGGATCGACAATTTCCAACGGATTCCCGCCACCCGCGCCACCACGGGTTTCCACGACCGAAGTCCGATGACCAGGGGGATTCCGGCGTGGCGGGTTCTCGTCTACCGTTGGCGGATGCACACGGTGGCGGTTCTGGCCCTGGAGAACGTGGTGGCGTCCGACATGGCCATCCCGATCGACGTCTTCGGGCGCGCCCGGCTGGCCGACGGGCGCCGGCCGTACCGCGTGCTCGTCTGCGCGCCGACGCCGCAGGTGGTCGGCGAGACGTTCACGCTGACCGCGCCGCACGGCCTGGAGGCCCTGCGGGACGCCGACACGGTGATCGTGCCGGGCCGCGCGGAGCAGTCCCCGCCGCTTGGCGAGGAGGTGGGTGCGGCGCTGCGCGCGGCCGCCGCCGCGGGTACCCGGATCGCCTCCATCTGCGCGGGCGCGTTCGTCCTGGCCGGCGCCGGACTGCTGGACGGGCTGAGCGCGACCACGCACTGGATCGCGGTCGAGCGGTTCGCGGAGCTGTTCCCGTTGGTGGACGTGCGGCCGGACGTGCTCTATGTGGACAACGGCCAGATCCTCACCTCGGCCGGGGCGTCCGCCGGGCTGGACCTGTGCCTGCACATGATCCGGCGGGACCTGGGCTCCGCGGTGGCGGTGGACTCGGCCCGGCTCTCCGTCACACCGCTGGAGCGGGAGGGCGGGCAGGCGCAGTACATGGTGCACTCGCAGCCTCCCGCGCCCCGGGGCTCGCAGCTGGAGCCGGTTCTGGCGTGGATCGAGGACAACCTCGGCCGCGACCTGACGCTGGCCGAGATGGCCGCGCGCGGCGGAATGAGTGAGCGCACCTTCAGCCGCCGGTTCCGGGAGCAGCTCGGCACCACACCGCTGCAGTGGCTGCTGCGGGCCCGGGTGCGGCGCGCGCAGTTCCTGCTGGAGACCACGGACCACGGGGTGGAGCGCGTCGCCGTCCAGGCGGGGTTCGGATCTCCCACCGCGTTCCGGGAGCGGTTCAAGCGCGTCGTCGGGGTCACCCCGCAGTCCTACCGCTCGTCGTTCCGGGCGAACGACTCCTGAGCCGCTCCCGCTCCGCGGAGCCGGGGGCGGCCGGCCCGTCGCGGAAGGCCCGGCCGGGACGGCGGCCCGGGCGGGCCCGCGTCCCGGCCGGGCCCCCTCGGCCTACGCCAGGGCGTCGACCACGACCGCCGCGGACTCCGCGATGAGCGCGTTGTCGTACTGCGCGTCCTCGGCGTCGCGGCTGGACATGATCGCGATGACGATCGGGGCGTCGTCGGGGGGCCAGACGACGGCGATGTCGTTGCGCGTCCCGTAGCCGCCGGCCCCGGTCTTGTCGCCGACCACCCAGCCCTCGGGGACGCCGGCGCGGATGAGCTCGCCGCTCATGGGGTTGCGCCGCAGCATGTCGACGAGGACCTCGCGCTTCTCGGGCCGCAGGGCGTCGCCGAGCGTGTACGCGCGCAGGGTGGCGGCCATCGCCTGCGGCGTGCTCGTGTCGCGGATGTCGCCCGGGGTGGCCTCGGCCAGGTCGGGGTAGACGCGGTCGACGTGTGTGACATCGTCGCCGGTCTCCCGGAGCGCGGCCTGCAGGCCGCTCGGGCCGCCGAGCTCCGCGAAGAGCAGGTTCGCCGCCGTGTTGTCGCTCTGCAGGACGGCGGCGTCGACCAGGTCGATCAGCGGCATCCCGGTGTCGACGTGCTGCTCGGTGACGGGCGAGTGGGGGACCAGGTCCGCCTCGGTGTAGCGCACGACCTCGTCGAGCTCCTCGAACGAGTTCTGGTCGAGGACGGCCGCCGCGGAGAACGCCTTGTGGGTGGAGCAGTAGGCGAACCGGTCGTCGGGCCGGTAGGCGACCACCTCCTCCGTACCGGTGTCGATCGCGTAGACGCCGAGCCGGGCGTCGTACTCGCTCTCCAGCTGGGCGAACGCGGCCTCGTAGCCGGTGTCGGGCGCCGCGCCGCTGGCGGACGCCCCGGCGACCGGCGCGGCGGTCTCGGCCGTCGCGCAGCCGGCGAGCGGGGTGAGGGCGAGGGCGGCCGCGGCGGCGAGCGCGGCGCGCCTCGTGAGGATGCTGGGCATGGTCGGTCCCTCTCTGGGTTTCCCATGAGTCGTGGCGGGCCCGCGCCGGCCGGGGCAGGCGCTGAGCAGCGCGGACACCGCCGCCGGGCGGACGGCCGCGGCGGCGGGACCCTGTGGGGAAGTCTGACCCGGGTCTCTGATGCTGTCGAAGACGAAAGCGAGGGGTTCGATGCGAAAACGGCATAGTCTGCGGCCATGGACATGGTCGGAGCGTGCCGGGCCTTCGTGAGCGTCAGCGAGCGGGGCAGCTTCACCCTCGGTGCCGCGGCCGCGCACATCCCGCAGCCGGTCGCGAGCCGCCGGATCGCGGCCCTGGAGAAGCACCTGGGCGCGCGGTTGTTCGACCGGTCGACGCGGCGCGCCACCCTCACCCCGTTCGGCCGCGACATGCTGCCGTCGGCCCGGCGCCTCGTCCAGCTGGCCGAGGCCATGGAGTACGACGCGGAGCGCGCCAGGCTGGCCCCCGTGCGGCTCGCCGTTCCCGACATCTGCGCGACCCGGGACCTGGCCCGGCTCGACGTGGAGGCGCGCCGCCGGGGCCTGCGGCTCGACTTCCATCCGGCGCCGCCGGAGCGGCGGACGGAGCTGCTGCGCTCCCAGCAGGTGCGCGCCGCCATCACGGGCGTACCGCAGGACGAGGGGTACTGGGCGGTGCCGCTGGGGCTGGCCAGCGCCGCCGAACCCCGGGTGAGGACCGTCTATGTGGAGACCCTGCGGGCCGGCCGCGCGGACGCGGCCCGGCGGCGGATCTGGATCCAGCCCGAGGACGACGTCCCGCATATCCGCGACCGGCTCATGCGGGTACGGGACACGGCCGGCCTGCGAGCCGGCCAGGTGGCGGTCGCGACCGCGCTGACGGGCGCCGCGGCGGAGGTCCTCGGCTCGGCCGACTTCCTGCTCTGCTCACGCGGGCAGGCCGCGGAGCTCGGGCTGCACTGGCGTCCGACCGGCGAGGTCTCCCTCGCGCGCGGCTACGACGTGGCGGCCGCCACCGCGGACGACGCGGAGCGGCTCCGGGCGCACCTGCGGGACGGGATCGCCCGGTGCCTCGGGGCTCCCGTCGGCCCCGAGGCCGCGGAGTGAGTGCCCAGGCGCTCCTGCGGGAGCTGCGCGAGGAGCTTGACGACGCCGGCCTGCGCGGCTCCTTCCTGGTGCGCGACCTGCACTCCGGGCAGGAGCTGGGGATCGAGCCGGACCTGGAGTTCCCGATCGCCTCCCTCGCCAAGGTCCCGCTCGCCATCGCGACCCTCGACCGCATCCGGCGGGGCGAGCTCGACGGGGCGACGCGGATCCTGGTCCATCCCGGCGCGCTCCCCGCGCGCGGGCCGATCGGGCTGAGCAAGTTCCGCCACCCGGCCCAGATCGCGATCGACGACCTGCTGTACCTCAGCACCTGCATGAGCGACAACGCCGCGGCGGACGCGCTGTTCTCCCTCACGCCGCCGGCCGAGGTCGCCCGCGCGCTGCGGGCCGTCGGGCTGCACGGCATCACCGTCCGGCACACCATGAGCGACCTCAACAACACACCGACGGCGCGGTTCGCCCCGGAGGAGGCGCACCTGGCCCACTCGCTGGCCATCGAGGCGGGCACGGCCGGGCGCGGGCACCGGATCCCGCAGCTCGACGTCACGCACGCCAACTCGGCGTCGGGGCGGGCGTGCGTGGAGCTGCTGCGGGCGCTGTGGACGCCCTCGCCGATCCACCCGGAGGTCAGCGAGCGGGTGCGGGCGCTCATGGCCGACAACGTGCACCGGCAGCGGCTGGCGCCCGACTTCACCTCGGACGCCACGACGTGGTCGTCCAAGACCGGCACCATGCTCAACCTCCGCCACGAGGTGGGGGTCGTGGAGCACGCGGACGGCCAGGTGTTCGCGGTCGCCGCTCTCACGGAGTCACGGGTGCCGGCCATCAGCCAGCCCGGGGCCGAGGCGCTCATGGGCCGGGTCGCGCGCAGCCTGCGCGACCACCTGCGCGGCATGTAGCCCGGCCCGGGGCGGGCGGATCAGTCGGCGGCGAGGGCCGCCGGGGCCGGGCGGGTCCCCGTCCCGCCCGGCCCCGGTACCGGCTACGCGCCGCGGTAGGCGCGCTCCACCTCCGCGATGTCGATCCTGGTCATCCGGTAGACCGCCTCCACCACGCGCTGCGCGGCCTCGGGGTCCGGGCCGTACAGGTACTCCTCCACCACGGTCGGCTCGATCTGCCACGCCAGCCCGTAGCGGTCGGTGAGCCATCCGCACACCTGGGTCGAGCCGCCCTCGCTCAGCCGCTCCCACAGCTCGTCGACCTCGCGCTGGGTGTCGCACCGCACCAGCAGCGAGACCCCCTCGGTGAACGAGAACTCCGGTCCGCCGTTGACCGCGAGGAACTTCTGGCCGAGCATCTCGAAGCGGATGGTGCGCACCGTCCCCTCCGGCCCGGGCTCACCGGCCCGGAAGCGGGTCATTCCGGTGACCCGGGAGCCCGGGATCACCGAGGTGTAGAACTGCACGGCCTCCTCCGCCGCGTCGTTGAAGGCCAAATGGGTGACGATCTCCCGCACGGGTTCCTCCTCCGGGTCGGCGCGGGCGCGCGCCCGCGCGCATCCACTGCTCTGTCCCCCCTACAACCCGCGCGGCGGCCCGGACTCATCGCCGCGCGCGGAATCAGTCCGCGATCTCGGCGGGCAGCCCGAAGACCGCGAAGTCGGCCCCGAGGAACGAGACGACCTCCGCGATCCGCGTCCCGCGCACCGTGAGCACGTCGAGGGCCGCGGGCAGGTAGCGGCGCCGCGCCCCGTCCCACAGGTAGGCGCCGAGGGCGGGCTGCCCGTTCGCCCGCGCCGGCCGGAGGCGCCAGCGCCGGTCCAGCGGCCCTGCCAGCAGGAACGCCCGGATGGCGGCCCTCCCCTCGTACCACTCCGGCAGCGGCGGCATGGAGTACCTGGCGTCGTCGGTCAGCATCGCCACGAGGGCGTCGACGTCGCCGCGCTCCCACGCCCGCGCGTACCGCTCGGCCGTGCGCCGGACCTCCTGCTCCCGCGCGGACGGCGCGGCCGCCGGCCGGCGCCGGTCCGAAGGCAGGGCACCGAGCGTCCCGCGGGCGCGCTGCAGCGCGCTGTTGACCGACGGCACGGAGGTCTCCAGCAGGTCGGCGACCTCGCGCGCCGAGAACCCCAGGACCTCGCGCAGCAGCAGGACCGCGCGCTGGCGGGCGCCGAGGTGCTGGAGGGCGGCGACGAAGGCCAGTTCGGTACTCTCCCGTGCGAGGTAGCGCTGCTCCGGGCCGAGGTCGGCCAGGCCGAGCCGGTCGTCGGGGCACGGCTCCACCCACGCGGTCTCCGCCGGCGGTGCGGCACCGGGTCCGAGGTCGACCGGCAGTTCCCGGCGGCCGCGGCGCTCGATGAGGGTCAGGCAGCGGTTGGTGGCGATCCGGTACAGCCACGGCCGGAGCGAGCCGCGGTCCTCGAACCGGTCCAGCCCGCGCCAGGCCCGCAGCAGGGCCTCCTGCAGGGCGTCCTCCGCGTCGTGGACCGATCCGAGCATGCGGTAGCAGTGCGCGTACAGCTCCCCGCGGAGGGGTTCGACCAGCCGGCCGAACGCCGCCTCGTCACCGCTCCGCGCTGCCGCCAGCAGCGCCGCGGCGTCCGACGTCCGCCGCACTCTCCACCTCGCTCGCTTCGACGGCGCGAGACGGCGGTGCGCCCCGGCCGCACGGCCGTTCCGGTGGCCAGCGTAGGCGACCGGAACCGTCCGCGTCCCCGTGCCCGCGGATGGCCGTGGAATTTGTTGACGCGTCAAGGAGCTGCGTACCCTGGGGGACATGGACGACACACCTCGCTGGCTGACACCGGACGAGCAGCGGGTCTGGCGCACGTTCCTCCGCATGCAGACCCAGCTCACCGCCCGCCTCGGGCGCGAGCTGCAGACGGAGTCGAACCTCTCGATGGCCGACTACGGCGTCCTCGTCAACCTCACGGACGTACCCGACGGCCGCATGCGGTTCCTTGAGCTGGCCCGGGCGGTGGAGTGGGAGAAGAGCCGGATGTCCCACCACATCGCCCGCATGGTCCGGCGCGGCCTGGTCCGGCGCGAGGAGTGCCCCGACGACGGGCGCGGCGCCTTCATCGCGATCACGCCCGAGGGGCGCGCGGCGATCGAGGCCGCCGCACCCCGGCACGTCGAGGCGGTCCGCCGGCTGGTCTTCGACCACCTGTCCTCGGAGCAGCTCGCCGCACTGGACGACATCTCCCGCCAGATCGTCGCCCGGACCGAGCAGACGCCCTGACCTCCCCCGCGCGGCGGGAACAGAAGTCGGGCGCCGCGCGTTGCGGGCGTATAGTTGATTCGTCAACAACCTGAAGGAGGTCGAGTCCCGTGCAGTTCGGGATCTTCACGGTCGGCGACGTGACTCCGGATCCGACCACGGGCCGGACGCCGAGTGAGCACGAGCGGATCACCGCGATGACCACCATCGCGCTCAAGGCCGAGGAGGTCGGCCTGGACGTCTTCGCGACCGGGGAGCACCACAACCCGCCGTTCGTGCCGTCGTCGCCAACGACCATGCTGGGCTGGATCGCGGCGCGCACCGAGCGGCTGATCCTCTCCACGTCCACGACGCTGATCACCACGAACGACCCGGTGAAGATCGCCGAGGACTTCGCGATGCTGCAGCACCTGGCCGGCGGGCGGGTGGACCTGATGCTCGGCCGCGGCAACACCGGGCCGGTCTACCCCTGGTTCGGCCAGGACATCCGCCAGGGGATCCCGCTGGCCATCGAGAACTACGCGCTGCTGCACCGGCTGTGGCGGGAGGACGTGGTCGACTGGGAGGGCCGCTTCCGCACGCCCCTCCAGGGCTTCACCTCCACCCCCCGCCCCCTGGACGGCGTACCGCCGTTCGTCTGGCACGGCTCGATCCGGAGCCCGGAGATCGCCGAGCAGGCCGCCTACTATGGGGACGGCTTCTTCGCCAACAACATCTTCTGGCCCAAGGAGCACTTCCAGCGGCTCATCTCCCTGTACCGGGAGCGGTACGCGCACTACGGCCACGGCACCCCGGAGCAGGCCGTCGTCGGCCTCGGCGGGCAGATCTTCATGCGGAAGCGGTCGCAGGACGCCGTCCGCGAGTTCCGCCCCTACTTCGACAACGCGCCGGTGTACGGGCACGGGCCGTCCCTGGAGCAGTTCACGGCGGAGACGCCGCTCACCGTCGGGAGCCCGCAGGAGGTCATCGACAAGACCCTGGCGTTCCGGGACTACTTCGGCGACTACCAGCGCCAGCTGTTCCTCGTCGACCACGCCGGTCTGCCCCTGAAGACCGTGCTGGAGCAGCTCGACATGCTCGGCGAGATCCTGCCGGTGCTGCGCGAGGAGTTCGCCCGCGACCGACCCGCCGATGTGCCCGACGCCCCCACCCACGCCTCGCTCGTCGCGCGCCGCGACGAGCCGACCGCCACGGAGGTGACCAGGTGACGACCCCGGTGACGCTGGTGGCTGTGTCGGCAGGCCTGAGCGAGCCCTCCTCCACGCGGCTGCTCGCCGACCGCCTCGCCGACGCCGCCCGCCGCCGGCTGGCGGAGGGCGGCCGGCCGGTCGAGGTGCGGGTGATCGAGCTGCGCGAACTGGCCGTCGACATCGCGAACAACCTGGTGACGGGCTTTCCCGGGCCGGAGCTGCGCGCGGCCCTCGAGGCGGTCGCCGGGGCGGACGGGCTCATCGCCGTCACCCCGGTGTTCTCGGCCTCCTACAGCGGGCTGTTCAAGTCGTTCTTCGACGTGGTGGACAAGGACGCCCTGGCCGGCACGCCCGTCCTCATCGCCGCGACGGGCGGCACGGCGCGGCACTCGCTCGCCCTGGAGCACGCGATGCGCCCGCTGTTCGCCTACCTCCGCGCGGTGGTGGCGCCCACCGCGGTGTACGCCGCGTCCGAGGACTGGGGCGGCACGGGCGACGGGCTCACCGCCACCCTCCCGAGCCGGATCGCGCGCGCCGGCGGGGAGCTGGCCGACCTGGTCGGGGCGCGGCCGGCCCCTGCCGCCGCTGCCGAGGCCGTCACCCCCTTCGAGGAGCAGCTCGCGGCGCTGCGCCCCGAGTAGCACCGGCCCGCCGGCCGGACGGGCACGCCCGTCCGGCCGCCCGCGGCAACAGCCAACAGGGTGCGGCCGTTGAGGTGCGTTTTGCCCGCCCCGCGGTAGCGGTGCCCGCCACAGGCGGCGCCGTGCGGCCGCGGCGGCCGGACGCTCCGGCCGCCGCGGCCACCGGGCCGGGCCGGCACGAGGCGGGGTGATGGGCATGACGGACACGAGGACGGTCGCGCGCGGGATCAGGGTGACGCCGGGGGACCGCCGCTACGCGGCGGTGCGCCGGGGATACAACCCCCGCTGGGAGGCCGAGCCCGACTACGTCGAGCTGGTCCGCAGCCCCGAGGAGGCGGTGACCGCGCTGCGGGACGCGGTCGCCGACCACGACCCCGGCGAGGAGCGCTCCCGGATCACCACGCGCTCCGGCGGCCACTGCTACGAGGACTTCGTCTGCGCGCCCGACGTTCGCGTGATCATCGACGTCTCCCTCATGGACGAGGTCTACGAGGACGGCGGGATGGTGTGCGTCGAGGCCGGTGCCACCAACGGAGATCTGCGCAAACAGCTCTTCCTGAAGACCGGCAAGGTGCTTCCGGGCGGTTCCTGCGCCTCGGTCGGGGTCGGCGGGCACGTGCCCGCCGGGGGGTTCGGGCTGCTGTCCCGGCAGTTCGGGCTCACCGTCGACTACCTGTACGAGGTCGAGGTCGCCGTGGTGGACGAGGACCGCGAGGTCCGGCTGGTGCGCGCGAACCGCGACAGCCCCGAGCCGGAGCGGTCGCTCTGGTGGGCGCACACCGGGGGCGGCGGCGGCAACTTCGGCATCGTCACCCGGTTCTGGTTCAGGGGCCTGCCGGACGCGCCGGAGCACGTGCTGCTCACCGCCGGCGGCTGGAAGTGGTCCAGCCTCGCGCGCCGTGAGCGCGGTTTCCGGCAGTTCAAGCGGATCGTGGACAACTTCGGGAGCTTCTTCGCCCGGCGGGACCCGAAGTTCGACCCGCTGTTCGCGATCCTGCTGCTCACCCACCGCAGCCAGCCCAAGATCGGCCTCATCGCCCAGATCGACGCGAGCGCCCCCAAGGCGCGGCAGCGGATGGCGGACTTCCAGAAGGCCATGGGCGGCGGCCCCCGCCTCGCCCTGCGCTCCCGGGCCTTCGAGGACCTCACCGAGGGCTACGGGGAGTACCCGGCGCTCGCCGGGCTGCAGCGGCCGCAGCCGCTGCCGTGGGATTCGGTGGACAAGCTCCTCGGGCCGGTGGACAACCTCCGATGCGGCAAGCACAAGTCCGCCTACATGCGCGGACCGCTGCCCGAGCGGCAGATCCGCGCGCTCTGGGAGGGACTCGCGGGTGAGGACCGCGGCGTCGTCCGCGACGCCGTGGTGCAGATCGACTCCTACGGCGCCGCGGTCAACGAGGTGGCCGAGGAGGCCACCGCGGTCGCGCAGCGGGACTCGGTCCTGAAGCTCCAGCACCAGGTGTACTGGCCCGCGACCGAGGACGGCGCGGACCACCTCCACTGGATCCGCACCGTGTACCAGAACATGTACGCCGACACCGGCGGGGTCCCGGCCACCAGGGAGATCGGGGCCGGGGTCACCGACGGCTGCTACGTCGGCTACCCCGACGTCGACCTGAGCGACCGCGAGTGGAACATCGACCCCGCGTCCTGGTCGCGGCTGTACTACGGCCGCCACTACCCGGCGCTCCAGGAGGCCAAGCGGCGCTGGGACCCGCTCAACGTCTTCCGGCACCGGCAGTCCGTCGAACCGCCGGCCGGCGTCCCGGGTCCGCGGTCCTGACCCGCGGCCGGGGCGCCACGCGGTCCGGCGGCTACGGGTGACCGGCCGCCGCTCCGCGAGCCCCCGGACCGCCAGTTCGATCCGCAGCCCGATCGCCACGATCGCGAGGACGAGGACGGCGAGCCCGGTCCAGTGCGTCGGAGCCGCCATGTGGAGCACGAACACCGCCAGGGCGAGGCCGAAGAGGCCGGACGACGCCGACTCGACTCCCGACCTCGCCCGGGCCGGGGCCTCATCAGGACGCTCGGTCATGGCCGTAGTCTGGCGAACCGACGGGGCGATCGGCGGCGTTTCTCCGGATATCCGGATATCCGGCGGAACAGTCACCGGCGGACCGCCGGAGCGGCGGCTCCGAGAACGAGCCCCGCGTGACGAGTCGAGGAGAGCGCATGGCGGAGAACGTGGATCCCCGGATCACCGACAAGGCGGGCGAGGACGCGCTGCGCGAGGAGCTGGCCCGCGAGATGGGCGGCGACTTCGACCAGGCGGTGGTCGAGGCGCAGCGGAACAGCGTCGACCGGCAGAGAGGGCTCGGCGAGCTCGACAACCCCGTGAAGAGTGACGGAACCCGCAACCGGCACCGCCTGCCGCTGGGACCGGGTGCCGCTGCCAAAGCCGCCGGCACCCGCGGACACCAGCGCGCCGGGCTCATCGGGCGCGCCGCGCCCCGGCGCACGCTGGGCTGACCGTATCGCGGGACCGGGCGCGGGAGCAGCGGTACCCCGGCGGCGGGGGCGCCGCCTCCCGGAGCACGGGCGCGGTCACTCGCCGACCGCCATGGCCATGACGAGGCAGCCGAACGCCACCGCGGCCGCCGCCGTGCGGAGGGTGTTCCAGCGCCGCCACGGCCGCTCGAAACCCGCGCGGGCCGCCGCGGGCGGCGCCTCCGGGCCGGCCGGGCCGGACCGGGCGAGGGCGTTGTTCAGGGGCACGTTGCCGGCGAACGTGATGGCGAGCACCGCGACGTGTGCGGCCAGCGCGCCGGCCGTCCACGGCAGCGCGGCCCGGCCCTCGCCGCCGAGCACCGATGCCAGCGCGAGCGCCGTCGCCGCCGGGCTGCCGAGGAAGAGCAGCAGGAACCACCCGTTGAGGATGGCCTCGTTGACGTGCCGCATCGCCGTGACAAGGGTCCGGTCGTCGGTTCGGGCCAGGCCGGGCATGACGGCGCAGGCGAAGCCGTAGTAGAGGCCGGCGGCGAGTCCGGTGGTCAGGGTGGCCGCGGGCAGCGCGGCGGCCGCGATGAGATCCGTCATGGGGGTTCCTCGGCGTGCGGGCGTCTTCGGGTCCGGCGCGCGGGCGGCGGCGGAGCGGGCGGACGCCGCGGCCCGCACCCGCGGGCCGGGACGCCCGCGCCGTCCCCCACCAGTGAAGTCCGCCGGGACGCCGGCCGCCATGGCCGGGAGGATCACCCCCATACGCCGGCGTCTACACTCGGCCGCATGGACGCACTCGCGGGTCTGCTGGACGGGCCGCGCGCCCGGGGCGCCTTCCTGCTGCGGTCCGTGCTGAGCCCGCCCTGGTCGCTGCGGATCGAGGACCGGGCACCCCTCACCCTCATGGCGGTGCTGGAGGGGACCGCCTGGGTGGTCCCCGAGGACGGCTCGGCGACGCGCCTGCGTCCCCGGGACGTCGCGGTCGTGCGCGGTCCGCGGCCCTACACGGTCGCCGACGGCCCGGCGACCCCGCCGCACGCGGTCATCGGTCCGGGACAGCGCTGCACCACCCTGGCGGGAGCTCCGCTCGCCGACCTGTCGGACCTGGGGGTGCGCACCTGGGGTACGGACTCGGACGGGACGACGGTGCTGCTCACCGGCACCTACCAGGTGCCCGACGCGGTGGGCCGCCGGCTGCTCGACGCGCTGCCCCGGCTGGTGGTGCTGCCGGAGGACGCCTGGAGCAGCCCGATCGTGCCGCTGCTCGCCGAGGAGGTCGGCAAGCAGCTGCCCGGCCAGGAGGCGGTACTGGACCGGTTGCTGGACCTGCTGCTCATCGCGGTGCTGCGGGCCTGGTTCGCGCGGCCCGAGGCGGACGCCCCCGCGTGGTACCGCGCGCACGGCGACCCGGTCGTCGGCCGCGCCCTGCGCCTGCTGCACCGGGAACCGGCACGTCCCTGGACCGTGGCGGCCCTGGCCGCCGAGGCGGGGGTCTCCCGCGCCGCGCTGGCCCGCCGGTTCACGGCGCTGGTCGGCGAACCGCCCATGGCCTACCTCACGGCGTGGCGCCTCACGCTCGCCGCCGACCTGCTGCGCGAGTCCGACGCGCCCCTGGACGCGGTGGCGCGCCGGGTCGGGTACGGCAGCGGGTTCGCGTTGAGCGCGGCCTTCAAACGGGAGCGCGGGATCAGCCCGCAGCGGTACCGGGCGGGCGGTCCGCCCCATGCCCGTGGTGCCCGCGCCGAACGGGACGACGCCGTCCCCGCGTGAGGCCGGACCCGGCCGGGACGCGCCGGCTACCCGGGACCGTCGCCCCCGCCGTCGGCCTCGGGGTAGGCGGCCCGCACCCGGTCGAAGCGGGCACGGTTGTCCCCGACCCAGGTCGCGGCCGGCAAGAGCGGCAGGGACAGGTCGATCCCGGTGACGGGGTCGGCGTGGATCCGCACCTTCACGCAGCTGGTGCCCCGGACCGGCTCCACGTGCATCGTGAGCTGCCGCTCTCCCAGCCAGCCCGCGGCGCCTCCGGCGGCGAACTCCTCCAGGGCGCCGTCCCACTCGTCGAGGTCCTCGGGGAACAGGATCACGCGGAACTGGCCGGAGACCGCGGAGTGCACGACGATCTCGGCGTCGAGGAGGTCGTCGTACTCCTCCGGCCGGTAGCGGCCTCGCACCCGCACCGTCACGCCGTCGGTTCCGGATTCGCCGGTCAGGCGGAAGAGCTCCAACGGTGCTGCGTTGTCCTCCATGGCGTCCTCTCGGCAGGGCGGTCCGCCCGATCGTTTCCGGTCGGCACATGCTGGGGCCGGCCTCCGACACCGACCGCTCGCACCTCGGCGGCGGGCCCGGCGCCGGGCCCGGTGCGAGCTCGGGCCCGTCGGCGACTACCAGCCGCGGCCGGTTCACCGGGAGGGAGCGGCGCCGGTCCGGGTGGCGGGCCGCCGCACTCCTCGTCGGCGTCGGCACCGATCCCGAGGCTGGCCCCGGAGAGGTGGCGGAGCTACACGACGTTCTTCGAGGACGCCGTCTTCCGCAACATCGACCTGTCCCCCCGCGCCGGCGCGGACCTGGCCGCGATGCCGGCCGGTGCCCGGCAGAGCGCGCTTCTCCGCCTGCGGCACCTCGACGGGGAGATCGAGCAGCGCAACAGCCAGAGGCTCGCGCGGAGTGACGGCTATGTCGACGGGCTCTTCCTGAGCCACGGGCAGGTCGACTGGCAGAGCGGACCGGCGATCACCGGCGGGCCGGACGCGCCGGGTACCGTTCCGGGGGAGTTCTCCGTCAACTACGAGATGGGGACCAACATGCTCGGACAGCAGCGCGCCCGCGTCGAGAACGTGGACTGGCGTCCGGCCCCGCCGGGCAGGACCCCCGCCCTCACCGCGGCGCGGCTGCGGTCCGCCATGGGGGGCAGGAGCACCGGTGCCGCGAGGTCCACCGTCGACGCCCAGCTCCGGCGGCAGCGGACCTCGGGAGCGCGCGTCCACCGCACGCCGTGAACCCGCGGGCCGGGCGGATCGGCGCTGCGCCGCCCGGCCGCGGGCACGCCGTCCCCCGGCTCCGTCACACCTCGTAGGGGTACAGCCGCACCCGGTGCGCCTCGACACCGAGCTCGATCCACGTCCCCGCCGCGTCCCGGGGCGGCGGAGGCCCGAGGAAGTCGAGGAGGACCGGTGTTCCGGCGAGAAGGAGGTGCGCCGCGCCGTCCGCGGCCAGACCGAGGCGGCCGCGCAGCAGCACCCGGGGGCCCGCCGTACCGATGGCGGGGGCGGCCGACCGCGCCGGCCGGGCGTCCCGGCCCCACGTGACGTCGGCGTCGATCGTCCACTCGACGCGGCGGAGCCCGCCGCCCGCGCCGCCGGACCAGCGCACGGTGGCGCCGCCGATCGCGGACCGCACCACCGCCCACGGCTCACTGCCAGGCTGCCGGAACGTCTTCGCCACGTAGACCAGCACCCGACCATGATGCGGCAGCGGCGGGCGGGAGCACCACCGCTCGGGCGCGGACGGCGCTTTCCATGTCAGGATGGCGGCATGGAGCGACCGCCGACCCGCGCCGAGGTCATCGCCGTCTTCGAGGCGCTGCTGGCCGGGACCATCGACCGCGACCAGGCCGACCGTTGGGCGGCGCGCCGGTTCGACCTCGACACCGGTGACCCCGCCGTGGAGGTGGCGCTGGACCGGCTGCATGGTGTGGACCTCGCGCATGGCCCGGACGGGCCCTACCTGCACGACGACGGGCAGGTCGCGGCCTGGTTGGCGGAACTGCGTGCGGCCGCACCGCCCGGCCCGGCTCCGCCCTGGTCCGAGGCCGGTCCCCGGCGCGGGGCCGGCTGAGCGGCGGTCGGGCCGTTCCCCGGCAGCCCGTGCCTCGGCTGGTGACCGGACCGGCGGGGACCGCGGCAGCGGGCGGACGGGTACTGGGGGTGGGAAACCCCGTACCGGGCGGGCCGCAGCACCTGACGAGCATGGTCGGTGGGTTCATGGCGTCGGACCACGTCGACACACGGTTCCAGAGCGGCCCACCCGCAGACCTTTCAAGAAACAGAACCTCGGCGGTTCGGAGGTCCGACCGGCGTCCACCCGCCTCCCGCCGCGTACGCCGCACGAGTGGGTGGTGGCACGCCGCCCGACGGACCACGGAACCAGATCGGCGAACGCCGCCTGGCGAACAGGACCGCGCTCCCGCCCCGGGACGGAACTCCAGGACGGCCTCCGCAACCGCCGCACGATCATGTGCCTCGGCCACGCCACCGCCTTCCCGCGCCTGCTGCCGCGCGGGAGCCCCGTCCACGCGGAGCTCGGCCCGCCTCTGGAGCGATCGCCGCCCACGCCGCGTCACCTCGCCGAGCGCGGTCCCGTGTCGGTCCCCCGGGCCGCCGGGCGCCATGCCGCACCGGGGTCCGGGCCGGAGCCGCGTTCCCGGCCGCCGGCGGGCTTCGGGCGCAGCAGGTGGCCGGCCATCGGCAACGTCATCTCCGGCGTGCCGGACGGCCCCCGGACCTGGACCGTCCGGGGCGGGCGCTGGGGTCCGTCCCTACGCGTGCGGTGCGGCGCGGCCCGCATCCCGCCACCCGAGCCCCGCCCGGAGGGAGGCAGTGCTGGTGCGGCGGCACCGTCGCGCAGGGGCACGACACGCTCGCCGTCCCAGAAGAGCGTCCAGACGATGTCGTCGCCGGTGTAGGCCGCCCGGCCGAACCGGCCGCGTGTGACCGAGTGGCGGAGGATCCACTCGACGACCTGCAGGACGAGCCCGTAGTCGTCCTCGTGCACCTCCGAGCGCACGTCGACCAGCCATCCCCCGCCGTCGGACCGGCGGAGCAGCCGCGAGTGGTCGTGGCCGGCGAAGTGCGGACTGGGACCGTCGCCCATGAACACCGCGAACGGCTCGCCCCACCCCCGGTACGACACCGCCGTGTGCTCCGGCGGTTCCGTCTCGGTGAGCCGCAGCTGCCACCGGAGTTCGGCCAGGAACGCGTCCGGCACGGTGTCGGGGAGCGCGGCGAGGAAGACGAGGTCGTGGTAGTCGCTCATCGCCGCGCCGCCGCTCCCCGCGCGCGCGGCCCGGTCGGGCTCCGCTCGGCTGCGGAGGCGGCGGACGGGACGGCAGGCGCGGGAACGGGGTCCGTCATGGCGATCATTGAACCGGACCCGCGTCCCTCGTGCCCAGTCCCGCCGGCCGGCGGCCCCCTCCGCCGAGCCGGGCGGCGGTCGGACGCGCCCGCACCGGGCGCCCACCGAACGCCCCCGCCCACCGTGTCACCCGCCCGGCCGCCGCCGCGGACACACACTCCCGTCGCCCCGCACATTGAGGAACGAAGCTGTCCGCGATCTCCGCCAGGCTGGCACCGTGACCGACCAGACCTGGAATCTCCTGCTCCGCGAGCAGCTCGACCGGCACTGGACCGGCCAGCTGCGCGACCGCCTCAACGGGCTCACCGACGATGAGTACTTCTGGGAGCCGGCGCCCGGCTGCTGGAGCGTGCGTCCGCGCGGGACCAGCTCCGTGCCGGGGCAGGCCGGGACCGGTGCGATGGCCCTCGACCTGCCGGCGTCGCAGCCCGGTCCGCCGCAGTTCACGACGATCGCCTGGCGGCTCGCGCACGTGGTCGTCGGCGTGCTCGCGGTGCGCAACGCCGCGCACTTCGGCCGCGCGCCCACCGGCTACCGGTCGTTCGAGTACGCCCCGACCGCGGCCGCTGCGCTGGCCCAGCTCGACGCGGAGTACGCGGCGTGGCTGGCCGGGGTCGAGTCCCTCGGCGAAGCCGGCCTCGCCCGCCCGTGCGGCGCGGCGGAGGGGCCGCACGCCGCGCGTCCGCTGGCCGCGCTGGTACTGCACATCAACCGCGAGATGATCCACCATCTGTCCGAGGTCTGCCTGCTGCGCGACCTCTACCTGCACACGACGCACACCACGAACGGAGCGACCCGATGAGCCGCCACGTCCAGGTCACCTTCGACGCCCATGACCCGCGGGCGCTGTCATCCTTCTGGCGCGAGGCCCTCGGCTACGTCCACCCCGGCCCGCCCGGAGTCGACCTGCCCGAGGGCGCCGACCCGCTGGCCGCGTGGGACGACTTCCTCGCGCGGCTCGGCGTACCGGAGGAGCGGCGCAACTCGAATTCGGCCGTCGAGGACCCCGAGGGACACGGCCCCCGGCTGTTCTTCCAGCAGGTGCCGGAGGGCAAGGCCGCCAAGAACCGCGTCCACCTCGACGTGCGCGCGGCTCCCGGACTGCGGGGAGCGGAGCGGATGGCCGCGCTGGAGGCCGAGTGCGACCGTCTCGTCGCGCTGGGAGCGACGCGTGTCCGCCGCTACGAACCCGAGCCCCCGATGAGCGCCGGCCACATCGTGATGGCCGACCCCGAGGGCAACGAGTTCTGCCTCGACTGACCGGTGCTGCGCCGGGGCAGCCGCGCCGGCCGGGTGCGGCGGCGCGGCCCGCCCGCCGCCCTCCTGGTCCGGGCGGGCGGCCGCGTCCGGTCAGGCGGGCCGCTGGCGCAGCAGTACCGACAGCGGTCCGGCCAGTGCCGCTGCCGGGTCCGCCGATACCAGCAGGACGCGGCCGCCCGCCGTGATCCGGTAGTTCACCAGGTCGGCCCCCACCTCGGTGCTCTCCTCCCGGGCCGACGCGGCGGCGATCCGCTCGACGGCCCGCCGTACCTCCGCCGCGTCCTCCGCCGCGAGGTGTTCGGTGTCGTAGGAGGCGACCTCCTCCTCGATCCCGGCGAACCCACCGGTGCGCTCGATCACCACGCGCATCGCTCACCCCCGACCCGTCGTCCGCTGCCGTCGGCGCACACCCTGCGCCGGGTTCCGCTACCGCCCGAAGGCCCGGCCGAGCTCGCGCAGCTCGCCGGCGAGGATGTCGGCGTCCTCCAGCGGTCCGCGGTCGGCGAGCCGCTCCACGCTCACCACCTGGAACTCGGGCAGCTGCATCGTGCCGCAGGACGTCGAGCGGTCCTGGGCCGCGCACAGGCTGGCCGAGCGCTCGTCGGCGACGGCGACCTCGGTGGCGTCCTCGGCCCCGCCGGCGCCGGTGTACTCGGCGTCGGTCATCGGCATCTGCCCCGAGACGAGGTCGGTGATCGGCGTCGGCGAGGCCACGACCTCGCGGAGCGCGAACCGGTTGCGGACGAAGGTGCGGTAGATCGGCGGATCCCCCTGCGCGGCGGAGACCCGCAGCATCGCGTTGACGACGTCGGCGTACGTCGCGGCGGTGGGCGGGGCCAGCACGACCGCGTCGAACAGCAGCTTGCAGATCCGCCCGGCGACCTCCATGAGCACCAGCGTCGGGCTCTTGGCGGCGCGCTGCCGCTCGTACTCGAAGACGTAGACGTCGGCGAGCACGTCGTAGATCCCGCCGGTGAACACCTGCGAGATCGCGTGCACCTCGTTGCCGGCCTCGCTGAGCTTGAGGTCGTTGTCCGCGTTGCGCAGGCCGAACGACAGGCCCAGCGCGGTGCCGAACTGCTCCGCCACCGCCGACAGGAACGACGTGGCGTGCAGGTTCCCCTTGGTCAGGGTGACGAGCGCCTCGGCCTGGTCGGGCTGCGACAGCGCGAGGAAGATGGCGCTCAGGTCGCCCCACGCCTCGTGCAGGCCACCGGTCTGCGGCGGGTTCCCGGCCGCGAGCCAGCCGGGTTTGAGGCCGTCCAGCACCGCGTGGCCCGTCTCGTGCGCGACGATGTCGAGCGACCGGCAGGTGAAGACCTCGCTCGGACTGCCCTGCGGTGTGAAGAACAGGAACTTGAGCGCCTTGGCGGTCCTGGAGTAGAAGGCGTTGGCCCCCATCGCGGCCCGGGGGAAGACGGCGATCGGCTGGGTGTTGCCGGCCGCGTTCCACGCGAACGGCAGCGGGGCGCCGTGGTGCCGCTCGTACATCGTCAGCGTCTCGCGGACGACGGCGAAGGTGTGCGAGCAGTCGAACTCCCGGCTGTTGGCGGGGAAGATGAAGTCCCCGTTGACGTCGCGCGCCACGGGCGTGGTGCCGGGCAGCTGGGTGGTGACGCGGGCGTCGGCGGGGCCGTTCAGCACCACCGAGGGCAGGAACACCGGCCGGATGCCGAGCTCCGTCACCATGGGGTCCTGTTTGTAGACCAGGATGCGGGGGCCGACCAGCGGGGCCGCGGGAGTGGGCGCGGCCGCCCGGCCCGGCACCGTCGCGCGGCGCTGGCGCGGCACCGTGTAGGGCAGCCGCCGGGCGGCGACGGACTCGGGGACCGCCGTCCCGGCCAGGTCCGGCCCGGCGCTCTTCGTGGTCACGTCCTTTGTCGTCATCTGCTGCCTCGCCCTTCCGCGGCCGGCGCGCGGACCGTCGGTCGCGGTCCACCGGTCGCATCTGGTCCGCCCCGGCGGCCACGCCGGGGACATCCCGGATGTTCCGGGGTCTGGCGGCTCCGCGCGGACGGTCGCGGATGCCGGTGGTCGCGGACAACGCGGCTGGTCCCGGTGCGACGGAGCCGCCCGGACGTTCTTCCTGTACCCCGGCCGGCCGCGCCGGACTCCTGCCACACCGCCCGAAACCCGGTTTCGACCTGCCGGAACACGCGGCCCCGCGCGGCGGGTCCGCCGGCCGCGGCCCCCTGGTGCCGACGGCGTCCGGCGGAGGCGGCAGAATGCCGCCATGCACCGCTTCGACTCCGCCGCGGCGGACCTCGTGCCCGGCGCCCGGGTCAGGGTCCGGATCACCGGCCACGAGCCGTGGGGCGTGCTGGCGGAGGTCCTGGGGAGTCCGGACACGGGCGCGTCGGTGGACGCCGGCCGCATCGACAGCCCGTCGGGCTCGCCGCGCGCCCTGCCCGAGGAGTACCCGGTTCTCGGGTCCGAGGTCGACGCGGTCGTCGAGGCGGTCCGCAGGTGGTCCCCGCCCGCCTGGGTGCGGCTCACACTGCGGGCGGCCGACCTGCGCGAGTTCCGCTGGGGCTGCGATCTCTGCGGCGCATCGGCCGTGCTGTCCCCCGGGGGAGACGGCGTCGTCCTGGACGCCCGCAGCGCAGAGGGGCCCGGCGCCACCTCGCTCGTGGTGCACCGGTCGTGCCTCGTCGACCGGCTGCACCCGACCAGCCTGGAGGGCCCCCGGGTACGGCTTCTCGGCCGCGGGCGCTGATCCGGTGGGCCGCGTCGCTCCACCGCCGCCGGAAGCGCGCACAGCAGCGGATTGACGCCCGATTGGGCCGTGATTGACGCCCACGCGCGCATGATTGGAGGAGGAGGACGGACATGTCCGGTGGCGCGGTCGGGGGCGTCCGCCGGAGTCCGACGTGAGGAGGCCCGACATGACGACGATGGCCGGAACGTTCGACGAGACGAGACTCCGGCGGGGCATCGAGCAGCGCGACGCCGACATGCTGATCTCGCTCTACAACGACGATGCCGAGGTGGAGATCGTCGACCACACCAACTCCCCCAGCAACCCGCTGATCCTGCGGGGGCACGCCGAGATCCGCCAGACGCTCGAGGACGTCTGCGCCCGCGACATGACGCACTCCCTGGACCGCTGCGTGATGTACGACGACCTCGCCGCCTACACCGAGTCCTGCCGCTACCCGGACGGGACGTGCGTGCTGTGCAACTCGATGCTCGACCTGGAGAACGGGCGCATTTCGCGCCAGTTGATGGTGCAGGCCTGGGACGAGTGACGTCGGCGCTCCGACCGCACCGCGCGGTCGGGACCGGCCGGGTGCCGGCGGGCGGGGACCCGCCGGCATCCGCGTGCCCGGCCGCCGCGCGCACCGTCCGGCGGGATGTCGTCGCCGGCGTCCTGTCGGCGCCGCGCCGCGAGAGCGTCCGGCGCGCCGTGCCCGCCGGCAGCGCCCGCGTGGTCCGGCACCGCGCCACCCGCGACGCGGTGCCGGACCACGCGGGCGCTGCCGGGAACGGCTGCTCGGCCGTTCCGTCGGCAATGGCGTCACCGATCGGACAAAACGCCGCGAGATGTCCCCGCGAGGGTGTAGTTTTCCGGTTCGGCGCGCCCGCGCCCGGCGGGCAGCCGCCCGCCCTCCGTCATTGCCGAGAGGACACGTTGCCACGGTGGTAACCGAGGTCATCACCCGCACCTACTGCGACGCCCACGACTTCCAGGGCACGCGAGTGGAAGCCGACAGCGTCATCCAGTTCGCCTGGGACCAGGCCGTCCGCGAGATCGACGCCTGCCAGACCTGCGTGGAGGAGTACACCGCGCGCTTCGAGCCGCTGCTCGACCGTTCGCGGGTCGCCAAGAAGCGCCGCGCCACGAGCGCGGCGGAGTAGGCGGCGCTCACCCGCCGACGCGGCGCCGGAGAGAACGACCCACCCGCCCGTTGGCGGGCGGTGGTGTCCTCCCGGTCATGTCGGGACTCCCGGAGCTGCTCGTCACGGAGGACGTCGAGGCCGGCGGCCCGCTCCCCGGCCGGTACAGCGTGAGCTCACGCGGCATGGCCGCGGCCGGGCACCTCGGCCCGGCCTTCTCCACCGAACCCCGTAACGCGGTGTCCCGTGCCGGAATCCGCCGGGCAGGAGCGCACCGCGGTCCTCGGTGGTGGGTACCGCATGGCCTTCCAGGCCCGAAGGGCTCCACGGCGTCCGGATGACGCCGCCATCCCGTGGCGGAGCCAGCCGTGCAGCGCCTTCACCGCCGGCTCCGGGGCCTCCTCGGCCGTCGGGCGGATGAGAGGGGCCACGGCCCGTGCCGGGCCGGTGCGGGGAGACGTGTCCGGCGCGCTCCGGGGGCCAGGCGCGGCCACCGGCGGAAGCGCCCGGGCCGCGGCCGCGCACCGGCTCAGCACGGGTGGCCAGCCGTCCGGGGAGCGCGTTCACGCCTCCGGTGCGCCCCGGGGCAGGACGCGTCACCGTCCAGACGGGCGTGGAGTGTGCTACGAAGGACGCCCGAGCCGGTCGTCACCCACCGAGAACCCGCCGCCGTCGCCACGGGCGCCGCGGTCCGCGATCTGGACACCGCGGTGCGCCGCCAGGACCCCGTCCACGCCCGAAAGTGCCCCGCTCCCGCCCGCCGCGGCCACCGGACGGCCGGCGCGCCGTCCCCCGAC
>NZ_QEIO01000069.1 GCF_003336425.1 Marinitenerispora sediminis | reverse complement strand
AGACCTGCGTGCGCAACCGCTACGAGTTCACCGTCCCCGTCCCCGCGCTGGTCGGTCCGCCCGCAGCACAGGAGCCGCTCCACGTAGCGCCGCCTCGGCGCACGGGCGCGGCAGAGCCGCGAGCGCGGCAGGGGGGCGGTCAGGTTGGCGGAGGTGCGGGTGAGGGCACTACTCCCGTCACCGGCAGCCGGCCACCCGGCCTTCGCCACGCGTGGAACGGCCTGGCGGTGCGCTGGCTGGTCGCCGCCGACCAGCCCCGGCCTCGGCGAGCCGCGGTTGCGCCGGGCGGGACAGCCCGCGCACCCGCTACACTCTCAGGCATGCGAACCACTCCGCTCCGACACCAGTGGTGGCGCCGCTCCTAGGCGGCGCATCTGGTTCGCATTACCGACGATCTGACCAGCGACCGCCCGCGCCGGCGGTCGTTCTCGTTCTCGGCCACGGTTCGGGCGCCGCGTGGACACCACGCGAAAAGGACCGGCCCGTGGACGACAGCTCCCGTACCTATCGCACCGCCGGCGGTATCGCCGTGCGCAGCACCGCCACGCCCTGCGACCCCGGCGTCCTCACCGAGCTCACCGCCGCGGTCGAACGCCGCCGCGGCGGCGTGCTCTCGTCCGGAATGGAGTATCCGGGGCGCTACAGCCGCTGGCACCTCGGCTACGTCGACCCCTGCCTGGAGGTGGTCGCGCGCGGTCGGCGCGTCACCGCCAGCGCGCTGAACGAGCGCGGAGCGGTCCTGCTGCCGGTCGTCGCCCGTGCGCTCCTGGAGCACGGCCGCCCCGCGGAGCCCGCGGCGCCCGACCGGGCGCCGGCGTACGGCGTGGTGGACGTGACCATCCCGGAACCCGCGGCGGGGGAGTACTTCACGGAGGAGCAGCGCAGCCGCAGGCCCAGCGTCTTCTCGGCCCTGCGCTCGATCGTGGCGCTGTTCGCCGGCCCGGAGGACCCGCACCTCGGGCTGTACGGCGCGTTCGGCTACGACCTCGCCTTCCAGTTCGAGCCGATCGAGCAGCGGCTGCCCCGCGACCCCGACGACCGCGACCTCGTGCTCCAGCTTCCGGACGAGATCGTGGTGCACGACCGCAAGCGCGAGACCTGCGTGCGCAACCGCTACGAGTTCACCGTCCCCGCCGAGCTGACCGGCGCCGGCGAGGCCACGACCGAGGGCCTGCCCCGGCGGACCGAGCCGACCCCGGCCGTCTCCGCCCGCGAGGTCCCGCCGCCGCCGGAGCCGGGCAGTTACGCCGCCATCGTCGCCGACGCCAAGGAGAGGTTCGTCCGGGGCGACCTCTTCGAGGTGGTGCCCAGCCACCGCACCTACGGAGCCTGCGACTCGCCCGCCCGGTTCTACGAGCGGCTGCGGGAGCGCAACCCCGCCCCCTACGAGTTCTTCCTCAACCTGGGCGAGGGCGAGTACCTGGTGGGCGCGTCCCCGGAGATGTTCGTACGGGTCACCGGAGCGCCCGGCGAGGGCCAGCGGGTGGAGACCTGCCCGATCTCCGGCACGATCCGCCGCGGCGAGGACGCGCTCGGCGACGCCGACAACATCCGCGCCCTGCTCAGCTCGCCCAAGGAGGAGTCCGAGCTGACGATGTGCACCGACGTCGACCGCAACGACAAGTCCCGGGTGTGCGAGCCGGGCAGCGTGCGGGTCATCGGCCGCCGCCAGATCGAGATGTACAGCCGGCTGATCCACACCGTCGACCACATCGAGGGGCGGCTCCGGCCGGAGTTCGACGCGCTGGACGCCTTCCTCACCCACATGTGGGCGGTCACGGTCACCGGCGCACCGAAGACCTGGGCCATGCGGTTCATCGAGACCCACGAGACCACCCCGCGCCGCTGGTACGGCGGGGCCGTGGGGGTGATCGCCTTCGACGGCTCGATGAACACCGGTCTGACCCTGCGCACCGCGCACATCCGCGACGGCGTCGCCACCGTGCGGGTCGGCGCGACGCTGCTGTACGACTCCGACCCCGACGCCGAGGAGCGCGAGACCTTCCTCAAGGCGCGCGCCCTGCTGGAGACGCTGGCCGAGGACAGCGGGGGGCGCCCGGCCGCGGACGCCGGGCGGCCGGCCGCTGCGCCGGCGGCCGAGCAGCCCGCCGGCGAGGGGATGCGGGTGCTGCTGGTCGACTTCGAGGACTCCTTCGTCAACACCCTGGCCGACTACTTCCGCCGGCACGAGGCGGAGGTCACCACGCTCCGGCACGGCTTCGACCCCGCGCGGCTGGACGAGCTCGCGCCCGACCTCGTGGTGCTCTCGCCCGGTCCGGGCCTGCCGAGCGACTTCGGCACCGCCGCGCTGCTCGACGAGCTCGACCGCCGGCGGCTGCCGGTCTTCGGCGTCTGCCTCGGCCTGCAGGCCATGGTGGAGCACGCGGGCGGTGAACTGTGCACGCTGGCCGAGCCGGTGCACGGCAAGCCGTCCCTGGTCCGGGCCACCGGCGGCGAACTGCTCGCCGGAATCGGCGCCGGGGCGGACGGGGACACCGGGGAGGCGGCGGAGGGCGAGTTCACGGCCGCGCGCTACCACTCCACCTACACCACGCCGGACCGCGTGAAGAACTTCACGGTGACGGCTGTCGTGGCCGACGGCGCGGAGCCCGTCGTCATGGCGATCGAGGACCCGCGGGCCAAGCGCTGGGCGGTGCAGTTCCACCCGGAGTCCATCCTCACCGCGGCGGTGGGCGAGCGCGTCGTGGCCAACGTGCTGCGCCTGGCGCGCTGAGCGCCCGGGCCGGCGTCTGGACGGCCGTCCGGACGCCGGCCCGGGCTCCCGCCGCCGCTCCCACCGAAACGGTGTCCGCTACTGAACGCCCAGGTCAGGGCGGTAGCGGGGCGAGATCCGGCGCCGGTCGCGTTTTTCCGCCCCCGAACCGGGCAGCGCATCGGCATGGGTGTTCTACTACTGATTCTCGGAGTTGTCCTCATCGTCGCCGGCGTGCTCGCGCTGCTCCGCCGCCAAATGCTGTGGGGCATCGTGCTGATCGTGGTGGGCCTGATCATCGCGCCGTCCAACTTCTACATCGGGGCTTAGCCGCCACCCACCCGGCGCGGAGCGGGCGGGCTCGACGCCCGCCCTCCGCGGCCCCACCCCCGACCAGGTCGTGCCACCCCGCGGCGGTGCTAGGTTCGATCACCGGCGGTCGGCGCGCCCCCGTCCGGGAACGCGCCGAACAGCCATGTCGTCGGAGCGATCACACCTGGAGCCGGCACCCGAGCGGTTCAGGTCATGGGGGAGAAGAAGTCACGTGAAGAGCGTCGAACCCGAGGTCCACCTGATAGCGCGCCCGCAGCTGGACTACGAGGAGATCGCCCGCTATCTGGCGGACGTCGGCGGGCAGAGCTGGCTGGAGCGCCTGGACCGCGGGGACCTGGACTCCGCGCTGAACGACCCGCAGAACCTGGCCGAGTTCGCCGGCCGGCTGTGCTACCGCTCCTGGGAGCCGGGGCTCAACCCCAACGTCGTCCGGGTCCGCACCGACCAGGACGCCTATCTGGCGAACATCCTGGCCAGCCTGCACGGATCGGTGTTGGAGCACGTCAGCTTCAGCTTCGTGCTGCACAACGTGAGTCGGGTGCTCACGCACGAGCTGATCCGGCACCGGCCCGGGGTCGCCATCTCGCAGGAGTCCCTGCGGTTCGTCCGGCTGACCGACCTGCCGTTCTGGTTCCCCGAGTGGGCCCGGCAGGACGCGGAGCTGATGGAGCGGGCCACCGACATGCTCGGCCGCATGGAGGAGTTCCAGCTCTGGATGGCCGAGCACTTCGGACTCGACGAGGAGGGCGTGCCGTTCGCGGAGAAGAAGCACCGCACGTCCTTCATGCGGCGGTTCGCCCCGGAAGGGGTGGCCACCGGCCTGGTGTGGACCGCGAACGTCCGCACCCTGCGGCACACCCTGGAGGCGCGCACCGCTCCGGGCGCGGAGGAGGAGATCCGGCTGCTGTTCGGCCGGATCGGCGAGCTGATGGTCAAGGAGGCCCCCGCGCTGTTCGGCGACTACGAGGTCGCCGACGGCGCCTGGGTGCCGCGCTGGCGCAAGGTCTGAACCCGGGGCGCCGGCCCGCGATGCCGCCTGGGAAGGCGCACCGCGGGGCCGGCGCCGCCGCGCGTCAGCAGCAGCGCGAACCGGGATGGGTGTCGCCCCGGTCGACGTACCACCGCCAGAACTCCCGCTCGCCCATGGCGGGCACACCCGGGTGCGTCCGGCGGTGGTGCTCCAGGTAGATCTCGTAGGCGCGCTCGCCGGTGATCCCCCGGGCGATCTGCCATCCCTCGCGCAGGGCCGCCCGGATCCGGGACAGCGGTCGGCGCAGCGCCCCGAGCGGCGCCCGGCCGCCGGGGGCGGCTCCGGTGTCCGCTGTCACCGCTCCGCCGTCCCGGCCGGCTCGGCGCCGGTGCCGCTCCCCGCGCCGGCCTCCGCCAGCTGGCGGGCGGTGGCCCGCTCCTCGCGGGTGGCGATCAGCCCGGAGGGGGCCCACAGCCGCGAGGGCACGTGCGGCGTCTCCGTGGTGGGCAGCCTGCCGCCGGCCCGCAGTGCCTTGACCCACACCCGGGCGGCGTCGACGAGGATCACGATCACGAGCAGCGCGAACACGGCCGCCAGGATCCCGTCCACCGTCGTGTTGACCACCACCTGGCGCATCTGCTCGACCGACTGGGCCGCGCCCAGGCTGGTCTCCCCGTTCTCCAGCGCCTCGACGTACTGCGCGCGCTGGGCGAAGAAGCCGATGGCCGGGTCGGAGGAGAACACCTTCTGCCAGCTGGCGGTGAGGGTGACGACCGCGTCCCACGCCAGTGGGACCAGCGTCACCCAGGCGTACTTCGCCCGGCCGGACTTGATGAGCAGCGTGGTGCACACCGCGAGCGCCACGGCCGCCAGCAGCTGGTTGGCGATGCCGAACAGCGGGAAGAGCTGGTTGATCCCGCCGAGCGGGTCGTTGACCCCCGCCCACAGGAAGTAGCCCCAGCCGGCGACCACGAGCGCGCTGGTCAGCCACAGGCCGGGCTTCCAGCTCACGTCGCGCATCGGCTTGTAGATGTTGCCGAGGGTGTCCTGCAGCATGAACCGGCCCACCCGGGTGCCGGCGTCCACGGTGGTGAGGATGAAGAGCGCCTCGAACATCACCGCGAAGTGGTACCAGAACGCCGTCATGGCGGCGCCGAAGATCGCCGAGACCTCGGAGAAGATCAGCGCGGCGCCCAGCGCGAAGGTCGGCGCGCCGCCGGTGCGGGCGAGGACGCTGTTCTCCTCGATCATGGCCGCCGTGGACTGCAGGGTCTCGGGCGTCACGGTGAAGCCGAGTTGGGTGACGGCCGCCGCGGCGCTCTGCACCGTGTCGCCGAGCGCGCCCGCCGGCATGTTCATGGCGAAGTACACACCGGGGTCGATGACGCAGGCCGCCACCAGCGCCATGACGGCGACGAACGACTCGGTCAGCATGCTGCCGTAGCCGATCATCCGGACCTGCGACTCCTTCTCGATCAGCTTCGGGGTGGTGCCCGAGGAGATGAGCGAGTGGAAGCCGGACAGCGCGCCGCAGGCGATGGTGATGAACACGAACGGGAAGAGCGACCCCGCGAAGACCGGCCCCTCGCCGTTGAACGCGAAGTCGGTGAAGGCCGGCAGCCGCAGCGTCGGCATCGTGACGATGATGGACACCGCGAGCAGGGCCACGACCCCGACCTTCATGAAGGTCGACAGGTAGTCGCGCGGCGCGAGCAGCAGCCACACCGGCAGCACCGACGCCACGAACCCGTAGATGATGAGGCCGAACGTGAGCTCGTTGTGGGAGAAGTGGAAGAGCTCGCTCAGCACCGGGTGCTCGTTGACCCAGCCGCCGCCCGCGATGGCGAGCAGCAGCAGGACCACGCCGATCGCCGAGGTCTCCATGACCCGGCCTGGGCGCAGGTAGCGCAGGTAGCAGCCCATGAACAGCGCGATGGGGATGGTCATGACCAGCGAGAAGGCGCCCCACGGCGAGTCCGCCAGCGCGTTGACCACCACCATCGCCAGCACCGCCAGCAGGATGACCATGATGGCCAGGACCGCGACCAGCGCGGCCACGCCGCCGACCGGGCCGATCTCCTCGCGCGCCATCTGGCCGAGGCTGCGGCCGTCGCGGCGCATGGAGAAGAACAGCACCACCATGTCCTGCACGGCCCCGGCGAAGATCACGCCGAGGATGATCCAGATGGTGCCGGGCAGGTAGCCCATCTGGGCGGCGAGCACCGGGCCCACCAGGGGGCCTGCGCCGGCGATCGCGGCGAAGTGGTGGCCGTAGAGCACCCGGCGGTCGGTCGGGTGGAAGTCCGTGCCGTTGTTCAGCCGCTCGGCCGGGGTGGCGCGGGTGTCGTCCACCCGCAGGACCCGGTAGCTGATGAAGCGGGCGTAGAACCGGTATCCGATCGCGTAGGAGGCGAGGGCCGCGAAGATCAGCCAGGCCGCCGAGATCTCCTCGCCGCGCGACAGCGCCAGCACCGACCAGGCGCCGGCGCCGACCAGCGCCACAGCGGTCCACACGACAACCCGCACGGGGCTCCATTTCGGGCGTTGCCGACCTTGGCCTGCTGCTGTGTCGGCCGTGCTACTGGACACGGGCGGTCCCCTTTCCGTCACGTGGCGGCCCATGAGCTCGGGTGATCCGCTCCGGGTGGTGCAGATCACCGACGCGGGAATGGTGTCACCGCGCGTGGGGCAGGTCCAGGGAGTTTCAGCGACGATTTGACGACAAGTTCACCGGTACTTAACACCGAAGACAGGCGGATCGAGGGAGATGCCCGGACGGCCGCGGCCCGCGCGCTCGGGGGAGCGGCCCGCGGCACGGCGAGGGCCGCGCCGAGCGGACGGCCTCCCGTCCCCGGATCCGGGGCGAACCGGCTACGCATTCGCGGGCGGGCGCCGGATTCGCGGCGATTGCCGGCGGATCGCCGCTGGGCTGTCCGCCGGTGACGGGCCTCGGGTGCGGAAACGCGCAAGATCACCGCGAATGACGCGACGAATGTCGCTATCGGTTTAGTCACGGCAACCCACGCGAATGTGCTTTTGCGCCATGATTGGCGCGACCCCATCCGGCAGCGCCGGTCCGGGCGACCGGTCTTGAGGAGGACGCATGCCCCGCCCGCTCATCGGGATCACGAGCTACCTCGAACCCGCGCGCTGGGGAAGCTGGGTCCGCGAGGCGGCCGTCGTCGCCACGCCCTACCTCCGCGAGGTCCACCGCGCCGGCGGCCTTCCCGTGGCGGTCCCGCCCACGCATCCGCGCTGGGTCCCCGACCTCGCCGGCGGGTTCGACGGCTTCCTCCTGGCGGACGGGGCGCACGTCGACCCCGCCCTGTACGGCGCGCGCCCGCATCCGCGCACCGAGGACCCCGACGCGCGGCGGGACGCGTTCGAGATCTCGCTGGCGCAGATCGCCGTCGACGAGGGCATCCCGGTCCTCGGGATCGGCCGCGGCGCCCACGTCCTGAACGTGGCCACCGGTGGGACGCTCGTCCAGTACCTCCCCGAGACCACCGGCCACGACGGCCACGCGGCCGACCCGGTCAAGCTCTCCTCCGCCGACGTCTCGGTCAGCGTGACCAGCGTGCTGGGGCAGGCGCTCGGCGACCGCGCCACCGTGCTGGAGTCGCACACCCAGGGCTTCAACCGGCTGGGTGAGCGCATCGTGCCGGTGGCCTGGGCGGAGGACCACTCCGTGGAGGCCGTCGAGGTGGCCGGGCACCCCTTCGCGGTCGGGGTGCAGTGGCATCCGGAGGAGGGCGACGACCGGCGCGTCTTCAAGGCGCTCGTGGCGGCGGCCGCCCGCCGGCGCGGCGGCGACGGCTGAGGCGGCCGGAGGCGTCACTCCCCGGGCGGCGGCGGGAGCGAGGGATGCGCACCGGTGTCGTGCCACCCGCTCTCGCGGGCGACCTGGGCCCGGGCCCGGCGGACCACCGCCAGCAGCCAGAGCAGCGCGATCGCCGAGATCAGGAGCAGTCCGCACCAGTCGAGCAGCGTCGTCAGCCGGTCCTGCCCGGGGGTGACCTCGGGGACCTGGCCGCGCGAGATCATCAGCAGCTGCGCGTAGTCGCCGGTGAACAGCAGGGTGAGGTCGATGGCGATCCCGCGCATCGCGTCCCACAGGGCGTGCAGCAGCGCGACGCCCAGGTAGGTGAGGACCACCGCGACGCTGATGCGCGGGCGGCCGCCGCGCGCCGCACCGAACAGCACCCCGCCGAGGATCCCGGTCCACAGCCCGTGCCCGAGCGGGGTGACGAGCCCGCGCAGGATCTCGGTCTGCAGCAGCGAGAGCAGCGAGAGCCCCTGCGGGGTGATCAGCGCGGTCATGGCGTAGCCGGCCGATTCCAGCCCGGCGAACCCGAAGCCGACCGTGGCCCCGAGCAGCAGGCCGTCGCGGATGGTGTACCGGCGCAGGTGCCGCGCGATCACCACCAGCGCCAGCAGCTTCACCGCCTCCTCGATCAGCCCGACCCCGAGGTAGGTGAAGGCGGAGGGGTGCAGCAGGTACGTCTCCAGGATCGAGGCGCCCAGGATCCCGAGCATCCCGCCGACGAGGAACGCCCGGAACATGAGCTCCACGCCGATCTCGTCGCCCTTGGCACGCTCGTAGGCCCACGTCACGAAGGTGACCGGCACCAGGAAGCTGCCGAGCAGCACGATGCTGGGGATCAGGTTGACATTGCCGGTGAGGAACGTGACCACCACCGCGGCCAGCCACAGCAGCAGCCCGGCCCCGAAGAGCCGCGGCCACGCCGGCCGGCGCCGCGCCGGCGTCGCCGGGGACGACCCCCACCTGGCGGCGGCCGGATACTCGTTGCCCATCTGCGCTGATCCCCGTTCCGTCGGCGTGGGCGGTCGCCCGCCCGGTCCCGGCGCGCGGGCGCCCCTCACCTGCCGCGGAGTATACGGAGCGTGTCCGGCCAAGTCACCGACCGTGGCGGTGCGCCGCGGCGGCGCACCGCCGGGCGCGGGTTCGGCGGCCGGAGGCTTCACGGCGGCGACAGTGGGCAGGGGAGGCGGAGGACGGCGAACGAGGAGGTCACGGCGGTCCGCGCTATCTTGGAGGGTCGGGTGGCCGCGGACGCGGACGGCCGCGCGGCACGCGCGGGCAGTGGGTAGGCTCGATAGCGGGAAAGGGAGGTGGGGGTGGCGATCCCGACGAATGCGGATCCCGTGGGCGACCGCGTCTGGACGGTCCCGAACTTACTGAGCGTCCTCCGGCTGCTCGGTGTTCCCCTCTTCCTGTGGCTGGTGCTCGGACCGCAGGCGGACTGGTGGGCGCTGGGAGTCCTGGCGTTCGCCGGGGTGTCGGACTGGCTGGACGGCAAGATCGCCCGCGCCTGGAACCAGACGAGCCGGCTCGGCATGGTGCTCGACCCCATGGCCGACCGGCTGTACATCTTCGCGGCGCTGCTGGGCCTGGTGGTCCGCGGTGTCGTGCCCTGGTGGCTCATGGGCATCCTGGTGCTGCGCGACGTGCTCATCGTGCTCGCCCTGCCCGTGCTGCGGCACTTCGGCTACGGGACGCTGCCGGTGAACTTCGCCGGCAAGGCGGCCACCCTGTGCCTGCTCTACTCCTTCCCCCTGCTATTCGTCGCCGGTTATGGGGGGATAGTGGGCGATGTGGCGCGAATTGTGGGTTGGGCGTTCGCGATCTGGGGAACGGCTATCTACTGGTGGGCCGGACTGCTGTACGCGGTCCAGGGCCTGCGATTGATCGGGGAGGCCCGGCGGGCCGACCGTGCGACCGATGCGGACGCCACGTCCGCGGCGCGGCCGGCGGCCACGGCGGATGACTCCGAGGCGATCGAAGGTGGCCGGGAGGCGCGGACGCCGCCCGGGCGGCACGCCGGTGACTCCGGGCCACCGTCCAGTGACAGGAAGGGAGCGACGTCCCCACCATGAGAGCACGCCCAAGGGCGTTTCGCCGCATTGTGACCGGGGTCCGGGGGTGGCCCCGATGAAGGCAGTCGTGATGGCCGGTGGCGAGGGCACCCGGCTGCGGCCGATGACCGCCAACCAGCCGAAACCGCTGCTCCCCGTCGTCAACAAACCCATCATGGAGCACGTGCTGCGGCTGCTGAAGCGGCACGGGTTCGACGACACGGTCGTGACCGTCCAGTTCCTCGCGACGCTGATCCGCAACTACTTCGGCGACGGCGAGGAACTCGGCATGAGCCTACGCTACGTCGCGGAGGAGGTGCCGCTGGGCACCGCCGGCAGCGTCAAGAACGCGGAGGAGCACCTGCGCGGCGAGCCGTTCATCGTCATCTCCGGCGACGCCCTCACCGACATCGACCTCACCGACATGGTGCGCTTCCACCGGGAGAACGGCGCCATGGTCACCATTGGGCTGAAGCGGGTGGCCAACCCGCTGGAGTTCGGCATCATCATCGTCGACGAGCAGGGCCGCATCCAGCGCTTCCTGGAGAAGCCCACCTGGGGCCAGGTGTTCTCCGACACCGTCAACACCGGCATCTACATCATGGAGCCGGAGGTCCTCGACCGGTTCCCCGCCGGCGAGGTGGTCGACTGGTCCGGCGACGTCTTCCCCGAGCTCCTCAAGGAGGGCGCCCCCCTCTACGGCTACATCGCCGACGGCTACTGGGAGGACGTCGGTACCCACGAGAGCTACCTGCGCGCCCAGGCCGACGTGCTCTCCGGCAAGGTCGACGTCGAGATCGACGGCTTCGAGATGTCGCCGGGCGTCTGGGTGGCCGAGGGCGCCGAGGTCGACCCCGAGGCCGTGCTCAAGGGCCCCCTCTACATCGGCGACTACGCCAAGGTCGAGGCCGGCGCGGAGTTGCGCGAGTTCACCGTGCTCGGCAGCAACGTGGTCGTGCGCTCCGAGGCGTTCCTGCACCGCGCGGTCGTCCACGACAACGTCTACGTCGGGGCCAGCACCCACCTGCGCGGCTGCGTCATCGGCAAGAACACCGACGTCATGCCGAGTGCCCGCATCGAGGAGGGCACCGTCGTCGGCGAGGAGTGCGTCATCGAGTCGGAGGCCTACCTCGCCAACGACATCAAGGTCTACCCCTTCAAGACGATCGAGGCCGGCGCGGTCGTCAACACCAACGTCATCTGGGAGTCGCGCGGGCAGCGGTCGCTGTTCGGACCGCGCGGCGTCTCCGGGCTGATCAACGTCGAGATCACTCCCGAGCTGGCGGTCCGGCTGGCCAGCGCCTACGCCACCACCCTGAAGAAGGGCACCGTGGTCACCACCTCCCGGGACGTCTCCCGGGCGGCGCGCACCCTCAAGCGCGCGGTGATCAGCGCCCTGACCGCGAGTGCCATCGACGTCCAGGACCTGGAGGCCGTCCCGCTCCCGGTGGCGCGCTTCCACACCGGGCAGAGCGGGGTCGGCGGCGGCATCGCGCTGCGCACCAGCCCCGGCGATCCCCAGTCGGTCGACATCGTCTTCCTGGACGAGCGCGGCGCCGACCTCTCCCCGGCGGCGCAACGCAAACTGGAGCGGGTCTTCTCCCGGGCCGAGTTCCGCCGGGCGTTCCCGGGCGAGATCGCCGAGCTGTCCTTCCCCTCCCGAGGGGTCGAGAACTACGCCCAGGAGCTGCTGCGCCGCATCGACACCGCCGGCATCTCGGAGGCGGGGCTGAAGATCGTGGTCGACTGCGCCGGCGGGACCGGCTCACTGGTGCTGCCGGCGCTGCTCGGCCGCGTCGGCGCCGACGTGCTCACGGTCAACAACCGGCTGGACGAGGCGTCCCCCACCGACACCCTCGCCAAGCAGATGGGCGACCTCCAGCGGCTGGGCGAGCTGGTGCGCTCGTCCGGCGCCGATTTCGGCGTCCGGTTCGACCCGGTCGCCGAGCGGCTGTCCATCGTGGACGAGAACGGCGAGCTCGTCGACAACGAGCGTGCGCTGCTGGTGGTGCTCGACCTCGTCGCCGCGGAGCGGCGGGGCGGCCGGGTGGCGCTGCCGGTCACCACCACCCGGGTGGCCGAGCAGGTGGCCCGGTTCCACGGTGTCGAGGTGCAGTGGACCCCCACCGCCATCGACGAGCTCACCAAGGCGGCCATGGCCGACGACATCGTCTTCGCCGCCGACGGCAGGGGCGGGTTCGTGCTCCCGGAGTTCTCCCGGACCAGCGACGGTATCGCCGCGTTCGTCCGGCTGCTGGGGCTGGTGGCCCGTACCAAGCTCTCACTCAGCCAGATCGACGGGCGTATCCCGGACGCCCACCTGCTGCGCCGTTCCGTGCCCACCCCCTGGGCGGTCAAGGGCAGCGTCATGCGCGAGGTGGTGGAGGCAGCCGAGGGGCGCGACATCGACACCACCGACGGCGTGCGGGTCATCGAGCCCGACGGCAGCTGGGCGCTGGTGCTGCCCGACACCTCCGAGGCCGTCACCCACCTGTGGGCCGAGGGCCCCGACACCGACACCGCGCAGCGGCTGCTGGAGCAGTGGGCGGCGGTGGTCGAGCGGGCCGAGGGCTGATCCCGGGCCCGCCGCCGGCCGGACGTCCGGCCGGCTCCCGCCCCCGAGGGGCACCCGCCAACCGCCCGGCGGTGCGATGCGACCCGCATCGCACCGCCGGGCGGCCGGGTCCCGGGGGCTGCTTCCTGCCCGCGCGGCAGCCCGGCGTCCGTGTCTGGCGCTGGGGCGGGCGGGGCGCGGATATGGTTTAGAGTCGAGTGTTCCCGGAGTAGCGCGCCGGGCCGTATCCGCCTGCCCGTCCGGCTTCGGGGGTGGCGCGCGGAGCGGATTCAACCGATCATGGGAGTGACCTTGGTACGACCGACCAGGTGAGGCCGCCGGGCGTCCCCGCCGCGCTGGCCCCGGACCCCATGGGGTGACCGGTTCGCCGGTCGCCCGACACGTCAACAACAGCCGATACAAGCACCGCCCCGTGCGGTAGGAGGCCGAGCCGACCTATGTCGAGCGTTTACTGCACGCAGTGCGGTCACGCCGTTGCGGATGATGCCCGTTTCTGCTCCAACTGTGGTTCCCCCCTCCGCGGGGCCGGCCAGGAGGCACCGCAGCCCCGCGAACGCCGCGACTCCGTCGGCGAGACCACGTCCACGATCTCCATCTCCGGCATCCAGGCGCTGGAGGCCGAGGCCGACTCCGGCGAGGAGGTCGTCGCCGACCCCACCGCGGTGGACGCGCTGCCCGTCGGCACGGCGCTGCTCGTGGTCAAGCGCGGCCCCAACGCCGGCAGCCGGTTCCTGCTGGACAGTGACGTGACCACCGCCGGACGCCACCCCAACAGCGACATCTTCCTCGACGACGTCACGGTGTCCCGCCGGCACGTGGAGTTCTTCCGGCGCGGGGACTCGTTCGGAGTGCGCGATGTCGGCAGCCTGAACGGCACCTACGTCAACCGCGAGCGCATCGACGAGGCCGACCTCAGCGGCGGCGACGAGGTCCAGATCGGCAAGTTCCGCCTGGTGCTGCTCACCACCCCGCGGCGCGGCTGACCCGCGAGCGTGTTCGGCGGAGCGCGCGCCCTGCCCGCCGCCGGACACCTCCCCGGCGCGCGGGACGTGCCACGTGTCCCCCGCGCCGGAGGTTTGCGCACCAGCCATGGCGGACAGCCTTCTAGGGAGACCGGCAGCGAAGGGGGCGATCCGAGGTGTGACCAACACCTCGGTCGGCGGGACCGCCGCTTGGTGCGGCCGCTCAGCGCCGCCGACCGCGTATGCGGCCGGGGCCCTGCGGCTCGACACGGGCGAGCCTCGGCGGTGTACCGTGAAAGACGGAGCAGAGCACGGCCTGGCCGGTGCCCCTCCGGCACGACGAGTCGTGGGACGGAGCCGCAGTGAAGCACATGGAGGTTGTCGGCGTCCGGGTCGAGATGCCGTCGAACCAACCGATTGTCCTGCTCAAGGAGTCGGACGGGGAGCGTTACCTGCCCATCTGGATCGGCGCGGTCGAGGCGACCGCCATCGCCCTGGCCCAGCAGGGTGTGACTCCCGCCCGGCCGCTCACCCACGACCTCTTCCGCGACGTACTCGACGCCCTCGACGCGACGCTCAGCACCGTGAACATCACCGCGCTGCGCGACGGCATCTTCTACGCCGAACTGGTGTTCTCCAACGGGGTCGAGGTGAGCGCGAGACCCTCCGACTCCATCGCACTGGCGCTGCGCACCGGTGCCCCCATCTACGCGGGGGAGGACGTCATCGAGGAGGCCGGAGTGCCGATCCCCGATGAGCAGGAGGACGAGGTCGAGAAGTTCCGGGAGTTCCTCGACAACATCACGCCCGAGGACTTCGGGCGCACGACCTGATCGGCGGGACCGGGAGGCCGTGCCCGGACCGCGCCACACCACTGTAGCGGGCCGCTGACGCTCCCGCTGGGGTTTCGTGGAACCGGGCGCCGGTGCGCCCTCCAGCGATGGACCGTGGGCGCTGTGTGCGCCGCGGGGCAACGCGGCTCGCCCGGGCGTCCGGTGGCCCTGCGGAGCGTTAGGCTGGTCCGGACGCGGAGGCGAGCCGCGCCGGTGGTCGGCGGCACGCACCCGCTCGACGTCGCGCCCGCCGTTCGCCTGTGCGACGCGGCCGGGCGGCGCCGGTGGCGGAGGGTGACCGAACCCGCCGGGTCGGACGTCCGGGGCGGTGCACGGGGGTGTTCCGATGCCCCGGAGCGACACGCGACAGGACCAGCGGAGAGGTTCCGCGACGCGCCGATCATTGTCGTTGACGCTGTCCGTGCGCCCGGCTTACCTTCGGTGTCGAAGGTACCCGCGGCGCATTCCGCATCTCCCCTTGTCACACCGCCGCGGGTCGAGGAGCCGGAGGTTCGGCGTGGCGGTTACGAGCAGCAAGCAGCAAGCCTCCGACCACAGGCGATCAGCGATACGGCGCGCTGGCGAGCAGGGCCTGCTGTGTGAAGAGGACGTGGTGGCGCTGCCTATGGACGTCGGTTATCGGGGGCCAACCGCCTGCGCGGCCGCCGGGATCACCTACCGTCAACTGGACTACTGGGCGAGAACCCGGCTGGTCGAGCCGAGCGTGCAGCCCGCGCACGGTTCGGGCAGCCAGCGTCTGTACAGCTTCCGCGACATCCTGGTGCTGAAGGTCGTCAAGCGCCTGCTCGACACGGGCATCTCCCTCCAGCAGATCCGCACCGCGGTGCACCACCTCCGCGAGCGCGGCACCGCCGACCTCGCCCAGATCACCCTGATGAGCGACGGCGTGAGCGTCTACGAGTGCACCTCGCCGGACGAGGTGGTGGACCTGCTGCAGGGCGGCCAGGGCGTCTTCGGCATCGCCCTGGGGCGGGTCTGGCGCGAACTGGAGGGCTCGCTGCGCGAACTCCCGGGCGAACGGCTCGCCGAGCCGCTCCCCGACCCGCACCCGACCGACGAACTGGCGCGCCGCCGCCGCGAGCGCCGGACCGGGTGACAGGCCGCCTTACCACCCCCGCGCCGATCGGCGCGCCGGCTGCGCCGGCCGGCCGCGCCCCGCCGGCGCGACGTCCCCGCCGCTTCCGCGGTCGCGTGTCCGCGCGGCGGCGCCGCCCGGCCCGGCGGCGCGAAACCGCCGATCAGCGATGTCCCGGGCCGCCGGTGTCCGCTCACCCGATGCCGGGAATGCCACAGAACACGCACGTCAGTACCATGGCGGATGACGCGTTGAAATAATTCGAACGCAGAAACGCCGTTGATACCACACGGGAGAGACCCCCGGCAGGGGGCGCCGACGGGGCAACCCTCCCCATCCAACCTCTCAGGCAAAAGGACCGTGTGGAGAGGCACTCTGGAGCGGCGGGCGGCATTCGCCTGCGGCGCCGCCGGCATGCGCGACAGAGGGGGAGACCACGCAGGAGCAGCCGTTCACGGCCCAGCGACCAGGAGGTCTCCATGCCGCACCAGCCCACCCACGAGCCTGCCTCGGAGTCCGAGGCGGCGCGGGAGTTCGCCGACCGGCACATCGGGCCCGGGCCGGCCGAGCGCGCGCGGATGCTGGCGGCCGTCGGCTTCGCGTCCACCGCCGAACTCATGGCGGCCGCCGTACCGCGCGGCATCCAGATCCGCCCGGACGCCGGGGCGCCCTCCGCCCTGCCCGAGCCGGTCGGTGAGAGCGAGGCGCTCGCCGAACTGCGCCGCCTGGCCGAGCGCAACCAGGTGCTGACCAGCATGATCGGGCTCGGCTACTACGACACCGTCACGCCCCCGGTGATCCAGCGCAACATCCTGGAGAACCCGGCCTGGTACACGGCCTACACGCCCTACCAGCCGGAGATCTCCCAGGGACGGCTGGAGGCGCTGCTGAACTTCCAGACCATGGTCGCCGACCTCACCGGCCTTCCCGTCGCGGGCGCCTCCCTGCTGGACGAGGCGACGGCCGCGGCCGAGGCCATGACGCTGGCGCGCCGGGCGGCCAAGGGGCGCGGCGCCACGTTCGTCGTGGACTCCGACGTCTTCCCGCAGACGCTGGCCGTACTGCGCACCCGCGCCGAGCCGCTGGGCATCGACATCGTCGTCGCCGACCTGACCGAGGGCCTGCCCGAGGTGCCGGACGGCGAGACGTTCGGCGTGCTCCTGCAGTACCCGGCCGCCAGCGGAGCGGTGCGCGACCCCTCCGCCGTCATCCAGGCCGCGCACGAGTGCGGGGCGCTCGCCGTGGTCGCCGCCGACCTCCTCGCCCTCACCGTGCTGCGCGCCCCCGGCGCGCTCGGCGCCGACATCGCGGTGGGGAGCACCCAGCGCTTCGGCGTGCCCATGGGCTTCGGCGGACCGCACGCCGGCTACATGTCGGTACGCACCGGGCTGCAGCGCCAGCTCCCCGGCCGCCTGGTCGGGGTGTCGGTCGACGCGGCGGGCCGGCCCGCCTACCGGCTGGCCCTGCAGACCCGCGAGCAGCACATCCGGCGGGAGAAGGCCACCAGCAACATCTGCACGGCGCAGGTGCTGCTGGCGGTCATGGCCGGGATGTACGCCGTCCACCACGGTCCGCACGGCCTGCGCGCGATCGCCGAGCGGGTGCACGGCCACGCGGTGCGGCTGGCCGCCGGGCTGCGCGGCCTCGGGCTGGAGGTGCCGCACGACGCGTTCTTCGACACCCTCCGGGCGCGGGTGCCCGGCCAGGCCGGCGCGGTGGTCGACCGCGCGCGGGAGCTCGGTGTGAACCTGCTGCGGGCCGACGACGACACGGTCGGGATCTCGTGCGACGAGGTCACCACGGACGAGCACGTCGACCTGGTGCTGCGCGCATTCGGCGGCTCCGGCGCACGCTCCGACGAGGCCCCGGCCGGCGGCGCGCTCCCCGAGGGGCTGCGCCGCGGGGTCGACTACCTGGCGCACCCCGTCTTCCACTCCCACCGCAGCGAGACCGCGCTGCTGCGCTACCTGCGGCGGCTGGCCGACAAGGACCTCGCGCTCGACCGCACCATGATCCCGCTCGGCTCGTGCACGATGAAGCTCAACGCCACGGCGGAGATGGCGGCCGTCACCTGGCCGGAGTTCGCCCGGCTGCACCCGTTCGCGCCGCTGGACCAGGCCGAGGGCATGGTGCGGCTGATCCGCGACCTGGAGGGCTGGCTGGCCGAGGTGACCGGCTACGACGCGGTGTCGCTGCAACCCAACGCCGGCTCGCAGGGCGAGCTCGCCGGGCTGCTGGCGATCCGCGCCTACCACCGCAGCCGCGGCGACCGCGACCGCGACGTGTGCCTCATCCCCAGCTCGGCGCACGGCACCAACGCCGCCAGCGCGGTCATGGCCGGCCTGCGGGTGCGCGTCGTGGCCTGCGACGAGGACGGCAACGTGGACCTCGACAACCTCCGCGCGGCGATCGCGGCGCACCGCGACGAGCTCGCCGCGATCATGGTCACCTACCCCTCCACCCACGGGGTGTACGAGGACACCATCACCGAGGTGTGCGCGCTGGTGCACGAGGCCGGCGGCCAGGTGTACGTCGACGGCGCCAACCTCAATGCGCTGCTCGGCTGGGCCAAGCCGGGCGAGTTCGGCGCCGACGTCAGCCACCTCAACCTGCACAAGACGTTCTGCATCCCGCACGGCGGCGGCGGCCCCGGCGTCGGCCCGGTCGCCGTGCGCGCGCACCTCGCGGGCTTCCTGCCCAACCACCCGGCCCAGCCGGAGGCCGGCCCGCACACCGGCGTCGGCCCGGTCTCGGCGGCGCCGTTCGGATCCGCGGGCATCCTGCCGATCTCGTGGGCCTATGTGCGGATGATGGGGGAACGCGGGCTGCGCGCGGCCACGGAGACCGCGGTACTGAGCGCCAACTACGTCGCCAGGCGGCTCGCCCCGCACTACCCGGTGCTCTACACCGGCAGCGGCGGGCTGGTGGCGCACGAGTGCATCATCGACGTCCGCGCGCTGGCCAAGCGCACCGGCGTCAGCAACGAGGACGTCGCCAAGCGGCTGATCGACTACGGGTTCCACGCGCCCACGATGTCGTTCCCGGTGGCCGGCACGCTGATGGTCGAGCCCACCGAGAGCGAGGACCTGGCGGAGCTGGACCGCTTCGTCGACGCCATGATCGCCATCCGGGCCGAGATCGAGCGGGTCGCCGACGGCGGCTACGACCGCGGCGACAACCCGCTGAAGAACGCGCCGCACACCGCGGAGGCGCTGACGGCGGACGACTGGAAGCACGCCTACACCCGGGCGGAGGCCGGCTACCCGGTTCCGGAGCTCCGGGCGAACAAGTACTGGGTCCCGGTGGGGCGGATCGACCAGGCGTACGGCGACCGCAACCTGGTGTGCTCCTGCCCGCCGCCGGAGGCGTTCGAGGAGTGACGTGCGCGCGGGGCGCCGGCCCCGCGCGCACGGCCGCGGCGGCGCCGGTGACCGGACGGCCGGGGTACTGGCGCCGCCGCGGGTCGGCGCGGTGGAATAGGAGAAGAGACGGGTACGTGTCGTCGGGATGTGACAGGGTGTGATCGTCAGTGTCCAAGAACGAGGAGACGGAGATGACGGCGCTCGCCCCTGAGAAGGCAGTACCCGGCACGCAGCCGGTGGCGGCGGAGTCCTGCGAGCTCTTCGACCTGCTCGATCGCCTCGACCTTCCTCGGGGCTACCGAGCCGAGATCGTCGAGGGGAGCACGATCACCGTGTCGCCGGTCGCCTCTGGTCGGCATCAGCGCACCGTACGGTCGCTGGACCTTCAACTCAGGCCGCACCTGCCCGCTGGTCACGACGCGGAGCCGCACCTGGAGATTCGCATGCCGGACCTCGGCAGAAGCGTGATCCCCGACCTCTTCGTCGCACCCGTCGAGGTGCTGAACACGGCGGATTCCGTCGTCCCCCCGGACGACGTCCTGCTCGTGGCGGAGGTGGTGTCGCCTGGCAACGCCCGTAGCGACCGTGTCGTGAAGCTTGAGGTCTACGCCAAGGCCGCCATCGAGTTCTACCTGCTGATCGACCCGATCGCGGGCCAGACGACGCTGTTCTCCAACCCCAGTGCCGGACGGTACCAGGACCGCGTCACGCGGGATTTCGGGGAGAAACTCGTGGTTCCGGAGCCGTTCGGCTTCGATCTTGACACCAGCCAGTTCCCGTCACTGTCGTGACGGAGCTGTCACGAGAGCTGGGCGAGGCGAGGATTCCCCCGGTGTGCGAGTCGAGCCCCGGGCCCCCGCGGCGGTCGCCGTTTCCCCTGAGCGGCCGGGGCGCACGGGCCCACCATCCCCGAGTGGGATGAGCAGCGGTGCCGCCACTGCCGGCCGGCCGCCCGGTCGCGACGTCCGTCGTCTCGACTGCGGGTGTGCTCCACAGCCGTCCGCCTGACCAGATACGGGATTGCGCTATCGGCGATTCCGCTGAGAGCATGCGGCCCTTCTCCAGCTGCTGCCCTTCCGCGAGAATCCCGCCATGAGACTTCTGATGCTCGGTGGCACCGAGTTCGTCGGACGCGCGGTCGTGGAGGACGCGGTGGCGCGCGGGTGGCGGGTGACGGTGTTCAACCGCGGGTACCAGGCACCGCCGCCCGGGGCCGCCGCGCTGCGCGGCGACCGGAATGCCCCGGACGGCCTGGCGGAGCTGGAGCGGGGCGAGTGGGACGTCGTCGTCGACACCTGGTCGGGGGCTCCGTCGGCGGTGCGGGACGCGACCCGGCTGCTCGCCGGGCGGGCCGGGCACTACGTCTACGTCTCCAGCCGTTCGGTCCATCCGCTCCCCATCGCGGCGGGGGCCGCCGAGGACGCCCCGCTGGTGGAGGCCTCGCCGGACGACGGGGAGGTCGAGTACGCGCGCGCCAAGCGGGGCGGCGAGCTGGCCGCCGAGGCGGTGTTCGGCGACCGCGCGCTGCTGGCGCGGGCCGGCCTGATCCTCGGCCCGTACGAGAACGTCGGGCGGCTGCCGTGGTGGCTGTCCCGGATCGCGCGCGGCGGGACCGTGCTCGCGCCGGGCCCGCGCGACCTGGAGCTGCAGTACGTCGACGCCCGCGACCTCGCCGCCTGGGTGCTGGACGCCGCGGAGCGCGGACTCGGCGGACCGTACAACGTGGTCAGCGCGCCCGGGCACACCACCATGGGGGAGCTGCTGGAGGCGTGCGTGCGCGTCACCGGGTCCGCGGCCGAGCTGCGCTGGACCGACCCGGACGCCGTCACCGCCGCCGGGATCGAACCGTGGACCGAACTGCCGATCTGGCTGCCGCCGGGGGAGCTGTACGACACCCTGCACCGCGGCGATGTCTCCCGCGTGCTCGCCGCCGGGCTGCGCTGCCGCCCGGTCGCCGACACGGTCTCGGACACGTGGGACTGGCTGCGCCGGATCGGCGGCCAGGCGCCGCTGCGCCCGGACCGCCCGCAGGTGGGCCTGGACCCGGAGCGGGAGCGCTCGGTGCTCGGCCGCTCCTCCTGAAGCCGCGGCGGCTGAGGCGGGAGGCCGCCCGGTCACCGGGATCCGGAGCCGTCCCCGGGGTGCGTACCGGCCGCGGCCCCGCCCGGCCAGAGGCAGTGTTCCCTGTTCCCTGTTCCCTGTTCCCTCGCCGGCGGCGCCGGGCCGGGGCCGGTCCGCGGCGCCGGTGACGCGGCCGGAGAAGGGAAGCATGGAGTCAGGGAGCGGCCGGGGGGACGGCCGCGCCCCGGGCCGCGGCCGTCCGGTCGCCGGCGCCCGCCCCCGCTGTTCCTCCGCCGCCGGCCTGGCCGGATCCGGCCGTCCACCGGTCGTCGGCCTGGGTCCGGCCGGACCCAGGCCGACGACCGGACCGGGACCGGACCGGGCGGATGATCGAGCTATCAAGTCGGACATTTTGTAATCTATGTTGTAAAGGCGGCGGTTCGCGTCACTAACCCCAAGCGCTCCCAGACCGGAACGCGTCCGTCCCCCTCGGCACGCTGAGTAACGGCTAGGCTTCCAGGGGAGTCCTCCGCCCCCCGTGGAAAGTGGCTGTGCATGACCGCGACGCCCGGCGCCCCCGCACCCGACACCGCCTCCGACGACCCCGCGATCCTGTGCGACCAGGCCCGGGACCTCGCCCGCACCGGACACCTGGAGCGCGCCGCGCGGGTCTTCGAGCGCGTCCTGGACGGCGGCTCGCGGCAGCACCGGGCGGAGGCCGCCTTCGGGCTCGCCGTGGTCCGGCACGACCTCGGGGACGTCCGCGCCGCCCGGGAGGCCGACCGGGCCGCGATCGAGACCGGGCACCCCGAGTACGCGGCCCGCGCCGCCTACCACCTCGCGGTCTCCTACGAGGAGGAGGGCGACGCCGAGCGCGCCCGTGAGGCGTGGCGCCACGTACTGGAATCCGGTAACGAGCGCTATGCCGCCGCCGCCCACCACGGGCTGGCCCGGACCGCCGAGGAGCGCGGCGACGAGGAGGAGGCGCGGGAGCACTGGGAGCACGCGCTGGCCGGGGGCACCGAGGCGGCGGCCGACGCGGCCCAGGAGTACGCGGAGCGGCTGCTGGCCCGGGGCGACGTCGACGCGGCCGACGCCGTGATCCGGCGCGGGCTCGCGGCCGCCGAGCGCCCCGCGCTGCGGCTGCTGCTCGGTGCCGTGCACGTCGAGCACGCCATCGCGGCGTTCGGCGCCGCGGCGGTCGCGGCGACCGCGGCGGAGGCGGAGGCCGACCCCGAGGCCGCCGGCCCGCGTCCGGACCCCGCCACGGCGGGAGCGGCGGTGGAGCTGCTCGCCCGGCTGCTCGCGGTCCGGGGCGACGCCGAGGGCGCGGCGGACACCTGGGAGCACGGGCTGCGGCACCCGGACCCCGAGGTCGCGGGCGAGGTCCGCGGGCGCCTGCGACGCGGCTTCCTCGCTCCCGAGACGGAGGCGGAGACGGCCGAGGCCGACGCCGCCGAACCCTGGTGGGAACCCTACGTCGAGGCCGCCGTCGCCCAGGGCAGCACGCCCATGCTGGCCGGCGAGCTCTTCGTCGCGCTGAACCAGATCTACACCCGGCTCGCCGTGGCGCACGCCGGCAACGAGACGCACGCCGCGACCCTGCGCGGACTCGTCGAGTGGGCGGTCCGCACCCCCAGTGAGTACGTGTGGGGACGCGCTCTGCACGACGACTTCCGGGAACGGCTCCGGCTCGCCTCGGGCAGCGCGGCCGACGTGCTGCCCGAGGGCTGGCCCGAGGACTGATACCGCCGGGAGGACCGCCGCAGGGCGCTGCCTGGGGTTGTCCGCAGGTGATCCGGCGGCGGTCCTCATGCCGCGCCGACCGCCGCGCGGATAGTTTCGCCCGCATGCCCTCTCCCATGCCCTTCCGCGGCGATCCCCGTGCGTGTGCCCGCTGGCCGGCGGGTACACGGCTCTCCGGCGCCGTGCTGGCGGCCGCCTTCCTCCTCGCGGCTGCCGCGCCCCCGGCCCATGCTCGGACCGGGGAGCGCCAAGCGGACCTCCCCGCGGCCGTCGACGCCGCAGTGGCCGAGTACCGGGCGGCCACCGGGCTGCCCGGCGCGGCGGTGGCCGTCACGCACGGAACCGAGGCGGTCCACCTCGCCGGGTACGGCAGCACCCCTTCGGGCGCGGCCGTCACGGAGCGGACCCCGATGGCCGTGGCGTCGGTGAGCAAGTCCTTCACCGCCCTCGCGGTGCTGCAGCTCGTGGACGAGGGACGGGTGGACCTCGACGCGCCGGTGCGCGACCACCTGCCCGAGTTCGAGATGGCGGACCCGCGGGCGGCCGACATCACCGTGCGCCAGCTCCTCGACCAGACGTCCGGCATGTCGGACACCACGTTCGGCGCCTTCAGCCGCCCCCAGCCCGCGTCGCTCCGTGAGGCGGTGGCGGGGATGCGCTCCGCCGGGCTGGCCGCCGCGCCGGGGGAGCGCTGGGAGTACCACAACCCCAACTTCCAGGTCGCCGCCCGGCTCGTCGAGGTCGTCAGCGGTGCGTCCTTCTCCGACTACCTGGACGCCCACGTCTTCGATCCGCTCGGCATGGCCGACAGCTCCACCAACGACACCGACCAGGACCTGCCGCCGAGCGCGTACGGCCACGTCACCCTCCTGGGCCGGCCGGTGGCCGCCCCGGAGCCGCCCGCGTTCGGCAACGGATCCGGCGGCGTCGTGAGCTCCGCCCGCGACATGGCCGCGTGGCTGATCGCCCAGCACGGCGGAGGCCGCGGAGCCGACGGCACCCGGATCCTCTCGGCCGACGCCGTGCGGGAGTCGCACACGCCCTCTCCGGGCGCCGACTCCTACGGGCTGGGGTGGCAGGTCGGAGCGACACCGTCCGGGGCCGCGCTGGTCCACCACGGCGGGGACCTGTTCACCTCCACCGCCTACCAGGCGCTGCTGCCCGAGTCCGGCCACGGGGTCGCGGTGATGGCCAACACCGGGATGGCCGCCGGGGACGCCTCGGCGATCGCCGAGGCCGTGATCGCCGTGATCGAGGGCCGGGAGACGCCGCCTCCGGGACAGAGCCCCCTCGTCGTGGGCGCCGACGCGGTGCTCCTGGGCCTCGCGGTGGCGGCCGTCCCGCTGGCCGGCCTCGGCGTGCGCCGCTCGGTCCGGTGGGGCGCCCGCCGGGTGGACGCTCCGTCGCACGGGACGGTCCTGCGGCTGCTGCCTCTGGCGGTGCCCGTGGTCCTGTTCGCGGGCATCCACCGGGTGGTCGGTTTCCTGTACCGGGGCAGGGACGTCGCCTGGATCCAGGTGGCCTACCTGTATCCGGCGTTCCTGCTGCTCCTCGGCCTGGCTGCACTCGGCTGCACGGCCGTCGCGGTGGCCCGAGCGGCCGCCCTGGTCCGCGCCCGCCGCGCGGCCGCCCGCTGACGCGGATCCGTCCCGGGCGCGCCCCGGGCGGCCTCCGGGCGCGCTGCCCCGGCGGGCGGGTGCGGCGGCCGGTGGCCGGGGCCGTCGATTCCGAAGCGGGGCCGGCGGTGTCCGGCAGGTCTGGCGCCATGCCGGCCGGCGCGGTGCGGCCGCGCCTGGTCGCCGCCGACGCGGATCCGCGCGCCGGGGGTGGCCGCGTCCGCGGTGGCGCGCACCGAGCGTGCGGCGGCTGGGCGCCCGGCCCTCCCCGCCGGCGGAGACCGCGGGCGGGTGTGCGGCGCGGGTCCACACCTGGCAGCAAGCGGCCCGGGACATCGCCCACGCCGCGGAGTGGTCGCACGTGCCGGCGCCATGACCGTGGGACGAGGCGACCTCCCAGGGGTCCGCACCGCCGTCTCGGCACGCACGCCGGGTCCAGCGGGGAAGGCCCCGGGTCCCGTCCTGGCGGCAGCTGGGCGGCGGTCGGCGGCACCAGCTTGCGCGCCGCCACCGGGCGCGGCACGTCCCCCGGGCGGCCGCCGTGCGAACCGGGCCCTCGGGCACCATGGCGTGGTAGTTCCCCTCGGGCCGGCGGCCCCGGACGGGGACAGCGGAGCATCGCGGCCGGCCAGCGGGGGCGTTCCGGCGTGCCCCTGGGAAGGCGTGGTCCGGACGGGAGCCAGGCCGTCGCCCACGCGACGAACCGCTCAGCGTGCCACTCGCCACCGGTGTTTCCGGGCGGCCGGCCCCGGCCGCCGCCGACCCGGGCCAGGTACGGGTCCGCCCCTACCGAAGGCGGACCCGTGACGCGGATGTCTCCCGGCCCGCCGCGCCAGCGTCCCGAGGCGTCCAGCTGGGCCCCCGGGACCGGCTCGTCCTGGCGGGGCACTCCGCCCGCACCAGCCGGAGCTCCTGTCCGCTCCGCGCGCCTGGTCCGGCGCGGTCGGCTGATCGGTCCCTCGGTCCGGCGACCGCGATCGGCGGTGGCAGCTGACCAGGGCATCCGGCCCGCCTCAGCGGTCCCGGGGCCGGGGCGCGGAGACGCTCCCGCGAGAGGGCCAAACCCGCGGGGGAGGGGCGAATCCGGCGTGCGCACCACGGCCCTGCGGGGGCCCGGCCGGCGGATCCGCCGCCGGTTCGGGCTCCGCGGCGCCCCGGCCGGGCGGCCGCAGCGGGGCGGCATGCGGTCCCGTACGGCGGACGTATCACCGACCGTGGACACCGCGGCCGGAGGGCCGCCGTGGGCGCGCCGGGTGCGGACGCCCGTCGGCGGCCGCGGCGCGGGGCGTCGGCACCCCATCGGCCCTACCCTCGATGGGGGAGCGGCCGCGGGTACGCGGCCCGGGGGAGATGGGGGACACGTGGAGATCGACACGCCGCGCGGGCCGGCCCGCGTCGACGTCGACGTTCCGGACGGCGCGCCGCGATACCTGATGGTGATCACCCACGGTGCCGGAGGCGGGGTGGAGGCGGGCGACATCCTCGCGGTGCGGGACGCCGTCCTGCGGGCCGGCGGCGCGGTGGCGCGGGTGACGCAGCCCTACCGTGTCGCGGGGCGGCGGATGCCGGGTGCCGCCACGGCGGCGCAGGACGAGGCGTGGCAGGCCGTCGTGCGGCGGCTGGCGGCCGACAGCCGGTTCGCGGGGCTGCCCGTGGTGCTCGCGGGGCGCAGCAACGGTGCGCGGGTGGCCTGCCGGACGGCCGCCGGGCTCGGCGCCGCCGCCGTCGTGGCGCTCGCCTTCCCCCTGCACCCGCCGGGCCGGCCCGAGCGGTCGAGGGCCGCCGAACTGCGGGAGGCCGGGGTCGCGACGCTGGTGGTCAACGGGGACCGCGATCCGTTCGGGGTCCCGGACGCCGCTGACGCGACCACGGTGCTCCTACGTCCGGGCGAGCGGCATGCCCTGGACCGGGACCCGGAGGGAATCGCGGCGGCGGTGGTCGGCTGGCTCGCCGCGCGGGTGCCCTCCGGGCGGTCGGACGGCGCGTGACCGGCGGTGTCCCCCCGCCCGGCCCGGCGCCGTCAGGAGCGGGCCGTTATGCCGCCGCGCCGACGTAGGTCGGCCGGTGGGGGGCGATCACCCCGCCGTTGGGGAGCAGCTCCCCCGTGTCGTCGAACACCACGACGCCGTTGCAGAGCAGGCTCCAGCCCTGCTCGGGGTGGCTCACGACGACCCGGGCGGCATCGCGGTCGGGGTCGCTGAAGGACGGGCAAATGGGCTCGTGCTGGCACATCGGTGTGCCTCCGGTTCGGTTGGCGCGGTACTTCAGGTGTGGTGCACCACTCGTACTCTAGTGTCCGCGGCCACGCCGGACCGCTGATTTGTCGGCTTCGACCGGTCACGTGGCGTGGCCGTTCGCGGCCAGTGCGTCGCTGCGCTCCCGGATCGGCCGGTTACGCGGCGGAAAGGGCGCCGGTCAGCCGCCTGACGCGGCCAGCCGGGCGCGGGAGAGCTGGTCAGCGGCCCGGATCGGTTCGGGGATCCGGTAGCGGGGCGAGAGCCGGAGCACCAGTTCGCACGCGCTGTCCAGGTCGACGCGGTGGCCGACGGACACGTACACCGGTTTGACGCCGTCCCGGGTGCGCAGGCTGCGGCCGATCACCTCGCCGCCGTCGCGCAGGTCGCCGGCCGACCCGCGTGCGGGCGCGGGCGGTTCGGCCTCGCCGACGAACGCCGACTTGGCCACCCCCAGCGCCGGCCGGTCCAGCAGCACGCCGAGGTGGCAGGCCAGGCCGAACCGGCGCGGGTGGGCGAGCCCGTAGCCGTCGCACACGTACACGTCCGGCTCGGCCTCCAGGCGGCGCAGCGCGCGCAGCAGCGGCGGCAGCTCGCGGAACGCGAAGAGTCCGGGGACGTAGGGGAACGCCGGTTCGGCGGTGACCGTGTGCGACTCCACGACGCGCAGGGACGGCAGCTCCAGCAGCACCACGGCGGCGACCAGCCCGGCGTCGCCGGGTGCGTAGGTGACGTCCAGGCCGGCGACCAGCGACACGGAGTCGAGGTCCAGCGGCGCCACGCGGACGCGGCCCGCCAACCGCTCCTGCACCGCGCGCGCCGCCTCGGGGTCGGCAGGCCACAGCAGCGGGTCGGCGAGGTGCTGGTCGATGGCGGGCATCGGGTCGTCCTGTCCAGGGCCGCGCGGGGGCGGACCACCGCCGGGAGTCGGGTACCGGGGCAGCGTACCGCGCGGGCCGGCCGCGGTCTCGGCGCGGGCTGGAGGGGGCTGCCCGCTGCGGCTCGGAGGCCGACCGGGCCACGGGCGGGGTCTCCGCCTTCGCCATCCGGCTGCCGCTTCCGCGCGCCGCGGTGATCTTGGATGGCCGTGTTGACGCGTGCGGAGATCGAGGAATTCGTCGAGTACGGCTTCGTCCGGGTGCCCGGCGCCGTGCCGGCCGACGTCGCCGAGCGGTGCCGGACCGAGTTGTGGCAGGCCACCGGCTGCGACCCGGACGACCCCGCGGCGTGGACCGAGCCGGTGATCCGGCGGGGCGGCTTCGCCACCCCACCGTTCCGCACCGCGGCCAACACCGCTGTGCCGCACGAGGCGTTCGACCAGCTCGTGGGCCGGGGAC
>NZ_QEIO01000068.1 GCF_003336425.1 Marinitenerispora sediminis | reverse complement strand
GCTCCGGTCGGTCGGGCCGCGGCCGGTGGCGGGCGCGGGGGCGGACGGCGGCGCACAGCACCAGTCCGAGGGCGAGGACGATCGCCGCTGGGCCGCCGGCGGCCACGGCCGCGCCGATGAGCGCGGCCAGGGCACCGGCGGCGATCGCCGTGGCCACGGGCGATGGGCGGCCGGTCACGCGGTCGTCGGCCAGGCGGCCGGCCGGTCCAGGCGGGGCGGCCATCGGGGTCACCTCCCGTCGTCTGTAAAAAGTGATATCACAATGCTAAACTCGCGTCATCACTCAGCGAGTGAGAGAGGATTCCCGGCGGAGGCGGTGCGGGAACCGCCGCACCGCGCGGCCCATCGAGGGCCCCCGCGGTGCGGCGGCCATGCCGCCGGCCCGGAGCGCTCCGCCCCGCGTGCGGCCGGGAACGAGGCACAAGAGAGAGGCAGGACCCCCATGAACCCCAGTGACGCGCCGGTGTCCGGCGTGGAGATGCCCGCCCCGCAAGTGCGGGAGCGGCGCGCGCCGGGGGCGCCCGGCATCCCCGTGCTGCTCGGCTGCCTGGTGCTGGTCGCGGCCGGGGTCCTCCTGGCCGCGTCCGGCCTCGCCGCCCCAATCGGCGGAGCGGCGGCGCTGGTCGGCGGCGTGCTGCTCGCCCTCGTCGGGCTGGTGGCCGCTCTCGGGCTCACCGTCGTCGCCCCCAACGAGGCCCGCGTGGTCCAGTTCCTCGGCCGCTACGTCGGCACCATCCGCACCGACGGCCTGCGATGGGTGAACCCGTTCACCACCCGCAAGCCGATCTCCACCCGCATCCGCAACCACGAGACCACCGTCATGAAGGTCAACGACTACGACGGCAACCCGATCGAGATCGCCGCCGTCGTCGTCTGGCAGGTGGAGGACACCGCCCGGGCGATGTTCGAGGTCGACGACTTCGTCAGGTTCGTCGCGATCCAGGCCGAGACCGCCGTCCGGCACATCGCCACCAACTACCCCTACGACGCGCACGCCGAGGGCCAGCTGTCGCTGCGGGACAACGCCGAGGAGATCACCGAGCGGCTGTCCGCGGAGATCTCGGCCCGGGTGGAGTCCGCCGGGGTGCAGGTCATCGAGTCGCGGTTCACGCATCTCGCCTACGCCTCGGAGATCGCCCAGGCCATGCTGCAGCGCCAGCAGGCCGGAGCGGTGGTGGCCGCCCGCCAGCAGATCGTCGAGGGAGCGGTGGGGATGGTCGACCTCGCGCTGCACCGGCTCGCCGAGAAGTCCGTGGTCGACCTGGACGAGGAGCGCAAGGCGGCGATGGTGAGCAACCTGCTGGTGGTACTGTGCGCCGACCGCGCCACCCAGCCGGTCGTCAACACGGGCACCCTGTACCAGTGACGTTGGGCGGTCTGCGGTGAGCGAGCGGAAGAAGATCCTGCTGCGGTTGGATCCGGCGGTCTACGACGCCCTGGCCCGGTGGGCCGGCGACGAGCTGCGCAGCGCCAACGCCCAGATCGAATTCCTGCTCCGGCGCGCGCTCTCCGACGCGGGACGGCTGCCGAGGGACGCCGGCGCGCTGCCGCGGCGCGGCCGCCCGCGCAAACGCGACCCCGACCAGGAGTGACCCGGCCGCGGCCGGGCACGTCGGCGGCCGGGGCCCGGTGGCGGGTCGTCACCGGTGCCGTGAGCCGTCGCCGGCCGGCCGTTTCCGGCCCTCGCGCCCGGCCGCACCGGTGATGCGGCATGATCGGTGCGGACAAGGAAGGCGAGGCGGACATGGCAGCTCCCTCCACCCCCCACCTCTACCTGCCGCGCGCGCTCCCCGACCACGCGATGGCGGCCGCGCGGGCCCTCGGGCTCCCGGTCGTGGCGGGAGGCGCGCAACCACCGCCCCGTGAGCGCCTGCTCCGCGACGCGGCCGGCGCGGCGGCGGTCGTGTGCACCGGGACCGAACGCGTGGACGCCGAGTTCCTCGACGCGGCCGGTCCCGCGCTGCGGGTGGTCGCCAGCACCGCCGTGGGCCGGGACCATATCGACGTCGCCGCCGCCACCGAGCGGGGAGTGCGCGTCACCGGCGCTCCGGACGACCTGGCCCCCGCGACGGCCGACCTCGCCATGGCGCTGCTCCTCGCCACCGCCCGGCTGGTGCGCGACGGCGACCGGCTGCTCGGCGAGCGCCCTCCGCGGGCCTGGGGGCCGCGCACGCCCCCGCTCCTCGACATCGGCGCCGGTGCGACGCTCGGCATCGTCGGCTACGGCCGGGTCGGCCGCGCGGTGGCGCGCCGCGCGGCCGACCTCGGCATGGACGTCGTCGCCACGCCGCCGCGGACCCCGCTGACCGGCGAGGAGCACGGCACCGAATTCGCGGCGCTGCCGGAGCTGCTGGAGCGCAGCGACGTGGTGTCGCTGCACTGCCCGCTCACCCAGGACACCCGCCACCTCCTGGACGCCGCCGCGCTGCGCCGGATGAAGCGCTCGGCGATCCTCGTCAACACTGCCAGGGCCGGGATCGCGGACCGGTGGGCGCTGGCGGCGGCGCTGCGCGCCGGCGGGATCGCCGGCGCCGGGCTGGACGACTTCGAGGACGGGCCGCAGGCCAGCCCGGCACTGGCGGACCTGGCCAACACCGTGCTCGCCTCCCACCTCGGCGGGGTCGGCACCGCTGTCCGGGACCGCAGGTGCGCACTGGCGGTGGCCGGCGCCGCCGAGGCGCTCGCCGGGCGGGAGCCCGCGACCCCGTGACCTGCCGCGCGGGCGGCACCGGGGTCAGCTCAGCAGCTCGGCGAGGCGGCGCCATCCGGCGCGCGGCAGCGCCGCGCCGGCGTCCGGCGCGCCGGACGGCGTGACGACCTGCAGGGCGACGTGGTCCGCCCCAGCCGCGCGGAAGTCCTCGATCCGGCTCCGCACGCGGGCGTCGTCGCCCCAGGCGTAGACGGCGTCGACGAGCCGGTCGCTGCCCCCGCCGGCGAAGTCCTCCTCCGTGAAGCCGAGCCGCTGGAAGCTGTTGGTGTAGTTCGGCAGTGCGAGGTAGCGGGCGAAGTGCTCTCGGGCGGCGGTGCGGGCGGACTCCGCGTCGCTGGTCAGCACGACCTTCAGCTCGGGCGCGAGCACCGGGCCGGCGCCGAGGACGCCGCGGGCCTGCGACGTGTGCTCGGGCGTGACGAGGTAGGGGTGGGCGCCGGCGGCGCGGTCGCGGGCGAGCTCCAGCATCCGGGGCCCGAGCGCGGCCAGGACGATCCGCCCGGCCGGGACGCCGTCCGCCGCCAGGGCGTCGAGATAGCCGACCATGGCGGAGTAGGGGCGCCGGTACCGCGCCGCGAGCCGGGCGTGGCTGGCGCCGAGTCCGAGCACGAACCGCCCCGGGTGCCTGGACTCCAGGTCCCGGAAGCGGGCGGCCGTGTCGGCGGCCTCGTACTGCCAGATGCTGAGGATCCCGGTGGCGACGGTGAGCTTCGCGGTGGCCTCGGCGAGCGGCACCGCGTGCTCGACCCCGCTGCTGCCGCCGAGCCAGACCGCCCCGAAACCGAGCGCCTCCAGCTCGGCGGCGGCCTCGCCGATCTCACCTCGCAGGGCCGGGTCCTCGGAGCGCAGCTCCGCGCTCCAGATCCCGTAGCGGCCCAGTTCGTCACGCAGGTCAGCCATCGTCACGTCTCCCATGCGGTCCTCCGCTCCAGCCGTGGTCGCGCCCTCACTGCGGCCGAGGCCACCCCGGGGGCGCCGGCCCATGACACCACACGCCGGCCCCGGCGGCCGGGAGGCGGACCGCTCCCGTCCGGTGATCCCGGGCACACGCGGTCGCCCCGGCCGTCCCCGGGCGGTCGGCCCGAAGCGTGATCTGGACGCTGAAGAACCAGCTCGGCCTGGAACGCCACACCGCACGCACCCAGGGGGAGCCTGTGGGGGCGCAGCTGCCAGCGGATCCTCGCCCTCTGCCGCGATCTGGCACAACTGGCTCATCGACGCACCCGTCAAGCACTCGCTCGTGGCCTACGGCCACGGAGCGGCACCCACCGTTTCCCATCAACCGTCTAGCATGGGCCCCCGACCAAGGGAAGGCCGCGTGCACATCCTCGACGATCTCGACGGGTTCTCCGACCGGGCGCGGGAGCTGCTGGCCCGGACCGGGCGCCGGGAGGCCGGCAGGGCGGCCGGAGTCCCCACCGACCTCCTGCGGGTGCGCGACCGGACCGGGCGCCTGATCCCGGCGCCGACGGAGCTGGTGGTCAGCCGGGAGGCGTTCCGGGCGCGCTACCGCGGCCTCCGCTACGCGGCGCGCCGGTCGGCGCTGGTCGGCGGCCGGCGCCGTGACATCGTCCGCTCCTGGGAGTTCGACCTGGCGGACGGCGTGTGGCCGGACGGCCGGGGTTGGTGCTTCGCCTGGACCGGCGAGCGGGTGTCCAGCCCGGTAAACTTCCTCGCCCACACCGACGGCCGGATCGGCGTGGGCGACGGTGCGGCGTTCATCGAGGTGGCCGCGTCGGTCTCCCGGCTGATCGAGAGCCACGCGGTCATGGACGCGGTGTCGTCGTGGGACCCCTGGCCGGGCAGTCTCGAAGCCTGGGTGCCGAGCGACGCGGGAGTCCTGGCCGCGGAGCGCGTCGAGGGCCTCACCCCGGTCGCCGAGGCGTCCGGGCCCCACGACACGTGGCTGCTGTCCGACCACGTCGCCGTGCACGCCTTCTCGAGCTGGACCGGGGAGCGTGCCCGCCGGCGCGCGGTCCGGATCTGGTCCCGCGGCGAGGAGGGGCGCCGGCAGGTGCGCGCGGCGTTCCGGGACCTCTGACGCCGGCGCGCGCCACCGCCGCCGCGACCGCGGGGCCGCGGACGGGAGCCGGGGCCGCCCGGCCACCGGCCAGGCCGGGTGCGGGGACGCCGGGTGGCGCGGGCCGGCTCTCAGCGGTCCGGTCCGCGTCCCCCTTCTCGCCGGGCCAGCGGTGGGGTGGCGGGCCCCGCACCACGGTGGAGCCGAGCCTGACGTCGAGGGGATCAGCGCTGGCGGCGCCGGCCCGCGGCTGTCGTCCGCGGCGGTCCGGCGGCCGGTTCACGATGGTGCTCGTCCCTCCGCCGGCGGCCCCGGGGGCGCGGTGTGGTCCAGGTCGGCGTTGAGCCTGCCGAGCAGCCGGGCCAGGTCACGGCGGTCGGACTCCGGCCAGGCGGCCAGCGCCTCCCGCAGCCGGTCGGCGCGGGCGCGGCGGATCGTGGCGATGCGGTCGCGGCCGGCCGGTGAGGCGGTGAGCAGGCTGGAGCGCCGGTCCAGCGGATCGGGCGCGGCCTCGACCAGGCCCGCGTCGGTCAGCCGCCGCAGATGGCGGCTGGCCGTGGACTTGTTGAGGTGGAAGCGCCGGGCGACCTCGCCGACGCGCATCGGCCGGTCCTCGGCGAGCGCGGCGAGCAGCGGGTAGGTGTGCCGGTCGACCGCCGGATCCGCCCCGCGCTCCACCAGCCACAGGCCGCGCATCGCCCGGCGCACGAGGAGGGTGGTCTCCCGCTCCAGCTCGTCCATCAGGGCCCCCGGGTCGGGGCCGGAGGCGGACGGAGCGGCGGGGTCGGCCATGCCCGGATCCTATCCCGCGACCGTGCGGCCCGCCCCGGCACTTTGCCATCTAGTTGCACGGCGCAACTAGAGTGGGAGCGTCGGGCGCGACCCGCCCCGGTCGGCGGGGCGGCCGCCCGGAAGGGGAGGAGGCGGACGAACATGTGCGGCATCACCGGTTGGGTGGACTTCGAGCGGGACCTGTCCCGGGAGCGCGACGTGCTCTCCGCCATGACCGACACCATGGCGTGCCGCGGCCCCGACGCCCGCGGCGTGTGGACCGGCCACCACGCGGCGGTGGGCCACCGGCGGCTCTCCATCATCGACCTTCCCGGCGGCGCCCAGCCCATGGTCGCCGAGCCCGACAAAGCCGACGCGACCGTGCTCACCTACAGCGGCGAGGTGTACAACTTCGCCGAACTACGCGAGCGGCTCGCCGCCCGCGGCCACCGCTTCCGCACCGACAGCGACACCGAGGTGGTACTGCGCGGCTACCTGGAGTGGGGGGAGAGCGTCGTCGACCGGCTGAACGGCATGTACGCCTTCGCCGTCTGGGACGCCCGCGCCGAGCGGCTGCTGCTGGTCCGCGACCGCATGGGCATCAAGCCGCTCTTCTACCACCCCACCCCGCACGGCGTGGTGTTCGGCTCGGAGCCCAAGGCGCTGCTGGCCAACCCGCTGGTCGACGCGGTGGTGGACGAGGACGGCCTGCGTGAGCTGCTCGGCTTCGTCAAGACGCCGGAACGCTCGGTCTACCAGGGGATACGCGAGGTGCGGCCCGGCCACGTGGTGCGCGTCGACCGGGAGGGTGTGCACCGGCGCGCGTACTGGCGGCTGGAGGCCCGTGAGCACACCGACGACCTCGACACCACGGTCCGCACCGTGCGCGACCTGCTGGAGGACACCGTCGACCGCCAGCTGGTCTCCGACGTGCCGCGCTGCACGCTGCTGTCCGGCGGGCTGGACTCCTCGGCCCTGACGGCGCTCGCCGCCCGGCGGCTGCGCGCGGCGGGCGCGGAGCGCGTCCGCTCCTTCGCGGTCGACTTCGCCGGCTACACCGAGCACTTCCGCCCCGACGAGCTGCGGGAGACCCCGGACGCGCCCTACGTGCGGGAGCTCAGCCGGCACGTCGACGCCGACCACACCGACATCGTGCTCTCCTCCGCCGACCTCACCGACCCGCGGGCCCGCCGGGCCGTACTGCGCGCCAACGACGCGCCGGCGGCCATCGGTGACATGTACACCTCGCTGTACCTGCTGTTCCAGGCCATCCGCCGGCACTCCACCGTGGCGCTGTCCGGCGAGTCGGCCGACGAGGTGTTCGGCGGGTACCGCCAGTTCCACGACCCGGAGGCCGTCGACGCCGACACCTTCCCGTGGCTGGCGATCGCCGGCCCGCGGCGGGCCCGGAGCTCCTGGCTCGACCCGGGGCTGTCCCGGCGGCTGGACCTGCCCGGCTACCAGCGCGCGGCCTACCGCGCGGCCCTCGCGGAGGTGCCGCACGTCCCGGGCGTCAGCGCCCGGGAGCGCCGGATGCGGGAGGTCTGCTACCTGCACCTCACCCGGTTCGTGCAGATCCTGCTGGACCGCAAGGACCGGATGAGCATGGCCAACGGGCTGGAGGTCCGCGTTCCGTTCTGCGACCACCGGCTCGTGCAGTACGTCTTCAACACGCCGTGGGAGATGAAGACCTTCGACGGCCGGGAGAAGAGCTTGCTGCGCGCCGCGACCCGCGACCTGCTGCCGGCCTCGGTCGCCGACCGGCGCAAGAGCCCGTACCCGAGCACCCAGGACCCGCTCTACGACCGGGCGCTGCGCAAGGAGCTGGCCGGCGTGCTTGACGACACCGCGTCGCCGGTGCGGCCGCTGATCGACGTCCAGCGGGCTCGGGAGCTGCTCACCGAGCCCGACGGCGTCGAGGCCGAACGGCAGGCCCGGCTCGGCCTTGAGATGATCCTCGGCCTTGACGCCTGGCTGCGGGAGTACCGTCCGGAGCTGCGGCTGGGCGGCTGATGGCGCGGCCGCGGGCGCGGCGCGCTCGGGAGGCCGCGGGATCGCGCTCGGACGGAGCGCGCCGGTCGCACCCGACCGGCGTCGCGCGCAGGAGGGCTCCCCGGTGCCCAGGGGACGGGCACCGGGGAGCGGGACCGCCGGCGGACCGGAGGTCAGGTGTTCGCCGGGGGCGGGATCAGCCCCGGGTCAGGGTGAGGCCGTACTGGCTGAGGATCGGGTTGACCGGCTGGAAGTAGGTGGTGCCGCCGGAGGAGCAGTTGCCCGAACCGCCGGAGGTGACACCCTGGGCCTGGGAGCCGCTCAGCCAGGAGCCGCCCGAGTCGCCCGGCTCGGCGCAGGCGTTGGTCCGGGTGAGGCCGGACACCGAGCCCTGCGGGTAGATGACCGTCTGGTTCTTGGCCTGCACCGTGCCGCAGCGCCAGCCGGTGGTCGAGCCGGAGCGGCAGATCGACGCGCCGACGGCCGACTCGGTGGAGCCGGTCACGGTGACCGTGCCGCCGTTGTACCGGTTCACCAGCGGGCTGCTGCTCCAGTTGCTGGTGGCCCGCACCCAGCCCATGTCCCGTCCGGGGAAGCTGGAGCCGGCCACCGTGCCGGTGCCGGTGCCGTCGGAGCTGCGCGTGGACGCCCCGACACCGCCGCAGTGCCCGGCGGTGACGAACCCGCCGCTGACCGAGAAGCCGATCGAGCACCGGCTGCCGCTGCCGATGTAGTAGGCGTCGCCGCCGCGGATGGTGGCGAACGTCTGCGGCTGCTCGGAGCTCTCCACCACGCGGACGGCGGCCGCGTCGACACCGGCCTCGGCGATCAGGTCGTCGGCCACGTCGGTCGCGCCCTCGCGGACCGTCATCACCACGGTGTCGTCGGCGAGGTCGACGTACCACCCGGTCACACCGGCGTCGGCGTCCGGGACGTTGGCGTTCAGCTCCTCGACCACCTGGTCCAGCGTGCCCTCGCCGTAGGCGACGACCCGCGGGACGGCGCCCGCCTCGCGCACCGCCTCGACCGCGCCGCGGTCGGTGACCGAGACGGTCAGCTCGCCGGTCTCGATGTCGAAGACGGCGCCGGCGAAGTCCTCACCCAGGGTCTCGCGCACCTCCTGTTCGAGGGTGCGGGCCTGCTCCTCCTGCTGCAGCAGGCGGGTGACCTCCGCGGTGGACAGGCCGAGGTCGCGCTCCATGGCCGTGACCTGCTCGGGGGAGCTGGCCAGCGTTTCGGGGGAGGCCGAGGCGGCGGGGGCCGCCGCGACGACCAGTCCGATGGCGAAGGCGGTGCCGCCCAGCGCACGGAATACGGGGGATTTACGCACGTTCCCTGCTCCTTGCTGGTGTGAATGAACAAGGGGCGGATCGGCACCCAGCCGGCATCGGTGCCGAATCCACTGGTCGGGTGGTCCTTGTGGGAGGGGGGCCGACCACATTTACCGGGACATTCGGTAAACGATTCGCAACTATAAGTCAGTGGCGACGTTTGGCAACAGGGTGGTCACGTAGCGGAATGGCGCAGGAATCACAGGATGATCGCATTTTTGGCGATCAATCATGGAATCTGAGGGAAGCTCCATATGCGACAACCTTGCAGTTTGTCGGAATCACTGCGGCCGGCTAGCGCTTCACGGTCCCGATGGCAAGGTGCGGTGGTGGCCGGATGCGGTCAGTTCGTGATCTGGTGCCGCCCGGGTCCGATGACGCTGCGGAATCCCGCGCGCCGGGATCGGCCGCCGGGGCCGCCGTTCGGTGCGCCCCGGTGTGCGCCGTGCTGTTTCCCTTCGCGGGGCCGGGGGGAAATGCGGAAGGGTAGATGTGTCCTTTAAGGGATACCGTCCCTGCCGCGGACGGCGGATCGCCCCCAAAACCATCCGGAAGGGGTGGAGTTCGAAGGGAGGAACCGGTGGAACCGTCACCATTCGTATTCCCGGAATGGCGCCCGATGGAAACACGTGGATTCTGTTATGTGGGGATTCACGGGGAATCCCGGGCCTGCGGATCCGGATCCGGATCTCGGAACGGAAATGCGAAAGGGGTGTCACGAACGCCGCCGCGCCCGTGACACCCCGCTCCCGGGGAAGCCGCCTCAGCTCACCCCGGTACTCTCCGTGCTGCCCGTGCCGCCGCGCCAGGGCGCGAACCGCCGCCGGGACTCCGGCCGCCCGCCCGGCAGCGGCATCGCCACCGGTCCCTCTCCCGCGGGGATGAACGTCTGGGAGGCCGGGTCGAGGATCTGCACCTGGGCGGTCGGGATGTCGTAGTACATGCCGACCAGTTCCAGGGTGCCGGCCGCGACGCGCTCGCGGACCACCGGGTAGGTCATGAGGTTCGCCAGCTGCTGCACGACGTTGTCCTTGCTGACCCGGTTCCAGGCCGCCTCGCGCTCCGCGGAGCCGGTGGCGGCCGCGGCGGCGCCGGGGTCGGTGTGGTCGCGGCCGCTCAGCGCCAGCCAGGACCGCACCCCGTCCGGTCCGGAACCGCCCTCCATCATCGCGGCCGCCGCGCCGCACCGCGAATGCCCGCACACCGCGATGGACCGGACCTCCAGCACCTCGACCGCGTACTCGATCGCGGCGAGCATCCCGTCGTCGGTGCAGGGCTCCCGGTGGGCGGGGACGATGTTGCCCACGTTGCGGACGGTGAACAGGTCGCCGGGGCCGCTCGCGGTGATGAGGTTCGGCACGATCCGGGAGTCGGCACAGGTCACCAGCAGCGTGTGCGGTCGCTGCCGGTCGGTCAGCGCGGCCATGACGGGGCGGATGCGCGGCGCCATGGTCGTCTCGTAGTCACGTGCGCCCGAGATGAGCAGACCGGAGGCCAGCGACTGGCCGCCGCCGCTCTCGGGGAGGTCCTGGCCGCGCGGACGCAGCCACCGGCGCACCGGCGGGACCGGTGTCTTGCGGCGCGGCGGCTCCCCGGTCACCGTGCTCTCGTACCAGTCCTCGTGCAGCTCGTCGATGTCGACCCGGCCGCCCGTGCGCTCGTGGGCGATCCGCCAGGAGTGGATGGCGTCGAAGGCGGCGTTGTCCATGAAGTCGACGTGCAGGTCGAGGTCGACGTCCACGCCGGGCGGGATGGTGCCGAGCGCGCTGGAGACCCGCGGCACCGCCAGGAAGGTCAGCGACCCCTCGATCACCGCGTGGTAGACGTTGCCGGCCGAGTGGATGCGCACCGTGGCGTGGGTGAGCCGGCGCAGCGCCGAGACCAGGGCCAGGGCGAGGCCCACCAGCACGCCCTCCATCAGGCCGAGACCGACCACGCCGAGCAGCGTGACGAGGTAGATGTGCCGCTCGCGGTGCGCGCGCAGGCCGCGGATGTGCGCGACGTCGACCATCTTCATCCCGGTGAAGACGAGCAGCCCGGCCAGGGCCGCCATGGGGATGAACTCGATGAGCGCGGAGAGCGTGGCGACGAACACCACCACCCACACGCCGTGCAGGACCGCCGAGACCGGGCTGCGCGCGCCCGCCTGCACGTTCGCGGTGCTGCGCACGATGACACCGGCGACCGGCAGTCCGCCCAGCGTGCCGGAGACCACGTTGGCCGTGCCCTGCCCGACGAGCTCCCGGTCCAGGCGGACCCGGCGCCCGGTGTGCAGGCGGTCCACCGCGACCGCGCACAGCAGCGACTCCACGCTCGCGACCAGCGCGATGACGGCGACGCCCATCGCGACGCCGGCGTAGTCGCTCTCCGGCAGCGCCGGCGCGAAGCCGAGCCCCTCGGAGAGCGCGGGCAGCGAGACGCGCTCGACGTCCATGCCGGCCAGCACGCTCACCACGGTGGCGGCGGTGATGGCGACCAGGGGGGCGGGGATCCGGCGGATCGGCAGCCGCCGCCAGTCGGGCAGCCACGCCCAGGCCAGCAGCAGCACGATGGTGAGCACACCGACCGCGACCGAGGCGGTGTGGTTGTTCATGACCTGGCCCGGCAGTTCGAGCAGGTTGTCGACCGGCGAGCTCTGGGCGTCGCCGCCGAGGACGACGTGGATCTGCGCCAGGGTGATGGTGACGCCGATGCCTGCGAGCATTCCGTGCACGACCGCCGGGGAGACCGCCAGCGCGGCCCGGGCGATCCGCAGGGAGCCGAGCAGGACCTGGACCACGCCGGCGAGCGCGGTGATGAGGCAGGTGGTGGCCCAGCCGTAGCTGGCGACGAGTTCGGCGACGATGATGGTCAGGCCGGCGGCCGGCCCGCTGACCTGCACCACCGACCCGCCGATCATCCCGGCGACGATACCGCCGACCGCGGCGGCGATGAGACCGGCCACCAGCGGCGCGCCCGAGGCCACCGCGATGCCGAGGGAGAGCGGGACGGCCACCAGGAAGACCACGAGGGAGGCGGGCACGTCGTGCCGCAGGTGACCCCGCAGTCGTTCCGCCGGGCCCGGGGGCGCGTGGCCACCTCGCGCCGTGGTCGTCTCGTGTGTGCGCATGGAACTCCAAAACCGCATCGAAGAGGCTGACAGAGGTGTAGGGGGATCGCGACAGATGGTAATCATTCGCGATCGCGTCTTTCTGCCAGCGCGCTGGCGCACGGTTAAGGGATGGTTAATCAGGGGCGACGTCCGGCGTTCTGGTCATTATGGTCGTATTGTGCCATGAAGATGCGTTTTGTCGGAGGTATTCGGCCCGCCACCTCGGGAGTTCCGTCGTGGCGTACTCGAAATCCGGCGACAATTCGCGGCTGTTGCGGCGAATGTCGAGTTCGCCAGTTTCTTGAAGTTTGTGGATTCGCGCGGCTTATGTAGGGGTGGCCGAATCGCGTTCGGTCGGCGAATGTGGGATCGGCCACTTATCGAGGAATTAACCTGGGCCGCCGACACGTGGGGCGCGTGGTGCGTCCAGCCCCCGGAGCAGGGAACCGCTGCGGCGCCGCCCGGTGGCGGCGCGCCCGGCCCGGCTCTCGGCACGCCGTCCGCGGACACCCCGCGCCGCAGCCCCCGGCGCGCCCGTCCAGGGCAGCGCCGGCGCACCGCGGCGCCGCGGCCCGGCGGCGGCCCCGCCGGTGCGGCACGGCCGGCGCCGGGGCCCGCGAAGGCCTCCTCCCGGAGAGCCGAGGAGCCATCGGCCGCCTGCTCGCGCGGTCGCCGGCAACACCGCCGCCCAGCGGAACCGGCCCGGGGACGGCCCGCGCCCCGCCGACGGGCCGAGCGCGCATCCCGGCTGGCGCCGTCAGCGGCCCGGGCCGCGCGCCTGGGCGCCGCGCCACCGGCCGGGCCCGCAAAGCCCGGCCGCGCGCACCACGGAAGGAGCGCCGCCGCGCACCTGCCCGCCAGTTCCGGCGGCCCGCTCAACCGGCCGCCGACCGCCGCCCGGCACCGGCCGGCACGCCGGTCCCCGGCGACGGGTCTAGCGGCCGGCCGGGACCGCGGACACGAACGAGGCCAGCGCCGTGCGGGCCTCGGTGAGGGCCGCGATGCGCGCGTCCATCCCGGAGAGCTCCCGGTGCAGCGTGGCGGCCAGTTCCGGGCACATGTCGAGCTCCGGCGCCTCGCCGCGCGCACACGGCAGCACGTCGCGGATCACCTGGGTGGAGAGCCCGGCCGCCAGCAGGGCGCGGATCCGCCGGACCTGGCCGACGGTGTCCTCGCCGTACTCCCGGTAGCCGTTCGCCGAGCGCTGCACCTGGAGCAGCCCCTGCTCCTCGTAGTAGCGCAGCAGCCGGTGGCTGACACCGGTCCGCCGGGCGAGTTCACCGATCCGCACGCCGTCCCCCGGGGTTGACCTTCACATCCGTGTCAGAGTCTACGTTGCCCGCATGACCACGATTCCGGGCGGGCCGACCCGCCCCCACCCGGCGGCCGACACCGGGCTGCCCGCGCCCGAGACCGCCCCCCTCGCGGGCGCGCGGGCGCAGGTCGTACTGCCCGACGAGTCCGCCGACGCCGACCCCCGGCGCATCCTCGACCTCGCCCGCCGCGCCGAGGAGCTCGGCTACGACGCGGTCTGGCTCCCCGACCACCTGCTGCCGCCCGCGGAGTACGGACCGGTGTACGGCGGCGCGCACGAACCGCTCGTCACGCTGGCCGCCGTGGCGGCGGTCACCGGCCGGATCCGGCTGGGCACGTCGGTGCTCGTCCTGCCGCTGCGCGACCCCTTCCTGGTGGCCAAGCAGACCGCGACGCTGGAGCGCCTGGCCCCCGGCCGGGTGGTCCTCGGGGTGGGCGCCGGCTGGGAGGCCGCGGAGTTCGCCGCCCTCGGCGCCGACTTCACCGGCCGCGGCGCGCGCACCGACGACGCGCTGCGGCTGATCCGCCACCTGCACACCGTCGGCCGCGGCCCGTTCGAGGAGACGAGGTACGCGTTCCGGACCGGAGTCTTCGCGCCCATCCCCACGGCGCCGGTCCCGGTCATGGTGGGCGGCGTCTCCGACGCCGCCCTGCGCCGGGCCGCCCGGTTCGGCGACATCTGGCAGAGCGTGGGACTGCCGCCGGAGACGTTCCGCACCCGCCTCGCGGCGCTGCGGGCCCACACCTCGCGCCGGATCGAGGCGGGCGCACGGCTGTCCTGGCCCGGCGCGCGACGGGCCGCCGACGTGGCGGCCGAGGCGCGCGCCTTCGCCGCGGCCGGGGCCGGGCACGTCGCCGTCTGGTTCGGGCCGCTCGACGGATTCGACGACCGGATGACGGCGTTCGCCCGGACCGCCGGACTCGGCGGCTGATCCCCGAGCGCGCCGGCGCGTGGGGCACCCGAGGGGGCGACCGGCGGTCCGCCGCGTCTCCCGCGATCACGCCGGACCCGTGGCCGGCCCGGGACCGCGCCCGCCCCGCGACCGCCGCGCCGACACAGCGCTGCGGTCCGCCGTCGACCTGGGGAGGACCAAGTTTTCCCACAATCACGGCAAAGCCGATGTTTAGCGGGGAGCGGCCGGGTAGGGAGGGGGCGAGCGGGACGTTGCGCCGCCGCCGGTTGAGGGGGTCTCCCGGCCCGCGTGACAGCTCGCACCCCGCCTGGGGGTCGGGGGCGAAGGCTCTGGGGGGAACCTTCGCAGAGTGGCCGCTCACGCGGGGCCCGCCATGTGCGGGCCCCGCCGCCGTTCCCGGCGGACGCCCGCGGACCCGGCGGCACGCGGCGGCCGCATGATCCGCCGCAGCGGTGGCAGTGGACAGGTGCGGCCGCGTCCGCCGCCCGGGACGCGGCCGCCGGACCACCGGCCCGGAAACGGCCGAGAAGGGAGCGCCGACGATGAAGATCCGGGACAGGGCCGTCCACACGGCCCACGAGGTCAAGGGCAAGGTCAAGGAAGCCGCGGGGCGCGCCACCCACAACGAGCGGCTGGTCGCCGAGGGCAAGGCCGAGCAGGCGCGCGGCGCGGTCGAGCAGAGGGGGCAGCGGATCCGGGACGCCGTCGCCAAGAGGTACGACACCTGGAAGCGCGGCTGGCGGAGCCGTTGAGCGCCCGCGGGTCCTTCGGGGCGGCGCCGGAGGAGCCCGGCGCCGCCCCGACGCGCGTCGCGGGCGGGGCCGCCGTGCGCGGACTGGCGCGGGTCCCTCCCACGGGTACGCGCACCCCCGCGGACCCGCGTGACGAGCTAGCCGGCGCCGGTCTCCTCCGCCGCCGCGGCGGCCGGGACCGGATGGCCGCGGCGTGCCCAGTAGGCCGCCACCAGCGCCCCGGACATGTTGTGCCAGACCGAGAACAGCGCGGCCGGCAGCGCGGCCAGCGGGGCGAAGTGCACGGTCGCCAGGGTGGCGGCCAGCCCGGAGTTCTGCATGCCCACCTCGACGCTGACGGCGCGCCGCGCCGACTCCGGCAGCCGGCCCAGCCGGGCGGCCCAGTAGCCGAGGAGCAGACCGGCGCCGTTGTGCAGCACCACGGCGAGCGCCAGCAGCGGCCCCGTGCTCAGCACCGCGTCGGCGTTGCCGCCCACCACCGCGGCGACCACGAGCACGATGCCGCCCACCGACACCAGCGGCAGCACCGGCAGCAGGCGCTCCACCAGGCGGCGCGCCACCGCGCGCACCAGGAGCCCGGCCACCACGGGCAGCAGCACCACCTGCAGGATCGAGACCAGCAGGGCGCCGGCGTCCACCGGCAGCGTCGACCCCGCCAGCCAGAGCACGAGGAGCGGGGTGAGAAGCGGTGCCAGCAGCGTCGAGATCGACGTCATCGCCACCGACAGCGCCACGTCGCCGCGCGCCAGGTAGACGATGACGTTGGAGGCGGTACCGCCCGGCGCCGCCCCCACCAGGATCATCCCCACCAGCAGCAGCGGCGGAAGCTGGAGCAGGTGGCCGACCGCGTAGCCGGCCAGCGGCATGACGGCGAACTGCGCGGCGACCCCGATCAGCACGGCCTGCGGCCGGCGGACCACGATCGCGAAGTCCGAGGCGCGCAGCGTCAGCCCCATCCCGAACATGATCACACCGAGCAGCACCGCGACATAGGGGGTCAGCAGCGCCGCCTGCGCCGGCGCGGCGAGCCCCGCGGCGGCTCCGAGGAGGATCAGCACCGCGAACCAGCGCCCCGCGAACGCGGCGATCCGCACCACGACCGTGCCCAACGTCGACTCCTTGTCCCCCGAGTTGTCCCGCACCACGATGACAGGTCGCCATCGCGGCCGGACGCGCGGCCTCCCGCTACGCCGGCGGCGGGCGGCGGCGAGACGTTGCCGCGAACATGAGCACCGCTTGGTCGTCGCCGGCCGGCGCGCGGGGAACGAACGCCTCACCGGTCACCGGACCGGCGAAATCCGGGTCGACGTCCCACCGCGCGAGGTGAGTGCGTAGACTGGCTGGCAATCACCGGGTCCTCTGTCATCACCCGGGACGCGTCGCGCCCCAGGACCGCACCCGTGTCCGCCCGCTCCGCACGGTGCCTCGCCGATGCCGCCGACCCGGCCAGCACACCGACCACGCGGAGGTGGATCGTGTCCGTTGATCCCCGAGAGTCCCACCAGCCCCCCTCGCCCCAGGGCTCGCGCATCGACCCCTACGTCGACGCCTACGCAGCCCGTGCCGCAGGGATGGTGGCCTCGGAGGTCCGGGCACTGTTCGCCGTCGCCTCCAGACCCGAGATCGTCTCGCTCGCGGGCGGCATGCCCAACGTCAGCGCGCTGCCCATGGACGAGATCGGCGAGATCGTCCGCCGGGTCCTCGCCGAGCGCGGCGCCATGGCGCTGCAGTACGGATCGGCGCAGGGCGACCCGGTGCTCCGCGAGCAGATCTGCGACGTGATGAGCCTCGAAGGGATCAAGGCCAGCGCCGACGACGTCATCGTCACCGTCGGCTCCCAGCAGGCGCTCGACCTCGTCACCCGCGTCTTCGTCGACCCCGGGGACGTCGTGCTCGCCGAGGCGCCCACCTACGTGACCGCCATCAACACCTTCGCCGCCTTCCAGGCCGACATCGTGCACGTGCCCATGGACGAGGACGGCGTGCTGCCCGAGGCGCTGGAGGAGCGCCTCGACTCGCTCGCCGCCGCCGGGCGCCGGGTGAAGTTCTTCTACACCGTGCCGAACTTCCAGAACCCCGCCGGCGTCACCATGAACGCCCGGCGGCGCGGCCAGGTGCTGGAGATCTGCCGGCGGCACAACCTCCTGGTGCTGGAGGACAACCCCTACGGCCTGCTCCGCTACGAGGGCGAGCCCATGCGGGCGCTGCGCGCCGACGCCCCCGACAACGTCATCTACCTCGGCTCCTTCTCCAAGACGCTCTCGCCGGGGTTCCGCATCGGCTGGGCGCTGGCGCCCTCCTCGGTGCGGGCCAAACTCGTGCTCGCCGCCGAGTCCGCCATGCTCAGCCACTCCAGCTTCAACCAGATGGTCGTGGGCCAGTACCTGGCCAGCCACCCGTGGCGGGAGCAGGTCAAGGACTTCAACGAGATGTACCGGGAGCGCCGGGACGCCATGCTCGGCGCCCTGGAGGCGATGATGCCGGCCAGCAGCACCTGGACGCGGCCCGAGGGCGGCTTCTTCGTCTGGGCGACCCTGCCCGAGGGGCTGGACGCCAAGGCCATGCTCCCGCGGGCCGTCAGCCAGCGGGTCGCCTACGTGCCGGGCACCGGCTTCTTCGCCACCGACGACGGCCACCGCAACATGCGGCTGTCGTTCTGCTACCCCACCCCGGAGCAGATCCGGGAGGGGGTGCGCCGGCTCGTCGGCGTGATCGAGGCCGAGATCAAGCTGCGTGATACCTTCGGCAGCGCGTCCACGCCGTCCAGCCGCGGCGGCGACGCCCCCGGCCCCGACCTCCCGTAGGCGCGGTCGCGGCGTGACCCCAGCAGGACGGAAGGAAGGCAGAACCGTGGGCGATCTCGACCGGGTGCTCGTGCTCGCCGGGGGCATCTCGCCCGAGCACGAGGTGTCCCTGCGATCGGGGCGGCGGGTCGCCGAGGCGCTGCGCCGCCTCGACGTCGAGGTGCAGGTCGTCGACGCCGACGCCGCGCTGCTCGCCACTCTGGCCGCGGACCCGCCCCAGGTCGTCTTCCCCGTCCTGCACGGCGCTGCCGGCGAGGACGGCGCCATCCGCGAGATCCTGGAGCTGGCCGGCGTCCCCTACGTGGGGGCGCCGCCGCACGCCTGCCGGGTGGCGTTCGCCAAGCCGACCGCCAAGGCGCTGGTCGCCGAGCGCGGGCTCGCCGTCCCCCGGGGCGTCGCGCTGCCGAAGTCGGCCTTCTCCGACCTGGGCGCCCCCGCGCTGCTGGACCGGATCGTCGCCGCACTCGGGCTGCCGCTGTTCGTCAAGCCCGACCAGGGCGGATCGGCGTTCGGCGCGACCCCGGTCGACACCCCCGAGGCGCTGCCGGCCGCGCTGGTGAGCTGCTTCGCCTACAGCGACACCGCCCTCATCGAGGAGCGCGTCGCCGGCACCGAGATCGCGGTCGGGGTGCTCGACCTCGGCGACGGCCCGTTCGCGCTGCCCGCCGTGGAGATCGTGCCGGACGGCGGCGTCTACGACTACGCCGCCCGCTACACCGCGGGGCGTACCGAGTTCTTCTGCCCCGCCCGGCTGGACGCCGGCACGGCCGCCGCCGCGGCCGAGGCGGCGCTCACCGCCCACCGCGCGCTGGGGCTGCGCGACGTCTCCCGCACCGACCTGATCGTCGAGGACTCCGGCCGGGTGCGCTTCCTGGAGGTCAACGTCGCACCGGGGATGACCGAGACCTCCACACTGCCGCTGGCGGTGGAGGCCGCCGGGCTGGACTTCGCGGTGGTCTGCCGGGAACTGGCGCACCGCGCGCTGCAGCGGGGCTGACCGGGGCGGGCGGGGGACCGCCCGCGGCGGCCCCCCTCCGGACGGCGGCCGGCCCCGCGCGCCGGCCGGCGCGGGAGCGGGGTCGGGCCCGCCGCGGATCCGGCCGATCCCGGAAACGGGCGCCCCACGCCGGGGAGCCGCTCTGGCACGTCGCCGCGGGACCCGCCGCAGGGCGCTCCGCCGACCGCCGACCGCCGCCCGGCGCTCCCTCCGGCCCGCGCCCCCGCCACGTCTCCCGCCGCCGCCCGGCGCTCACGCGTGGCCGGGGTCCGGCTCCGGTGCCATGCGCGGCGCCAGCTCCTACCGGGCGGCCACGGCCGAGGCGCGGCAGGTGCCGCCGGATCGGCGTCAGCTCCCGGGCCCGTGCGGCGGGCCGGTGACCGCGGCCACGTCGCGGACGAACCGGGTGAGCAGGTCCGCGAGCGCCGCGCGGCCCGCACCGCTCCAGTGGGCGCTGGCCCCGGCCACCACTTTGCGGCGGAACGCGCGGATCGCCGCCAGCACGTCGCCGCCCTCGGGGGCGAGCTCCAGCGGCGACCGCCGGCCGTCGTCCTGGTCGGCCACGTGGCGCATCAGGCCCCGCGTCGAGGGCTTGGGCCGCGGGCCGGCTCGCGCGCGGCTGGTCCACGCCCGCAACGGCGGCCGCCTCGGTCACCGTGAGCGGCCCGCGGTGCTCCGCCGCGGCCTCGACGGCGTCCAGGAGCTCGACCACCGGGTCGGGGAGCGCGCCGCGAGGTCCCGACCGGACGCCCCGGCGGTCGGCGAGCCGGGCCGGGGCGCGGCGGCCGCGTGACCGGCGGAAGGCCACCACGGCGCGCTCGATGGCCCCGATGTCAGCGGTGTCCCGGTCGGGCTCGGCGGGGTCGGAGCCGCCGTGGCCGCCGTGAGCGCTGCCGGCCGTCCCATCGGGTACTGGCTGAAACACCTGCGCGGCCTGCTGGAGGCCCGCCTCGCCCGTACCCTGGGCGGCCTGGGTCCGGACCGCCGCAGCTGGCAGGTGCTCAACCTGCACAGCCGGGGCCCGCGCCACCGGGCCGACGCCGAGCGGGAACTGGCGGCCTTCTCGACGGACGGCGGTCCCGGCGGGCTGCTCGCGCGGGGCTGGGCACGGGAGGAGCCGCCGGACGGCCGCGTCCGGCTGACCGCGCGGGGCCGGGCGGTGCAGGCCACCGCCGCCCGCGTCGCCGAGGACGGGGAGCGGGCGGTGCGCGGACCCGCCCCGCGGCGCCACACCGGGACCGTCGAGGTGCTGGCGGCCGTGGCCGGCAACGTGCGGGCCGCGCTCGCCGAGCGGTGACCGGCGCGGACACGGCGCCGCCGCCGGTGTGGCAGGATGTCCGCGGAGCCCGGATAGCCAGGTAAGAACGTGGGCCACCTCGCTGGGCTAGTCGGGCGGGTGTCATACCAGTGGCCCGCGTCGGCTCCGGCCGGTCCGTGCCCGCGCCGCTCCGGCGCGGGCACGGACCGGCCTGCCGGCCAGCCCCTCAGTCCCGCTCGATCCCCACGATGTCCTCCGGACGCACCGGGATCCGGCTCAGCGGGCGGCCGGTGGCCGCGCGCACCGCCGCCACGATCGCCGGAGTCGACGACAGCGTCGGCGGCTCTCCCGCGCCGCGCAGCCCGTAGGGCGCGTGCGGGTCGGGATGCTCCAGGACCTCGATCCGCATCGGCGGGACGTCCAGGATCGTGGGGATGAGGTAGTCGGTGAAGGACGGGTTGCGGATCACACTGCCGCTGACCTGGATCTCCTCCATGAGCGCCAGCCCGAGCCCCTGCGCGGAGCCGCCCTGGATCTGGCCGGCGAGCTGCTGCGGATGCAGCACCCGCCCGACGTCCTGCACCGCGTCCAGCGCCACCACCTTCACCAGGCCCAGGTCCACGTCCACGTCGACCACCGCGCGGTGCACGCACATCCCGAACTGGGTGTGCGAGGCGCCCTGGCCCGTGGTGGGGTCGAGCATCTCGGTGGCGCGGTGCCGGAACTCACGGGTCTCCTCCACGGCCGAGGCGCCGAGCAGGTCGGCCAGGGAGACCAGCACACCGCGGGCGCCCGACACCACCTTGCCGCCGGCCAGCCCCAGCAGCTCGTCGGGATGGTCGTCGCCGACCAGCCCAGCCGCCCGCACGAGTTCGAACACCCTGGCGCGGACCGCGAGGCAGGCGGCGCGCACCGCGCCGCCGGTCATGTAGGACTGCCGCGAGGCCGAGGACGACCCGGCCGAGCCGACCCGGGTGTCCGACGGCAGGACGGTCACCCGTTCCACGCCCAGCTCGGTCCGCGCGATCTGGCCCTTGATGGTGACCAGCCCCTGGCCCACCTCCGCCGCCGCGGTGTGCACCTGCACGGCGGGCTCACCGCCGACGACCTCCAGGCGGACCCGCGCGGTCGAGTAGTCGTCGAACCCCTCGGAGAAGCACAGGTTCTTCAACCCGACCCCGTAGCCGACCCCGCGCCGCACGCCCTCGCCGCGGCTGGTGTTGGCCACCCCGCCCGGCAGCGCGCGCACGTCGACCGGGCCGGCCGCCGCGCGCTCCGGCGGCATCGGCATCTCCCGGGCCCGGCGCAGCATGTCGGCCATCGGCAGCGGCATGTCGACGCGCTGCCCGGTGGCGGTCCGCGACCCCTCCGACATCGCGTTGCGGATTCGCAGCTCCACCGGGTGCAGGCCCAGCTCGGCCGCCAGCCGGTCCAGCTGCGACTCGTAGCAGAAGCACGCCTGCACCGCCCCGAAGCCGCGCATCGCCCCGCACGGCGGGTTGGTGGTGTACACGCCGTAGGCGTCCACCCGGGCGTGCGGGATCTCGTAGGGCCCGAGGCCCAGCGACGAGGCGACGCCGACCACCGCCGCGGTCGTCGAGGCGTAGGCGCCGCCGTCGAGCACGATCTCGGCCGTGGCGTACACCAGCCGGCCGTCCCGGGTCGCGCCGTGCTCGTAGCGCAGCCTGGCCGGATGCCGGTGCACGTGCCCGTGGAACGACTCCTCCCGGTTGTACACGATCTTCACCGGCCGCCCGGTGCGCAGCGCCAGCATGCAGGCGTGCACCTGCATCGACATGTCCTCGCGGGCGCCGAACGCGCCCCCCACGCCGGCCAGCGTCAGGCGCACCTTCTCCGGCGGCAGCCCGAGGCACGGCGCGATCTGGCTCTGGTCCACGTGCAGCCACTGGGTGGCGATGTGCAGGTCCACCCCGCCGTCCTCGGCCGGCACCGCAAGCCCCGACTCCGGGCCGAGGAACGCCTGGTCCTGCATCCCCACCTGGTACTCGCCGGTGACGACGACGTCGGCGAGCGCCCGCACCTCGGCGGCGGTGGCGCCGTCGGCGAACGCGCCGGTGCGGACCGGCTGGTAGCGCACCCGGTTGCCCGACCGGTGGTGCGCCGGATGCGCCGGCGGCAGGTCCTCGCCCGCCTCGTGCACCAGCGGGCAGTCCGGGTCGAAGGCGGCCCGCACGGGGTCGCTCACCGGCTCCAGGACCTCGTAGTCCACCCGCACCCGGTCCAGGGCCCGGCGCGCCGTCTCGGGATGGTCGGCGGCCACGATCGCCACCGGCTCCCCGCGGTAGCGGACCTTGCCGAAGGCCAGCACCGGCTGGTCGCGGTACTCCAGGCCGTACCGCTTCTCCCCGGGCACGTCCTCATGCGTCAGCACGGCGTGCACGCCCGGCATCCGCACCGCCCCGGTGACGTCGATCCCGCGGATGCGGGCGTGCGGGTGCGGGCTGCGCAGCGTCGCGCCCCACAGCATGTCGTCCATCCACATGTCGGACGAGTAGGCGAACTCGCCGGTCACCTTGAGCGTGCCGTCCGGCCGGCGCGGGCTGGACCCCACCCCGCCCGGCGTGCTGCTGGCGGGGCTGGGGGGAGCCTCCCGTGGCGAGTGAACGGGAGAAGGAGCCTCCCGTGGCGAGTGAACGGGAACAGGCGTCCGGGGCGTGGGCGTGGTCATCGGCGGTCCGCCTCTCCCGTCAGCGCGCGGTGCGCCCGGCGGCCGGCCGCGGCCGCGGCGTCGGCGGCGACGGTGCGCAGCTCGCCCCGCTCGACGACGGTGCGCCCGCCCACCAGGAGCCGCTCCAGCGGCGGCGGCGGGCCGAACACCAGCGCCACGACCGGGTCGGGGAGGACGTCGCGGCCGAACCCGTCGACGCGCCACAGCGCGATGTCGGCCAGCTTGCCGACCTCCAGGGAGCCCAGCTCGGCCTGCCGCCCCAGGCAGCGGGCGCCGCCGAGGGTGGCGATCTCCAGGGCCTGCCGGGCGCTCAGCGCCGCCGGGCCGCGGCGGGCCCGCGCCATCAGCAGCGCCTGGCGCGCCTCTCCGACCAGAGAGGTCAGCTCGCTGGACGCCGGCCCGTCCACCCCGAGGCCGACCGACACCCCGGCGGCGAGCAGTTCGCTCACCCGCGCGATGCCCGCACCGAGCCGGGCGTTGGACGTGGGGCAGTGCGCCACACCGGTGCCGGTGGCGGCGATCCGGGCGATCGCGCTGTCGGACAGGTGCACGGCGTGCGCCAGCCACACGTCCGGCCCGAGCCAGCCCAGCTTCTCCGCGTACTCCACCGGCGTGCAGCCGAACTCGGCCTGGCAGCGCTCCTCCTCCTCGACCGTCTCGGCGAGGTGGGTGTGCATCCGCACTCCCAGCGCGCGGGCCAGCGTGGCCGCGCCGGTCATCAGCTCCCGGCTCACCGAGAACGGCGAGCACGGGGCCACGGCCAGCCGGGTCATCGAGTCGAAGCCCCGGTCGTGGTGCTCCTCGATCGCCGCCGCCGTGGCCTCCAGGGCCGCGTCGCGCTCCTCCACGATCGCGTCCGGCGGCAGGCCCCCGCGCGACACGCCCCGGTCCATGGAGCCGCGTGCGAGGTCCAGCCGGACGCCGACCGCGCGGGCCGCCGCGACCTCCGCGGCCACGATGTCGCCCCGCCCGCGCGGGAACACGTAGTGGTGGTCGGAGGCGGTGCTGCATCCCGAGAGCGCCAGCCACGCCAGTCCGGCGGTGGTGGTGTCGGCGACGGCCTCGGCGTCCAGCCGCGCCCACACCGGATAGGACGCCACCAGCCACTCGAAGAGCGTGCCGTCGGGCACCAGCCCCTGCGTGGCCCACTGGTAGAGGTGGTGGTGGGTGTTGACGAGGCCGGGCGTCGCCAGGCAGCCGGCGCCGTCCACCCGCGCCGCCCCGGCGATGTCGGGCGCCGGGCCGGGGCCGACCGCGGCGACGCGGCCGTCCGCCACCACGATGTGGCCGCTCGGGTACTCGGGGCCGCTCACGGTCGCCACGTGGGCGCCGTCGATGACGAGGGGAGCGTCGGAGCGCGCGATCATCGCGCCTCCCCGCGGGCGGGGCCGCCGGCCGGGCGCCCCCGCTCGGTCCACTCGGCGGCCAGCCGCACCGCCTCGATGACCGCCTCGTAGCCGGTGCACCGGCACAGGTTGCCGGCCAGCGCCTCCCGGATCTCGGCGTCCGAGGGCGCCCCCGCGCCCGCCGCGACCGTGCGGCGCAGCAGGTCCTCGGTCTGCACGAGCAGCCCCGGCGTGCAGAAGCCGCACTGGACGGCCCCCGCCGCCACGAACGCCTCCTGCACGTCGCTGAGCCCGGGCGCGCCGTCCGCGCCGGCCTCGGCCAGCCCCTCCACCGTGCGCACCGAGCGGCCGTGCGCCTGGCCGGCGGCGACCAGGCACGCGCACACCGTCACCTCGTCCAGGAACACCGTGCAGGAGCCGCACTCGCCCTGCTCGCAGGCGTTCTTGCTGCCCGCGAGGCCGAGCCGCTCCCGCAGCACGTAGAGCAGGCTCTCTCCCTCCCACACGTCGTCGGCGTCCATCCGGTGGCCGTTCACCGTCATCGTCACCCGCACGCGGCCATCTCCCTCCGGTAGTCGGCGGCCGCCCAGCCCAGGGTCCGCCGCGCCAGCACGGACAGCGCGTGCCGCCGGTAGGCGGCGCTGCCGCGCACGTCGTCGATGGGGCGCGCCGCCGCGGCCACGAGCGCGCCGAACTCCTGTGCCACGGCCGGCGAGGGCGGCCGGCCGCCCGCCCAGTCGAACTCCGCCGCCAGGAACTCCTCCGCCTCCGGCGCGCGCAGCGGCGTCGGGCCGGCCGACCCGATCCCCGTGCCGGCCGAGCGTCGGCCGGCGTCCAGCGCCAGGGCGAAGGAGGCGACCGCGATCACCATGGCGTTGCGGGTGCCGATCTTCGCGAACTGCTGCGGGCCGGCCGGCGCCGGCAGCAGGACGGCCGCGATCAGCTCGTCGTCGCTGCGCGCCGTGCGGCGGGGGCCCAGGTAGAACTCGCGCGCCGGGACGCGCCGGACGCCGCGCACCGACGCCAGCTCGACCACCGCGTCGGTGGCGAGCAGCGGGGGATGGGCGTCCCCAGCGGGTGACGCGCCGCCCAGGTTGCCGCCGACCGACCCCCGGTTGCGGATCTGCGGGGAGGCGACCGCGCGGGAGGCGAGCGCGAGCGCGGGCGCGCGGTCGGCCAGGCGGTCGACGATGACGGCGTAGGGGACGCCCGCTCCCAGCCGCAGGCGGTCGCCGTCGGGGGCCCACTCCCGCAGCTCGGGGACGCGGGTCAGGTCCAGCAGGGCCGCGGGGCGCCGGCGGTCGAAGTTCAGCTCGACCATCACGTCGGTACCGCCCATGATCGGCACCGCGTCGGGGCGGGCGCTCTTCGCGGCGAGCGCCTCCTCCCACGTGGCGGGACTCAGGAATTCCATACTCGTCCTCGTTGGTCGCCGGGGCGCGGGGGAAACGCCTCGTGGCGGGTGTTGGCCGATCCTTGGCGTCGATGTGGCGGATGCGTGACATACAACATCGGGAGGCGTGCCCCCTGCCAGGTCGCGAAGACATGAACTCCCCGCGGCGCCGGACCCGCCGGTTCGTACTTTCCTCCAAGCCGGGGCATCGGCTAACGTGTCCGCACCCCAGCGGCGGGCGAGCGACCGACACCGAAGGACCCCCCCATGCTGATCAGCGACCTCGTCGCGATCCCCCGGCTGCGACTGCGCTTCCTCAGCGGCGGGGAGCACGCGCGCCGCCCGATCCGGTGGGCCTACACCACCGACCTGCTGCGTCCCGAGCGCTACCTGCGCGGCGGTGAACTCGTACTCACCGGCATGATGTGGCGCAGCGCCGCCGCCGACTCCGAGACCTTCGTCCGGGCGCTGGTCGCGGGCGGCGCCGCCTGCCTGGGAGCGGGTACCGCCCTCGGCGATGTCCCGCCCGACCTTGTCGAGGCGTGCCGCCGCCACGACCTGCCCCTGGTGGAGGTTCCGGCGGAGACCTCCTTCGGCGCGGTGACGGAGGAGGTGACCCGGTCGCTGACCCGGCGCCGCCTCAGCGACCTCGCCCGCAACCGCGACCGCAGCCGGCGCCTCGTGGCCGAACTCGCCGGCGGGACCGGGCTCGCCGAGGTGCTCGCCGCGGCCGCCCGCGAAGCCGGGGTCGCCGCCTGGGTGCTCTCCAGCACCGGCCACACCGTCGCCGCGGCCGGCCCCGCCCTGGCGGCCGCCGAGCGCGAGCTGCTGGCCCGCCGCTACCTGGCCGCCGAGGGGTTCCCGCACCGCGTCGAGCTGCCCGCCGAGCCGGGGGCCGCCCGGCCGGTCACCCTGCTCCCCGTGCGCACCCGCGACACCCATCCGCTGGCCGGGTGGTTCCTGGCGTGTAGCGGCGACCACACCGGCTGGTCGGAGGAGGCGCGCGACGCGGTGGCGGAGCTGGTGTCCTTCGCGGTCCTCGCGCGCGGCCGCGACGAGGAGCGGGCCGTGGTCGACGCCCGGCACACCGAAGGACTGCCGCGCCTGCTCGCCGCCCAGCGCTTCGACGAGGTCGCCGAGCTGCTGCGCACCTCCGGCCGCGCCGAGGGACCCGGTCCCGCGCGGGCCTACGTGGTGCTGAGCGCGGCCCTGCTGCCCGAACCGCGCCCGCTCGGGCTCGCCCGGCGGATCGTGGCCGAACTGGTCGCCGGCTGGCCCGGCACGGTGGTCACCCAGGACGGCGGCGAGGACGCCGTCCTCGCGATCGTGCCGGTTCCGGCCGGCGGCGGAGCGGGCCGGGAGGCTGAGCGCCTGCGCGCCGCGCTGTCCGCCGGCGCCCGCGTCCTGGAGTCGGGGCTGAGGGAGCGCCGGCTCGTGGTCGGCGTCGCGGCGACCGCGCGCGAGACGGCCGCCCTGCGCGGCGCCGCGGTGGAGGCACGGCACGCGCGCCGCCTCGCCGACCTCCGCGGCGGCCGGGCCCGCGTGGTCGCGGGCGCCGAGATCGACTCCCACGAGCTGCTGCTGGCGTCGGTGCCCGAGGAGGTACAGGCCTCCTACCGCGAGCGCCTGCTGGAGCCGCTCCTGCACTACGACCGCGACCACCGCTCCGACCTGGTCGCCACCCTTGAGGCGTTCCTGGGCCACTCCGGCTCCTGGCAGCGCTGCGCCGCGGCCATGCACGTGCACGTCAACACGCTGCGCTACCGCATCGGCCGCATCGAGGAGCTGACCGGCCGCGACCTGAGCAGCCTGGAGCACCGGGTCGACCTGTTCCTCGCCCTCAAGCTCCGCGGCTGAGGCCGCACGGCGGCGGAGCCGCCACGGCGGCTCCCGCCGGCGCCCGGCGCCCACCGGCACGGAGGCGGTCGTCCCCGAGTACCTGACGCCGCTCACCTTCGAGTGAAGCGGCCGGAGACTCGGGGCCGTCCCTGCCTGATGTGCTCCGGGCCGGGTGCGGTGTCTGGGCGGGGGAGGTACGCGGGTGGCGGGAGGACCGCTGATGGCGGTGGGGAACCGGTGGTGGTCGTAGCGATGCGACCGCAGCGGGAACGCTTGTCGGCGTTTCGCCTCTGAGGTGGAGGGGCGGGCGTAGGTCCACTCATCGGCCGGGGCGGTGGAAGCGCTCGACCTCGCCGTGGGTCTGGCCGGTAGGTGCGCTGGTGACTGGTCCCGGCCGCGGTGGCTGTCTTCTCATCGGCCCGGGCCTCGGTGCGGGCCGGCCGGGAGCGGTCGTCGCCGGCGGTGTGGAGGTAGCCGTAGCCGGTCACCGGAGAGCCGTTCTGGCGGGCCGGCGCGGTGGCCCGCTTGCCGCGTACCCCGGTGTGGCGGCCCGTTGCGCGGTGGCCGCCTCCGGCGGGGGCGCTGCCGAGCTTCGTTGATGTCCGCGATGTCGGCGTGTACGAGACCGCCAGGACGTGCGCGCTCGTCGCGGCGCTGCGGCCGGTAGCCCGGTCGGTTGGGGCGGGCGTGCGCGGCCGCAGCGGACCGGGACGCGGCGGACGGGGGAGGCATACGTG
>NZ_QEIO01000067.1 GCF_003336425.1 Marinitenerispora sediminis | reverse complement strand
CCCCGAGACCCCCGAGACCCCCGCGGCGACCTCCCTCACCGGCGCCATGCTGATCGGCGACGCCGACGTCCGGCCGCCCGGCGCCGACGAGGCGCACGCCGTCGACCCGGTCAGCGGCGAACGGCTCGAACCCGGCTACCCCCAGGGCGGCGCGGCGGAGGTGGAGCGCGCGGCGGAACTCGCGCACGCCGCGTTCGACACCTACCGCGCGACCGCGCCCGAGGCCCGCGCCCGGTTCCTGGAGAGCATCGCCGCCAACATCGACGCGCTCGGCGCGGCCCTCGTCGAGCGGGTGATGGCCGAGACGGGCCTGCCCGAGCAGCGGGTGCTGGGCGAGCGGGCGCGCACCACCGGCCAGCTGCGGCTGTTCGCCGCCGTCGTCCGCGCCGGGGGCTGGCTGGGCGTGCGGGTGGACCCGGCAGACCCCGGCCGGACCCCGCTCCCCAGGCCCGACCTGCGCCAGCGCAAGATCCCGCTGGGCCCGGTGGCGGTCTTCGCCGCCAGCAACTTCCCCCTGGCGTTCTCGGTCGCGGGCGGCGACACCGCGTCGGCGCTCGCCGCGGGCGCGCCGGTCGTCGTCAAGGCGCACAACGCCCACCCGGGCACCTCGGAGCTCGTCGGGCGGGCGGTCCGCGCGGCGGTGCGCGAGCACGGGCTGCCGGAGGGAACCTTCTCCCTGCTGTTCGGCCCCGGCCCCGGGCTCGGCACCGCGCTGGTCCAGGACCCCCGCATCGCGGCCGTCGGGTTCACCGGCTCCCGTTCCGGCGGCCTCGCCCTGGCCGCCGCGGCGGCGGCGCGCCCGGTCCCGATCCCGGTCTATGCCGAGATGTCCAGCGTCAACCCCGTCGTGCTGCTTCCGGGCGCCCTAGCTGAGAGGGGACCGGCGCTCGGCGCCGCCTACGTCGCCTCCCTCACCACGGGCGCCGGCCAGCTCTGCACCAGCCCCGGACTGGTCTTCGCCGTCGGTGACGCCGACGGCTTCCTCGCCGCCGCCGCGGACGCCGTCGCCGCCGCACCGGCCGCTCCCATGCTGACCGACGGGATCCGCCGGGCCTACGACGAGGGCGCGGCGCGGCTGGCCGGCCGGCCGGGCGTCACGGAACTCGCCACCGGAGCCCGCGACGCGGCCATCGCCTCCTGCGGGCAGGCCCGGCTCTACGTCACTGACGGCGCCACCTTCCGCTCCGACGAGAGCCTGCAGGCGGAGGTCTTCGGCGCCACCTCCCTCGTGGTCCGGGTGCGCGACCTGGCCGAGCTGCACGCGATCCTGGGCACGCTCGAAGGCCAGCTCACCGCCACGGTGCACGCCGCCGAGTCCGACCACCCCGCGGCCCGCCAGCTGCTGCCCCGGCTGGAGGTGCTCGCCGGCCGGGTGCTGTTCGGCGGCTGGCCCACCGGCGTCGAGGTGGGGCACGCGGTCGTGCACGGCGGCCCCTTCCCCGCCACGTCGGCGCCCGCCACCACGTCCGTGGGGACGCTGGCCATCGAGCGCTTCCTGCGCCCGGTGAGCTACCAGGACGTCCCCGAGGCCCTGCTGCCGGCGGAGCTGCGGGACGGCAACCCCGCGGGCGTCCCCCGGCTGGTCGACGGCGTCCAGGAGACCGGCGGGCGGTGATTCCCCTCCCGGTGCCGCGGCCCACGGGCGGCCGCGGTGCCGGACCGCGCCGCCGTGCGGCGACCACCCGATGCCCGCCCGTACACAAGGAGCAGCCATGGCCCTTCCCGACCCGCCGCGCACCGTCCTCCAGCTCTGCCCCCTCCTGCCGTCCCTGGAGGCCGAGCTCGCGGCCCGGCACCACACGGTCCGGCTGCACGAGCAGCCCGACCGCACGGCGTTCCTCGCCGAGCACGGGCCGGCGGTCGCCGCCGCCGTCACCAGCGCACGGGTCGGGGTGCCCGACGACGTGATGGACGCGCTGCCGCGCCTGGGGGCGATTGTGCACTTCGGCGTCGGCTACGAGACTACGGACGTCGCCCGCGCCCGGGCACGCGGTATCGACGTCAGCAACACCCCGGACGTGTTGACCGACTGCGTGGCCGACCTCGCCGTCGGGGCGCTGATCGACGTCATGCGGCGGCTGTCCGCAGCGGACCGCTACGTGCGCCGCGGCGAGTGGGAGCAGGCCGGGTACCCCCTCGCCGCGAAGGTCAGCGGCAAGCACGTGGGCATCCTCGGCCTCGGCCGCATCGGTAGGGCCGTCGCCACCCGCCTGGAGGGGTTCGGCGTCCGGCTGAGCTATCACTCGCGCCGCCCGGTCGACGGTGTGCCCTACACCTACGCCCCCTCCGCCGAGGCCCTCGCGGAGGCCGCCGACGTGCTCGTCGTCGCCACCTCGGGCGGCGAGGGCACCCGGGGGCTGGTCTCGGAGAAGGTGCTCACCGCCCTCGGCCCGCAGGGCTACCTCGTCAACGTCGCGCGCGGCAGCGTCGTCGACGAGCCGGCGCTGGTGGCGGCGCTCACGCAGCGGCGCATCGCGGGCGCCGCACTCGACGTCTTCGCCGACGAACCGCACGTCCCCGAACCGCTGCTCGGCCTCGACTCCGTGGTGCTCCTCCCGCACATCGCCAGCGCCACCCGCGAGACCCGGGAGGCCATGGGCGAGCTGGCGTTCCGCAACCTGCACGCCTTCATGACGGAGGGGTCCCTGGTCACGCCGGTCCCGTAGCCGACCCGCGCCGGCCGGGACGGCCCCCTGCGCGGGTTCCGGGGCGGGGAGGCACGTCCCGGCACCGGGCACGGCGCGCTCCGGCCGGGCGCGTCGCCCCCCGAGGCTAGGCCGGGGCCACCCAGCCGGTGACCTTGCCGCCCCGCCACTCCGCGCCGTCGACCAGCGCGGTGACGTAGATGCGCAGCCGCTCGTCGGCGCGGGTGATCTCGTCCAGGCTGACGTTGCATTCGGTGGTGGTGTACACGCCGCCGGCGAACAGCGGGTCGGGCGGGGCGTCGGCCCCCACGGCGCCGCGGACCTTGCCGAGCTGCACCCGGTAGGCGACCGGCGCGAGAGCGCCGCCCGGGCCGGGGGCGACGACGCGGCCGTTGAGCGTGCCGCTGAACCTGCGGTTCTGGAAGGCGATCGTGGCGTAGGGGTCGTCGGGGGTGACCCGGGCGTCGCGCCCGTCCTGGAAGAGCAGGCACACCGGGACGCCGTTGGGGAGCGGCTGGGTACGGGACGAGGACAGCCAGGTGAAGTCGGCCATGTCGAGGAAGTCCTCCGGTTGGGGGGAGTCGGGGGGCGGGGTCCCCGGCGGTCGGGCGAACGTCCCGTCGCGGACCATGGCGTAGGCGCGCTCGCCCGGGCAGCTGGTGGCGACGAAGTCGCGATGCCCGCGCACGGTCCCGGAGATGCTGGAGTCGGGCTCCATCAGCCACTGCCGCAGCTCGCGGACCGCGTTGATCTGCGCGTCGGTGACGGGGTCGTCCGGCCCACCGCAGAGCGTGCACGAGTAGTAGGTGCTGTTGCCGCCGGGCTGGGCCGCCTGGATCCTGAACAGACCGCGCCCCTCCAGCACGTACCCGTGCGGGCAGGCGGCATAGGAGTAGCCGATGTCGACCCACCCGTTGGTGGCGACGTGGAAGTCCCGCGTGGCCCGCCAGTAGGCCAGGCACGCCGAGTGCGCCCGGCCGGCGAGCCCCTGGTCGGAGCCGTCGTAGTGGATGACGAGACCGCTGCGCGGATTGGCGTACCCGGCGGGAGAGGCCCCCCAGCCGAGGTCGGATCTGGACACGTACCGGGTCGGGCGTGGCACGGCGAACCTCCCGTCGAGTCGCCTACGAGCGAACCGCGGCTGTGTGACACCCGGGAAACAGCCGGAAGAAGACTTGGTAAGCGTTCTCCCCTCGGACCCCCGCAACACCGCCCAGCCGGCGGCCCGGCGCCACCCCGACCCGCCGGGAAGCCGTGGAGGCGCGTACCCGGTCGGCGATCCCGAGCGGGGGCCCGGCCCCCGGCCCGGCGCTCGGCCTGGCGCTCGGCCCGGCGGCCCGGCGGGAGTGAACGTCCTTGGCCGCATCGGTGAGGGGGCGGAAACCGGACCTGTGCCGCTCGCAGCCGCTCATGCTCCAGGCTGGTGCCGGTGAGATTCCCACTGCCGGTGCCGGGGGGGTTTCTGGAATTATCGGGTGGACGGTGACATATAACTTCACAGACAGGGGTGGAGTCCATGGCCGGGGCTCTGCAGGCTGGTGATCCGCGTCAGGTCGGTCCGTACCGGCTGGTGCGGCGGCTGGGCGGCGGCGGGATGGGGCAGGTCTTCCTGGGGCGCTCTCCCGGCGGGCGCACGGTGGCGGTCAAGGTCGTGCATCCGGAACTGGCGGGCGATACGGGGTTCCGGCGGCGGTTCGCGGCCGAGGTGGAGGCAGCCCGGGCCGTCGGCGGGTTCTTCACGGCGCAGGTGCTCGACGCCGACACGGCCGCGGAGCGGCCGTGGCTGGCCACCGCCTTCATCCCGGGACCGTCCCTGCACGAGGCCGTGGTCGAGCACGGGCCGCTGCCGGGCGCGTCGGTGGCCGTCCTGGGCGCGGGGCTGGCCGAAGGGCTCGCGGCCGTGCACGCCAAGGCGCTGGTGCACCGGGACCTCAAGCCCGGCAACGTGATCCTGGCCGGCGACGGGCCCCGGATCATCGACTTCGGGATCGCGCGGGCGCTGGAGGCGACCTCCTTCACCCAGACCCGCACGGTGCTCGGTACCGCGGGGTTCATGTCGCCGGAGCAGACCCGCGGGGGCACGGTCGGTCCGCCTTCGGACGTGTTCGCACTGGGGTGCGTGCTGGCGTTCGCCGCCACTGGACGCGGGCCGTTCGGGGCGGGTCGGCTGGAAGCGCTCGCCTACCGGATCGTGCACGAGGCACCCGACCTCTCGGGCGTTCCCGGCGGCCTCGCCGACCTGGTGGCGGAGTGCCTGGCCAAGGACCCGGCACAACGGCCGGGACTGGGCCGGGTCCTGGAGACCTGCACCGCGCTCGCACCGGCCGAGCCGCACCGCGAGGCGGGCCAGTGGCTGCCGCAGGCGCTCACGGAGGTCGTCGCCGACCGCGCGACACTGCTCGTGACCACCGCTGACCCTTCCCCGGGCATTGACGGCGGCCACGGCCAGGACCCGGCGGAGGGCCCCCGCCGGCAGGCCCCCGCAGGATCCACCGGCCACGCGGCACCGGACCGGAGTCCGGCGGCCTACGCCGCGCCGCCCCGGCCCGCAGATATCCAGCCACCTCGCCGGTGGTTCGGCGTCGGTGCGGGGATGGTCGCGTTCGGTCTCGTCGGCGGGGTGGCCGGATTCGCGGCCCGCCTCGGCGCGGGCATGCTGCTGTTCGCCATGCTGGCGATCGCCGGCGCGGTCATTGTCATCGTCACGGGGGTGCGGCGGGCCGGCCACCGCCGCCGGCTGCTGGCCGAACGCCGCGGCGGCGCCGCCCAGGCCCCCAGGGCCCGCCGGCATCAGGGAACCCGACCTGACAGCCGGGACGGGCCAGGGGCGGGCGCGGCCCTGGGACCGCCGCGGGCCGGTCCACGGGACCCCGGGGTGCCCGCGCGCGCTGCCGGGCGGTCGTCTGGCCCCCGTACGCGACCGACGGAGCAGGGCCCCGGGAAGGCCGGTCCCCGGGACCCGCGTTCCGTGGTTAGTCCAGGAACTTCCTGGCGCAGAACGCTTCGTCGCGGTAGATCTTCACGCACATCTCGTAGTCCAGCGCCACCGCGGTGCTCGCTCCGAGCCCGACCAGGCCCATCGCCAGGACAGCGACCGTGGTGATCTTCTTCGCGGTTACCCGCATGGCGAACCCTCCATTGCTACCGGGTGGCACGGACTGCGGCCCGGTCGTCCCACCAGCGCCTGTAACCGCGCCGCGCCGGAGCAAACGATCGCCGTGGCGCTTCCTGCCTGGTCAGCACGCCTGCGGGGCCGTCCTCTGCCGGCCCCCGGAACAGGAGAGACCGCATGACGTCCAACCGAGGTGAGCTCTACGACGCTTTCGCGGCGTTCCTGGAGACGGCTCCCGGCTGGCCGGAGCTGTTCGCCGAAGTGCTGTGGCAGGAGCTGCTCGCCCCGCTGCTGCCCGACGGCGCCCGTCCGATCGCGTGGCACGTCACGATCGTGGACGTGTGGTCGTGGACACCTCCCGGCGACGGCGCCGGGTGGGAGCGGCAGGCCGCGGAGTCCGCGATGGAAGAGGCCATGCGCGCCCGACTGCGCGGCTCCCCGGTGTTCGCGGCCGTCGCTCCGGTGGAGGTGGCCCGGCGGCTGGGGTTCGAGACCGCGGCGGAGCACGGGAGCGCGGTGATCGCGGTCAGGTACCGCGTGCCGACGTGAGCATCACCGACGCCGTCGACGGAGGTCCGGCACGACCGGCGGACGCGGCGGTCATGGCCGGTGCGGGCGATCACACTCCGGGTGGGCGGTGAGCCGGCGGCACCCACGGGGCGGGTGGCGCCGACTCCGTACCGGCCCGCCTGGACCGGCCGTGCAATCGGCGCCACCGGTTCGGCAACGCGGAAGACCCGGATCTGCCCCGCCCCCGAGGGCTTCAGCGGTCGCCTGCCAGAAGCGCCGGAGCTCCGCACGCGGGCGGAAGTGGTGCGACTCGGCGCAGATACGCGCGACCCGCCACGGGCCGGGCCCGGCGGCCGCACGGAACCGGAGGGCGCGGTGGCCCGCACGACGGGTCCTGGCCCGGAGCGACCCCGGGGTGCCGTCCCCGGAGGTCGGAACAGCGGGCGAGGCGGCGGCCGGGGCGGGTCCTCGCCGCGCCGCGGTGCGGGTACCGCTGTCGACCGCCGCCCGGGTGGCCTGAGCGGCGGCGGGTGCCCCGTGCCGGGCCGCCGCGCCGGGGGTCACCCGGTGGTGGCCGACCGCTTCCGCCACCAGTCCACCGTCGCCTCGACCTGCTCGTCGACGGGGGTGGCGCGCACCGCGAACTCGGCTTCGTACGCGCTCGAATCAACGACGAACGGACGGTCGAACTGGTAGCGGATCTCCCTCAGTTCGCGGATCAGCGGGGAGAAGACCGCCACGACTCCGAGCACGGCCGACGGCAGCCCGCGCGCCGCGACCGGGCCGGTGCCCGCCTGAGCGGCGAGGCGGTCGACCATCTCCCGGGTGGACAGCGCGGGCTCCGTCGGGACGTGCCAGGCCCGGCCCCAGGCCCGTTCCTCGCCCGCCACCTCGACCAGGGCCGCGGCCACGTCGGGGAGGTAGCTCCAGCTGTGCGGGGCGTCGGGGTCGCCGAGCGTGGAGACCGGCCTGCCGCGCAGCAGGCGCGGCATGACCCGCCCGGCCAGGTGCCCGCCGTCGGTCACTCCGGGACCGAAGAAGTCCGAGGCGCGCACCTCGACCGCTCTGATCCGCCCCTGCTCGTGCAGCTCGCGCGCCTGCTCCCAGACGGCGGCGCGCACCCGCCCCTTGCGGTCGGTCGCCGCGAGCGGCAGATCCTCGGTCATGGGCCCCTGCGCCGGACCGTAGCCGTAGAGGTTGCCCAGCATGACCAGGACGGCCCCGGTCGCCTCCGCCGCCGCGCAGACCGACGAGGCCAGGGGCGGCAGCTCGGCCGCCCAGCGGTGGTAGGGCGGCGCGGCGCAGCTGTAGATCGCGGCCGCGCCCTGGGCGGCGGAGATCAGCCGTCCGCTGTCCGCCGCGTCCAACGCGATGTGCTCGATGCCGGGCTCCGGGCGTCGGCCCGACCTGGTGATGACTCGTACGGAGTGCCCCTTCTCGGCCAGCAGGCGAGCGGTGGCGGCCCCGGCGGGCCCGAACCCTACGACGACATGAAGACTCACCCGCGCACCCTAGCGCGAACGTGACTCGCTCTCGTATTGGGTGCGCCGGAGCCGCCCGTGCGGCCGTGACGAGTTAACCGCCCGGGGCCTGAGAGCCGGTCAGCCGCCTGCGAGGACGGCCTCGGCAGAGGCGCGACCCACGACGGCGAGTCCGTCCTGACGTCGCCCCAGCTCCCGGGCGAGGCGCCCATTCCTGGCGCGCGATGCTCGGGACATGGCGCTCAGTGCTGAGTACACCCGCACCACCGCTCTGTCGCTTGCCTGGCAAGGCGGGACAGCGGGCATGCCGCGTCGCTGTCTTCGGCGAAACCCCCATCAATCCCCACAAGAGGGAAGTCTCATGGTAGGCAGCAGAACACGTTCGTCCCTCACCGTTGTCGCAGCGTTGGCCGCTCCTCCCGGCCGGAACGTCCGGTACCGCAGCCGCCGCTGAGGACGCCCCGAGCATGCCGGGTACCGTGAACATCGCGCCCGAGGAGGCGGACGGCGACGTCGCGGCGACCGGTTCGGCGCGGAGGACGCTGTGGACGAGCAACCGCGCCGGCAGTATCGACGTCAGCTGGACCTGGAGCCCGAGTGCGGGGGGCGGCTATCACGGCCGGTTCCAGGGGAGGTTCACCGACCGCGCGCCCAATGACGGCCGATGGGTGATCCTCCAGGCCAGGTGGGAAGGCCGGGGCTGGACCCCGGTCGCCACGGCGGCGAACGGCGGCACGTTCGACAGGAACTACCAGCCCGGCACCCGGGGGCTGAACTTCCGCGCCTGCCTGACGGGCGGCTACTGCGGATCTCCCGCCTGGTGAGCCTTCTCCGCTGCGGAGACCGGCCCGGGACGTCCGGGCCGGCTTCCGAACGCATGGTCCGCCCGTCACCCCCGCCGGACGCGAACGGCGCGCCCGACTCCTGGTGGGACGGCAGCCCCCACCGTGGTGCCTGTTCGGGCGTGCCGTAACGGTGCGGCGGTCGGGATCCGGGGCCTGAACCGGGTGCGCGGTCCCCGCATGGGACACCGGAGCCGGACTCGGCGACCGCCCTCCCTCGCGGCGGGACGACCTGGATGACACCGCCGGAGCAGGTGCGCCCGCCGTGGACGAGGCCGGAGTCGATGGTCCTGTCGGCGATCCACGGGCACGGGTCAGTTCATGTAGCGGCGCACGGTCTCCGGGTGGATGACGAGACGCACCTGCTCCGCGGCCAGCATCCCGGCGAGTTCGCCGGCGCGGGCCGGATCGTCGAGGTTCCAGTAGCGGGCGGCGAGGCGGGCGCACAGGTCGTGGGCCCCGTCGGGTTCCACCGTGGTGCGGCCGGCGACCGACAGCCAGCGCTCGCGTTCACCCACGGGGGCGGCGACGACGATCGAGGCGCGGGGGTCGCGGCGGAGGTGCCGCACCTTGCGCGTGTCCGGGCCCGTGAACAGTTGGATCGTGCCCTCGGCAGTGGCCTCGAACCACACCGGCCGCGGCTGCGGCGGGAGCGGCCCCCCGGCCACGGACAGGAACCCGTACAGGGGGCGGCGGAGGAACTCGATGTCCTGGGGGGTCAGCGAACCGGCGTCGGTGCTCATCACAGCCCTTTCGATAGTCGAGGTGAACGGATCCGAGGCCCTGGCGCGAGGCGTCGAGCCGTTCGGAACGGGGTCGCGGGGGCGACGGCCAGCGGCTCCCGTCCGCTGGCGGGCAAGCGCCGCGGGACGCAGCGCTTCCACCGATCGAGGCCATGCGGGCCCGGAGCCGCCGCCGGGTGCCCACCGCCACCCGACCGCGCCTCACCCGCCTTAAGGGCCGGGGGTGCTGCGCAGGGTGCTCGCCCTGGCCACCCGGCGGGGCTTCGCGGTGGGCGAGGTGCACACCGGCCCAGAGCCGGTGCGGGCCGGGCCACCGGGCGGTCACCGCCGCCAGGCTCCCGCCGCTGCGGCCCGCACGACATAGTCCTCGAAGGTCCCGGCCGCCCGTCCCAGCACGGCGGTGAGGTCATCCGTCGTCGCGGCGATCAGCCCGCGCTCCATCAGCACGAACATCTCCGCGACGTGGTGGGCGTCGTCCTCGCTCACGCCGGCCGCGACCAGCGTCGCGGCGTACTCGGCGGGGGAGATCCGCCGGTAGGCGATGGGCCGCCCGGCCGCCCGGGAGATCAGCTCGACGGCCTCCCCGAAGGTGAGCGCGCGCGGTCCGGTCAGCTCGTAGGTCCGTCCGGCGTGCCGACCGGTCTCGGTCAGCACCGCGGCCGCGGCGTCGGCGACGTCCTCGACGTCGATGAACGGCTCGGGCACCGCGCCGGCCGGGAGCGCCAGCTCCCCGGCGACCAGCGGGGCGTGGAACACGTCCTCGTCGAAGTTCTGCGCGAAGTTCGACGGCCGCAGGACGGTCCACTCCAGCGCCGAGCCCCGCACGGCGTCCTCGGCCGAACGCATGTCCAGCCCGAACGGGGAGTCGCCCCAGGTGTCGGCGCCGCGCCCGGAGAGCAGGACCAGCCGCCGCACTCCGGCGGCCTCGGCCCGGGCGACGAACTCGTGCACCGGGCCCGGCACCCGCGGGGCCACCACGTAGACGGCGGCGGCACCCCGCAGGGCCGCGTCCCAGCTGCCGGGATCGGACCAGTCGAACCGGGTCCCACTCGATCGCGAGGCAGCGCGCACCGGCGTGCCGCGCAGCCGCAACCGGGCGGCGACCCGCCGGCCCGTCTTGCCGGTAGCGCCGAGGACGAGAGTGATGCCGTTGCTCATGACGTCGATTGAACCCGGCCGCCTCGGACAGTCCCATAGGTAGGAAGCCGGATTGCCTGTGTATCCGTCCAAACCCGCTGAGGTAGGTGCGTGCGGTGGCCTGATCCGAGTGAACCGTACGGGGTGCCCAGCGCCCGTCTCGGCCCTGTCATGGCCGACAACGCGGACGCCGTCCGCCGAGACCGGACTCGACCCCGACGCACCTCCGCGGACCCGGGCGGAGGCCGAGGGGGGACGGCCTCGCCACGTCCGCCGATCCACCGGCGACCCGCCCGGAGACTCCGTCCCGCCGTTCATCCGGCCTCGTGGGGGCCGGTGACGCGGAGCAGGTCGAGTTTGCCCGCGTCCTCGCTGTGCGGGCGGGCGGTGTAGACGATGATCCGGAGGTCGCCGTCCAGGGTCGCCAGCACATCGCAGTCGAGGGTGACCAGACCGGCCGCTGGGCTGTGGATGGTCTTGCGCGCGGCCGTACCCGGAATGACCGCGAAGTCGTCCCACCGCTCCGCGAACGCCACGCTGGTCGCGCGCAGTTCGGCCACGAGGCTCGCGAGTTCGCGGTCGTCCGGGTAGGTCGTGACCGCGCGGCGGAGGTCGCTGACGAGTTCCCGTCCGAATCGGTCGTGCTCCTCCTCGGTGTGCACGACCGGGCTCGGGGCACCGCTGAAGTGCCGCCACACGAGGTTGCGCGACCGGGAGGACGCCGGTTCGACTCCTCCGAGCAGGGCGGTCCAGAGCGCGTTGGCGTGGAGGAGGTCCCAGCTCGCCGTGAAGACCGCGACCGGAGTGTCGGCGAGCCGGTCGAGAATGCGGGCGGTGCCCGGCCCGATATGCCGGGGCACCACGCCGGCGGCGGGCGGTTGCGCCCCGGCGGCGCGGTAGAGCAGGTCGCGTTCGCCGGCCGAGAGGCGTAGCGCGCGGCCGAGCGCCGCGAGCACCTGGGTCGACGGGTTGCGCGCCCGTCCCTGTTCGAGCCGGACGAGGTAGTCGACCGAGATCCCGGCGATGGCGGCCAGTTCCTCACGACGCAGTCCGGCGGTACGCCGCAGTCCGACATCGGGCAGCCCGACGTCGGACGGGCGTACGCGGTCGCGCCATGAGCGCAGGGCCCGGGCGAGCTCACCGGTTGTCATGACGCCAGGGTCTCACCCCGTCTCGCGGACAGGGTGGTACTGCGGGTACCTGGGACTTCCGAGCGGTATGCCGGACGGTGGAGGCATGTCCACTTCGAACTCTCGCGCGGCTGAGTCACCGAACCGCGCCTCGCCGACCAGCACACGCGGCCCGCGTCATCCGATCGGAGGAACGGCCCAGTGAGCGAACTCGCCGTCGTCACGGGCGCCAGCGGCGGGATCGGGGAGCAGATCGCGGCCGGTCTCGCCCGCACCGGCGCGACGGTCGTGCTCGTCGCCCGCGACCGTGCCCGGCTGGACCGGGCACGGGACCGTATCCGCGGCGCCGTCCCGGGAGCCGACCTGGAGACGGAGCCGGTCGATCTCGCGGACCTCGCCGAGGTACGGGCGCTGGCGGATCGGCTCGGCGAGCGCGGGCCGTCGATCGTCGTGAGCAACGCGGCGGTCATCGCTCCGCTCGACGACCGCACTCCTGACGGGCTGCACCGGTCGCTCGCGACGAACCACCTCGCCCCCTACCTGCTGCTGCGCCGGCTCGCGGAGTACCCGGCGGCCAAGCCCCGCCGGTTCGTCGTCGTCGGCGCGTCTCCGCGTGCGCTCACGCGGGTCCCGGTCGATCTCGACGACCTCAACCTGGAGGCCGGCCGCGGACTCGGCTGGCCGCCCAGCTTCCGGCCGTTCGTCGCCTACGCGCGTACCAAGAACATGAACGCGATGTTCGTGTACGCGCTGGCGTCCCGGCTGGCCGGCACAGGCACGACCGTGAACGGCGTCCATCCGGGAATCATCAAAGGCGGCCACCTCAATCGGCACGATCGCGGAGCGCTGAAGGTGTTCGGCGCCGTGTGCGGCATGTTCGCACGCGGGACCGCCACCGGCGCCGACACCCCGGTGTGGCTGGCGACGGCCGAGGAGATCGAGGGGGTGACCGGCAGGTTCTTCGTCCGGCGCCGGGCCGTCGAGACGGCACCGCACACCACCGCTTCGGAGCGCGTGGAGCGCCTGTGGCGCGAGAGCGCCCGACTCACCGGGCTCCCCGCCACGTCGGAATCGGCGCCATGAGGAGGCCCTGTCCGGTGTCCGGTCACGTCGCCAAGGGGCGGCGCGCTCGCGGAGACGAAGCGTCAAGGAGGTGTCGACGGACCGTCATGGACATCGCGTGGAACGAATGATGATCATGGTCCGTGCCCGTGTCGCGACACGGCAGGACGGCGGCGTCCGGTAGAGGACCCATCCCCGGCCGGACCAAGCGTCACCACCCCAACTCACGCCCGTTCCATGAGGAGAACCATGGTCATCAAACGCGGTCTCGGCGTCGCGGCGGCAGCCTTGGCCATCACCATCGGCATGGCAGCCCCCGCCCACGCCGCCGGATGGAAGTACGTCCGGGTCTACCCGGCCACGACCGCGGGAATGCAGCAGTGCCAGGCCGACGGCAAGTCGTCGGGAACGCAGTACAAGTGCGAGGGCCCCAGGCTCAGGCACTGGGAACTCTACATCTGGGTGAACGAGTGAGCCGACCGCACGCGGCGGCCGGTCGGATCCGCATCAGCTGGCGGAGCGCCGGTCCGCGTTCCGGCTGACCACGAACGAAGGGCCCGTAGGGATCGTCTGCGGGCCCTTTCGCGCATCCCCGCGTGCGGGGCGTGGCGCCGGTACCCCGTCGGCCGGGCCGCGGCCCCCGTGGCCGGCGAGGGGGCGTCAGAGCGGGGCGAGGCGGGCCTTGAGCAGGCAGAACTCATTGCCTTCGGGGTCGGCGAGCACGTGCCACGGCTCCTCGCCGGTCTGGCCGACGTCGGCCGGGCGCGCTCCGATCTTCAGGAGGCGGTCGAGTTCGGCCTCCTGATCGCGGTCGGTGGCGTTGACGTCGATGTGCAGCCGGAGTGTCCGGTGCTTCGGCTCGTCGGTGCGGCTGAGGATGATCGTCGGCTGCGGACCGCCGAACCCTTCGCGCGGCCCGATCTCGATGCAGTCCTCCTCGCGGTCGAGCACGACGAAGTCCAGGACCTCGCACCAGAACCGCGCCAGCACCTCGGGATCGCGGCATTCGAGCACGAGCTCACTGATACGGCATGCCATGGACGGAACCTGCTTTCAGCGTGAGAACTGCCGGGGTGGCCGCGCGGAGCGCAAGGGCGTCCCCGTGCGAACACGCTCGTGACCGTACCGGGTGAGGCGAGCGGGGTCGAGGCGATTTCCAGGTCCGCACCCGGCCGGGCCGCCGGCTGAGGCCGTAGGTCGCGCAGTGGGGGAGCCGCTTCGGGGCACGCCCTGGCGGGCGGTCATCGTGTCTGTCCACCGTGCACACGTGAGTGCTGACGAGCGATTCGCGGCGGAGCCGCATGGGCGGCTCCGGCGGCACCTCAGCCCGGTGGCCGCGTACCTCCAGCCCCGGTCGCCCGGCTCGTCGCCGTAAGCGGCCCGGGTCGCTCTCCTGCGGTGCGGACAGGGTGCGTGGCCGCGGGGCGCCGCACCCTGTCCGCAGGCCGTGCCGGTGAGCCGGCCCGGCGGCGATGCGCCGCTACAGCACGGCGACGGTGAACGGCCGGTCCGCGGCGCTGCCGTTGCTCTGGCTGGTGACGATCGTGATGGTGTCGGTGGCGTTGCCGCAGTAGGCGTGCGGTGCACCGATGGCGGTGATCTCGCCACGCGAGTTGTTGAGCGTGGCGACGATCGCCGCCGTGGACAGGTCACGTACCGCACTGGGCGAGACCTTGACGCAGTAGACGCCCCGGATGGACGTGCCGGTGCCCCGGGTGACCGATTCGACGTTCTTGGTGTGCAGCAGCCGGGCGTTGTCGCTCACCTTGGCAGCCGCGCGGGCGTAGGGGGCGTCGATGTCGTTAGCCAAAGCGGCACCCGACAGAAGGGTCACACCTGCCGCGGTCCCGACGGCGAGCGCGAGGACGCGAGTGGTGCGGAGAGGCGAAATACGCATGGTCTTCCTCATTACCGTGTGGAGTTGAGATTTGCGGAGAGTGAGTCCATGAGGGCGGCAGGTCGCGCGAGGGAGCTTCGCGGCCCGAGCTCGCGGGAGGAGCCCCTGGTCGCGGTGCCGGCCGCGGCTCCGGCGGCCCCAGCCGCCGATCCGGGCTGGGCGCCACGAGAGGCGATCCAGAACCCTGGCCTGCGGGACTCGGGCGGCCCGCGCGGTGGGCATGGTCCCCGTCCCGCGTCCGGCGCCCGGGGGATGCCGCCGTGGGTCGGTCGAGGACGCGGTGGCCGCGGACCGGAAGGCGGCTGGTCCCGGATTCCAGCCGTTCGGAGTCGCCCGCGCCCGCGGCCCCGAGTACAGGGGGCTACCGGTCCGGCGGTGTCGTTGCTGGAGAGTTCGGTCGGGGGCCGCCGTCGGGGGGACGGTGTAGCGGTCCGGCCGCGGGTCGAACGCCGCGCCCCAGGACCCCCGGACGCCCCGGGTCGATGAACCCGGGGCGGCTTTCGGCCGCCACCGGGGCCAGGGCCAAGAGGCGGGTAGAAGCCGCGGCGGTGGTCATGGTGCGCTTCACAGGCAGCTCCGATCACGAGACAGGAGTAGGCGGAAGAACGCGGCCCCGGAGAGGGGAGCGGTGGCCGTCCATGAGCAGTGGTCTCCTCCTCTGGACCTGGGGAAACGTGGTCGACCGACCCGGAATACCAGGTCGAGGAGGCAAAGCCGAGTAAAGCTGGGCAATGCAGAAGCGATTTCGGGGACGGCTCGGGGACGGCGACGAGGCCGGACCAGGTCGCAAGATGGCGCGGCGGCTGCGGACCCAGCGACCCGGAGTAGGCCGGCGCCGCCGCGGCACGTCTGGCCCGGTACTCCCTGTACGACGACATGATCATGGAACGGGCGGTGCTTCCCGCCAAGGATGTGTGGATCTCCGGGTCGAAGAAGAATCCGGCGGAGCCGGCCACGATCAGAGGCGCCGCCGATCAGGCGCGTGAACTCGCCCACGCCACCCCCGGCAATCTTGACGCGTTGGAGGCGTCCGAGCACCTGCGCCAGGTCCGGACGGCCATCGCCTACGGGGGCATGTCGCCATTGCCGGGACCTTCCGGCTACGACCTGGACCGTGATCTCCACCCGTCGGAAGCCGGGAGGTCCGCCTTCCTCCGCACCGTGTACGGCGTGACACGCGACCTACCAAGCCGAGGCTCACGGCCGGAGGAAGGACGCCGTGGAGGCGGCCGAGCGCTTGACCGGCCTGCTCAACAGCACGGTCGAACCCCCGGGGCGCAGGCTCGCCGACCTTGGAAGATCTGCGGTTCGAGCGGGAGGTCTGCGGCCGAGGGACGCGAAGGGGGCTGCGGACACCCGGGAGGCCGCCGCGGTCCCGCGTCGGAGCCGGTTGTTCCGGTGGGGGAGATCGCGCCTGCGGCAGGGGGGTCCGTCCTAGGGGGTCCTTCCTAGCTGAGGAGCCTGACCTCCGGCGGCGACACCAGCACCCCCGAATCCCGGCGCACGCTCGCGCTGCCGAGGCGCTGCGTCATCGCCCTGCGCGTACAGCGCTGGCGCCAGGCGACCGAACGGCGAGCTGTCGGCGCGGCCTGGTAGGACCATGGGCTGGTCTTCGCTTCCAAGGTCGGCACCGGACCGGACTCCCGCAACGTTCGCCGCGTCTTCAAGCGCGCCGGCCGACGGCATCCCCGACCCCGAAACCCGCGCCGCTATGGACTACGAACTCGGCCGCCGGTTCTCGCCGCTGTACGTCTCCCACGTCGCAGTGTCGGACGGCCGGTGGATCGGCCCCGAACTCGAACCACCCGCACCGCCGACACCCGCCCGGCTCACACTGGGCATGCCCATCTGAACGCCGCTCCCACTCGCCGGTCGTAGCGGGTGGGAGCGGCTTCGTCGTCTCGGGCCTAGCCGGGGCACCGTCACTGGTCCGGCAATCACCCGCCCGCCGCCCCCCAGCACACCGGCTTCCTGACCAGCTCATGAAGGCGCCCCCGCTGTCATCGGATCGCAGGGGCGATCAATCGCGTTCGGAGTAGCCGCTAGACCTGGCCCGTGTACTCCGCCCAGTTGAGGTAGATCTCCTCGAGCATGTCCGCAGGCAGATGGCCAACGAAGTCGCCGACTTCGTCTTTTGCCATCGGCTGTGCAGCCACGACGCGAGCCCAGCACTTCTTGTCCATATTCCCTACACCGTAGGGGATCTTGACGCAGTACTTGGTCCTGCGTGTCGCCTGGCTCGGGCAGGGGACGACCATGATGATCGGCCACTCGTCATCCTCGTGGGCAGAGTCGCCGCTGATCACGATGACGTTGCGCTGGGCGTGGGGTTCGCGGTCATAGTCGGGGGGAAAGGTAAGGAAGCGGTCGGGTACCCGGTAGATCCCGCCGCGGATGATCCCTTGCTTCACTCCTCACCCAGCGCCTTCATGGTGGCCCGACGCCGCGCGCCGCTGGACGCCGCCATCTCCTCGCGAAGCTCCTCGCCGACGCCTGGATCGTTCTTGCGCGGCGCCCTGCGCGCGAGGTGCTTGCGGTACCGCTCCTTGAGTGCCTCGTATTGCCTGCGGCGGCGCGCGCGGTTCAGATCGATAAGCACACCGCGGGTCCCGCCAGCCTGGGCCGCGAGCATGGGCGACGTTTCGTAGGAGAGGTCCCGCAGAGCGACCGCGCTCTTGGCACCGTGCTCGGTGACCACCTGCTGGACGAGCCCGTCAAGTTCGGCACTGAGAGGCGATTCCACGTCTTGTACAAGGCGTAGCCGGACTTCTCCAGTGACACCGCCACGGTCGTCCACGCGTTCGACAATCCCCGCCGATGTCAGTGATTCCTCGACACGGTAGAGGGCGCTGTCGAAGGGGCCGTAGTTCTCCCAGCGCCAGGTCGCCCCCGAGAACGGGACACCGCCGTCTTCCACCGACTTGAGATCGGCGAGATACAGGAGCTTGGCGATCTTGGTTCGGTTGAGGGTGTGCTTGTGATCGCGTGCGGACTTCAGTAGGGCGAGCGTTGAGCGGAGGAGCGGGTCGTCCGGCTGAGAGAAGCTCATGCCGTGCGCCTCCTTCCTGCCGTCGGGGGGATTGCTCATCGGTACCGACCGTTTCATTATACGTGCAGGTCAGCGACGTTACCGCTAGCGGGATGGTCATAGGGAAGTTTGGCCACGAGAGGCCACAGCCACGATCGTGTGAACGGATCGAAGAGCTTTGCGTCGATGGCAGTTAGGTGGGGAGGGCAGGCTGTGAGAGCCAGCCGCACGGCTGTCCCGAGCCTATCCGGCGCGACTGACCGTCCCACGGTGTACCCACACGACAGCGCCCCGTCCCCCATCTGACTTGATGGGGGAAGGGGCGCTCTTCCCCGCGTGCGTGGGGCGGGCCGACCGGATGCGTAAGGAGGGACGGCGATGACCGGGTCACCCCCACGTGGGGTGGACGCCCGCCGCCGCGACGGTGCCGATCCACACCCGCCCCGCCCGCGTCGCCTCGCAGACCACCGTCGCCTCCTCGTTTCCGCTCACCGGCCGGCTCCGATCTGAGTGATGATCGCGTCGGCCGCCGAATCCGGCAGGTCGCCGCGGCGCACCGCGAATTGCAGGTCACCGACGCCATACAGCACGTGATCAGCGCTTGAGCGCACCACACGCATGCCCAGCCCGCGCGCCTGTGCGGCCTCCCGCACCCGATCCAGGCCGGAGCGCGGCGCTTTCAGCGCGGCCGTGACGAGCTGCGCGTCCCGCCACTGATCGGGGGAGACGACTGCGGGGTGTACGGGCGATGGGCTCCACACCCACTCCGAGACCGGGTTCCACCGGTAGCCGTTGCGTGTGGCGCGGCGGTTGTACACCTGGTACCCGGTGAGCTTGGGGTTAGCGAGCAGCCCGTCAACGCGCGCGATCGTCCAGCTCCCGTCGACGGGGTGGCGCGCCGGATCGGACTCCAGCAGCCGGCGGATCTCGTGGCTGCGCAGCCCCTCGACACGCAGCCGGAAAATCGCCGCAGCGGTCTCCCAACGGCGTTCGTCGGGGTGCCTGGCGAGCCTCCGCTTCGGCCGGCCTTCCCCGAACGCCCCTCGGCGGGGCGCCTCCTCCACCACGACGGCGGTGTACGGTAGAGCGGGACTCCGTGGTTGTAGCCGGATACCGCGTGCTGGATCTGCCCACGCATGGACATCTCCAGCAGCGTGTGCCGGTAGATCTCGGCTTCGACCTGACCGGAGCGGCGGGCGCGGAGCCGACCGGACTCCATGCCGCCGGACGGCTCATTGGCGTACACCAACTCGACGCCGAGCGCCGCGAGCCGGTGTTCCACGGTGAGCGCGGCGAGCATCTGGCGGGCTATGCGGTCGCTGCGCTCAGCGATCACCCGCCCGAACCGGCCCTGCGCCGCGTGCTCCAGCATCTTGGGGACGCCCCCGTCGCGGGGCACGGGCACAGCGAGTTCCGCGTACTCTTCGTCGGTGCCGTGCCCGCGTGCGTCCAGGTCGAGGGCGCCGGACTCGACGTCCCAGTAGTGTCCGCTGAACTCCTCGCTGTCAGCGAGCAGTGTCGCGCAGACGGTTACCTGTCCGGCTATGGAGGAGGCGGGGTCTTGATGGTCGCGTGTGCTGGTCCGGCCGACGAACACGGTCCCGGGGGCGCGCCCCTTGTCCTCCGCGTGGTATCCGGGTAGGTCCGACAGGTCGATGGGGGCCTGGTAGAGAGGCGCGCTCACCGGGCCTCCCCGTAGGAGACATACACCTGCGGCTGCGGCGCGGGCATCGTCTTGCCCGCCGTGAACGCCGCGGCGACGAGGTCGGCGAGGCATTCGGTGTCGAGGCGGTACCGCGCGTCGGGGTCCGTGGCCGTCTCGTCGTCCGCGAGTCGCCGGTAGGGACGGTCGGGCTCGGTGAGGTTCAACCAGACCAGCTCCGGTTCGTCGGAGCTCACAGCCACCCGCGTTTCCAGCACGCTTTGGCCGATCGTGGAGGCGCGGCTGAGCCGGACCCACTCCCCGGTCGGCAGCGCCGCGCCGAGGGTGGTCCCGACGATGTCGGGGCAGTGACGGGCGCGCACGAGCCCCAGGCGGACGAACAGGTGGTAGCCGCACGAGTTGCCGGGGCTCCGGTCCAGGCCCATCGAGAAATCACACTGCACCACGGGGCAGCCTCCGCGCTGGAGGTGCCACGCGTCGGTTCGGCTGGTGACGGTGACCCAGCCGCGCGCGTGCATCGCGGTGGTGACGGCGTCCCAGGTGATCTCACTGTTGCCGCCGCCGCGCAGGTACACGACACGGGGCAGAGTGGGGATGGGGGGCATTAGGATTCCTTCCGCAAGAAGGGTTGCTTCGGCGGCCCGAGGCCCTGGTGGTGCTCGCAAAACCACCGGGGCCCTTTTTGTTGGGCTCTCTCCGCAGACTTTACATGTTCAACTTGTAAAGTGGAAGTCGCCAAACAAGAACCCTGTCCCTGGCTCACGCTCGGTCGGTCCGAGCACCCTGACCAGGCCGCGAATCCAGGTACCTCTCGACTGTGGACCGCCACCACCACGGCGTCCGCCCCACGCGGCCGTCCGGTTCCGGCGCCTGACCACGTGAGACATAGCTGTGCCACGTGTCGCGCCGGACGCCCGCCAGGGAGGCGGCTTGATCGGCGGTCAGGCGCTCGTCGGTGCTCATGGCCCGAGGGTAGCGCCTGACCGCCGTCGCTGCCGCAGGCGACTGGCCCTGCCGCGCCGTTCCTCGGGAGACGCCGTACCGCTGGGTGATGGCTGACTTGCTCGGGAGCGGAGCACTAGGAGGCAGGGCACCGCTGGCGATCGTGGCGCGCAGCTCCTCGGCGATCCGGCGGTACTCGGGCGCGGCGTCGCGTTCGTCGTCCGGACCGCTCACGACGCGGCCCCGACCGGGGGCGCTGTCAGGACGACCACCCCGGCCGGGTCCCGAAGCCTAGGCTCCCAAGCAGTTCCTCACGCGTCCCGTCCATCCCCGGTGGCGTCTCGATCCGCGGAAGGGGAACGGACCGCAGCGATAACGTGCGGGCGTGTTACTCGCCGGAGCAGCCTCGTACTCGTCGCAGCGATCGCATACGCCCTACATGGTCGCGTTCCGGTGGCTACGGTGAGACCGTCGATGCTGCTCGGTGAAGAAGGGGACGTTGATGGGTCGGTTGAGGGTGACGGGAGCTGGTGCCCTGCGGGGGACTGTTCGGGTGCCGGGGGACAAATCGATCTCCCACCGCGCGCTGATTCTCGCTTCGCTCGCGGACGGGCGGAGCACGATCACGGGCCTGTCCACGGGCGAGGACGTCACCCACACCCGCCGCGCGCTGACCCGGTTCGGCGTCACTTTCGAGGAGCAGATACCTGGACAGTGGCAGGTGACAGGCGGGCTGCGGCACGAGCCCGATGACGTGCTCGACTGCGGCAACGCGGGGACGGGGATCCGGCTGCTCGCCGGTGTGTGCGCCGGGGTCGACGGCATCTCCGTGCTGACCGGGGACCAGTTCCTGCGGCGCCGGCCGATGGACCGGGTCGCGGTGCCGCTGCGGGAAATGGGGGCGGGCGTCGACGGCCGTGAGGCGGGCCGGTTCGCGCCGCTGGTGATCCGCGGGGGCGGACTGCGCGGGATCGCCCACGATTCCCCGGTCGCCTCCGCGCAGGTGAAGTCGAGCCTGCTGCTGGCCGGGTTGTCGGCTGCGGGGCCGACCACGGTGGTGGAGCCACACCCGACTCGCCGGCACACCGAGGAGATGCTGGAGGCGTTCGGCGGGAAGGTCGCCGTGGACGGTGCGTCGGTGACGGTGCACCCCGGGACGCTCACCGCCACCGACGTCACGGTGCCGGGCGACCCGTCGCAGGCGGCGTTCTGGGTGGTCGCCGGTGTGCTCGCCACTGACGGCGAGATCGAGGTTCCGGGCCTGTACTTGGGCTATGGGCGCGCCGATTTCGTAGGGGTGCTTCAGCGCATGGGCGCTGAAGTCGACGTGGACGAGGCGACGGGTACCGTGCGGGCGCGGGCGTCGCGGCTGCGCAGCGTCGAGATCGTGGCCTCCGACATTCCGGGGGCGGTGGATGAGATCCCGGTGCTGGCGGTGGCGGCCGCTGCCGCGGAGGGCACCACGGTGATCTCCGGCGCGGCCGAGCTGCGGGTGAAGGAGTCCGACCGTATTGCGAGCACGGTGAAGATGCTGCGCGCGTTCGGTGTTGAGGCCGAGGAGCGGCCGGACGGCATGGTCGTGCACGGCCGCGCCGACTTCACGGCCGGCCGGGTGGACTCCCACGGGGATCACCGCATCGCGATGGCCGCGGCGGTGGCGGCGGTGACCCGCGCCCAGGGCGACACGGTGATCGACGGCTGGGAGTCGGTCGCCACGTCCTACCCCGGCTTCGCCCGCGATCTGGAGAGTGTGGCCGGGGCGGGGGTGTGCGCCCCGGCCGACGACTAGTTCAGCAGGCCGTCCAGCAGACGGGCCGCCTCCGCCGCCACCTGGCCCGGTGGGGCGGAGGCGTCCACCCGGTGCCGGTGGTACGGGACCAGCCCGGCGGTTGCGGCGAACGCCTGCGCGTAGCGGGCGATCCGCCCGGTGTCGCGCGTGGTGGTGAGATGGTCGCGCGACGGCCGGGACAGGACTCGCTCCCGTGCGGCGCCGGGGTCCAGATCGAGCCACAGGGACAGGTCAGGGGCGCGCAGGCTCGCGTACAGGGCGGCCAGCGGTTCGGGGTCGGCGCTGTTGAGCGCGGCGGTGGCCAGCCAGCGGACGGTGTAGGTGTCGGTGATGATGACCTGGCGAGCGTGGTCGAGCGGCGCCAGGTGGTGGTGGACGGCGGCGAGGTTCTCAAACGCGGCAGCGGTCTCGATCTGGTCCGCGCCGAAGAACTCCTGCCACGGGATCGGGTGGGCGAGGTCGGCCGCGATCCGCTTGTAGGTGGAGGGCCAGGCACGGTAGTAGGCGTGGTGGCCGCGCTGGTTGAGGTGCCCGCGCAGGCGTTCCACGAGGGTGGTTTTGCCGGATCCGTCGATCCCGGCGACTTCGATCAGCACGGGTCTTCCCAGGTGTAGTCGTGCAGGGCAAATTCGGGGCCGAACACCGCCTCGACCATGCGGCGTGCCGCCGGGGTGAACAGGTCTCGGCCGGTGCCGGGCGGGCGGAAGTGTGCCTTAGCGCGCACCGACCCCAACTCCAGGCGCGGCAGGCCGACGCGGTCACTCAGATGCGCCAAGCCCTCGGTCAGGCGCTCGTAGCGGATCAGTACGTCCACCCCGACCCGGCCGCCGCGCGTGTACAGGGGCCAGTTCAGGGCGTCGGCCGCCTCCCCGGAAGCCACGAAGTCCTCCAGGCTGGTGCGGGGTTCGGCCCTGTGCCGGTGGTAGTACAGCGACAGCACCTTCTCGGCCGGGTGACGGTCGACCGCCATGGTGGTGTACCCAGACAGATCCATCCGGTCCTGGATCAGGGACAGGGGCATGTGGTTCCACCACGCCACCCCCACCCCCGGACCGGGATGCTTCCCGGCCCCCGGCGCCGCGCCCGGCGCCAAGTGATTCTGGGGGCCGCACCCGCCGTGCACCCGACGCAGGTCTTCGTCACGTGGGCTGAGCGCCGTCACAATGTCGTCTCGTCCGGCGAGCCGGGACAGCGCGATCTCGATGGAGGTACCCGCGGTCTTGCGGGTACGGACGAACACCAGCCGCTGGCTGTGCAACACGATCACTGAGCCGCCCCCTTGTCACAGCTCGGGCAGGAAGTCGCTGGCCGGGACCGTCTGCAACGCCCGCTGGTATTGGCGGGGAACCAGCCCGGCATCCTCGGCACCCACCGCGCGCAACGGGAGAGCCGGGTCGACGAGCAGCCGCCGCCCCATCAGCACCAGGTCGGCGTGGCCCGCGTCGATGACGGTCCCGGCGTGGCGCATGTCGTTGATCAGCCCGACCGCGGCGGTCGCCACCCCGGTCTTACGGACGGCGGCGGCGTACTGCACCTGGTAGCCGGGTGCGGGTCGGCGGGTCTGGGGGCGGCGGATACCGCCGGAGGTGCAGTCGATCAGGTCCACGCCCGCGCGTGCGAGGAGCGGGGCGAGCCGGAGCGTGTCCGGTAGTGTCCACCCGCCGGGCTCGTAGTCGTCGCAGGACAGTCGCACGGCGAGCGGGAACCGGTGCGGCCAGGCGCCGCGCACGGCGGAGACCGTCTCCAGCAGGAGCCTCGCGCGGTTGTCGAACGAGGCGCCGTAGTGGTCGCTGCGCTGGTTGGCGACCGGGGACAGGAACGAGTGCAGGAGCCGGCCGTGCCCGGCGTGCAGTTCGAGCATCCGGAATCCTGCTGCGGCGGCGCGGCGGGCTGCGCGCTGGAAGTCGTAGAGGACCCGGTCGATGTCACGCCGCCCGGCGGGGCGCGGCACCGGGTAGCCCGAGGCGAAGGGGATGGGGGAGGGACCGATGACCTCCCACCCGCCCTCATCGGGGCGCAGCCACCGGTCGCCGTCCCACGGCCGGGTCCGGGAACCCTTCCGGCCGCCGTGGGAGAGCTGCAACGCGGGCACGGCACCGCCGTCGCTGATCACCTCGGCTACGGCGGCGAGGCTGTCCTGCTGGTCGTCGGTCCAGATCCCGAGGTCGTGCGGGGTGACCAGTGCCTCACGCGAGATGGCGGTGGCTTCCACGATCACGGTGCCGACGCCGAGCGCGCGGGTGGCGTAGTGGTGCAGGTGCCAGGAGGTGGCGGCGTGTTCGCCGGGGACGGCGCTGTACTGCGACATCGGGGGCAGGCCGAGCCGGTTGCGGAACTCGACGTCGCGCAGCCGGAACGGCGCGAGCAGCGAAGCGGGCATGCGGGTTCTCCTATTCAGATGTGAAGGCGTGATTCAGATGTGAAGGCGTGAGGCGGCGCGGGTGAGGGCGGCTTCGTAGAGCGCGACCGGGTCGGTTGCGGGGTCGTAGACGTCGCGGGTATCGAGTTCGATGAGCCCGGCCAGGAACCGGTCCGTGGCCGGGAGATCCCCAGCTTGGGGCAGGCGCGGAGCGCCGGGCAGCAGGAGCCGGGCGAGCGCGGGCTGGGTGAACATGGGCAGGGTGTGCAGGCCCGGCGCGGGCCGGCGGGCCCTGAGCCCGGCTTCGGCGAGGACGGTGGTGGCGCGGGCGGCGTCGGGGTGGAGCCAGTGCCACTTGTACAGCGCGCCGTGCGTGTGGCCGGGAGGGCGCGGCAACGGAACCAGCCCCGTTTCAGGGAGGCCGGTGAGCAGCTTCTCGACGGCGGCCTGGCGCTCGTTCTTCACGGCGAGGATCGCGCCGAGCCGGTCGAGGTGGTCCCGGGCGAGGATCGCCGCCAGGGGGTTGGCGCGCAGGTTCTGGCCGAGCCCGGATTGGGCCACCGCCCGCAGCGCGTACTCTGTGGCCTCGGCGAGCGCCCGGTGCTTGGGCTGGCCGAACACGACCGCGCGGTCGAACAGCGCCCGGTCGCGGGTGGTGAGGGCCCCGCACGTCCCCCCGGACACCATCTTGGTGGTGCCCAGGCTCCACACCGCCACATCGGCCGCGCCCCCCACTGGCTGGTCGTGGTGGCGGGTGCCGTGGGCGTGGGAGCAGTCCTCGACCAGTGCGAGGTGGTGCTGGTCGGCGAAGGCCCGCGCCTGTGCGAGCGGGACGGGCCGCCCCCACATGTGGGTGACCACGATGCCTTCGGTGCGCCGGGTGACGCGCGCGGCCGCGTCTTCCAGGTCGATGCTGCCGGTGGCCGGGTGGGTGTCGCACAGCACCGGCACCAGCCCCAACGCTACGAGCGGGGTGACGGTCGCCCGGAACGTGTGGGAGGGCACCAGGATTTCGGCGCCGGGGAGGCAGCCCAGCGCGGCGTAGGCGCTGGCGAGCGCGGCGGTACCGGACGCGCATGCGAGCACGTGGGCGTCGGGGGCGAGTTCACGGCGGACCGCGTCCTCCAACGCGGAAATGTCGGGGTCGCGCGCGTCGGCGGCGCTGAGGTCGCCTCGGGAGATGCGGGCCGCCGCTTCGGCGCGAGCCGCGCTGGACCACCACGGCCACAGGCGGCCGGACGGTGAATGGGTGGGCATCGGAGGACTCCGGGGATGACTCGTCGGCGTGGGTGACTGGTCTGCTCAGGAGGTGGACGCGCGTCAGCGGGGCTGCGCCAGGGCGATGACGCCGTCCATCACGCCCAGCTCGCCGGCGGCGGCGGGTCCTTCGAACAGCAGCTCCTCGAACAGCAGCGAAGGAGCCGCCGCGCCCGGGCCGGTCAGGGGCGCCTCGTAGAACGATGCGTCGTTGGCCTGGATGATCAGGCGGTCGCCCGCCGGGTCGGGCCAGAATCCCTCCACGGCCCCGCCGGATGCGACGGTGCGAACGTTGGTCGGTTCTCCGCCGACTTCGAGATCGAACGCCTCGACCGTCGTCTGCTCGGTCATCCCGCTGATCCCACCGGGCGGGGCGAACCATCGCCCCTCACCGTCGCCGACGAAGTTCAACGGCACGATGTCACCGCCGAGTTCGAGGTAGTCCAGGCCGTCGCTGGTGGTGTGCACGCCGCTCGCGACCGCGAGGTCGCCGTTGTCGGTGATGTCCCAGACGTCGGTGATGTGGGTGAGGGCGGGCTGGCGGCCGGGCTGGGTCTGCCAGCGCGGCACTGCCCCCGCCGGGACCTCGCCCTTCTCTTGGAGGTCGCCGACCGCGGTGTTGGTGACGTCTACGCCGAGGACCGTCTCCGTTTCGCTGTCGCGTTGGCCGGCGGCGACCATCCACAGTTCGGCGCCGTCTGGGGAGAACTGCGGGCGTTCCAGCGTCGGCGTGCCGCCGTTGAAGGTGTTCTCCGCCTCCAGCAGCGCGGTGGGGGTGTAGGCCCACTCGGCGTCGTCCAGGACACCGACGTGCACGCCCGAGGCCCCCTCGTAGGCGGCGCGCCGGAAGTCCGGGGTGAACGCGAAGTGCGACGCCTGCATGGCGTCCATGTTCAGGTCGCCACCGACCAGGCCAGACAGGTCCACCTGGGTGTGCTGTCCCCCGTCCCCCACGTCGTGGAACGTCAGTACTGGCTGGCCGTCGTTGACGTGGAACACCACCAGCCCGTCCGTGCGGATCCGGTCGGCGGGTGGCGTCGCCGGTGGCGGCGCTGGGTCCTCACTCGGTGTTCCGGTGGAGCAGGCGGTGGTGAGCAGCAGGACGGCGACGGCGGCGCGTTTCACGTGAATGGTGGTCACTTCGGGGGCTCTCGATCGTCTTCAGTGCTTATTCGGTTTGGGTTCTCGGTGAGTCGGCCAGGCGGGATCGCGGCGGAGGAGGAGTCCGGCGAGGACGGCCGGGGGTTCGCGGTCGCCGGGCGGGGTGGGCGCGTCGGCCAGGGCGGGGGCGACGGCTGACAGCAGCCCTGCTTTGTGCATCGCGTTGAGGACGGTCACGAGTCGGCATTGCAGCTCGCGGCCGATCTCTTCGGGGGTGCGTCCGGCATCCAGCTGGGCGCGCAGGACGTCGGGGTCGATGTCGTCGGAGGTGAGCGGGTCGATAGCGCTACGGGCGGTCTGGGGGCGGAGCACAAGTCGACCGTTCAGCGCTTTGCTGACGTAGGAGGTGCTGCGCCCGATGTGCTCGGCGATGTCGGAGAGTCGGGCGCCGCCGTCGCGTGCGGCGCGGATGTCGTCCAGGGAACTGGTCGGGGTGAGTTCTGCCGCCGGGTCCATGGCTGCCTCCGCTCGTCTGGGGGATGTGGGTGCCGTCCGGCGCCCGGGGTGTCGGCACCGGGCGCCGGACGGCGGTATGGGGGCCGCGCCCGGAGTGCACCCCTGCGTCTCCGGGCGCGGCCGGTGCCGGCCCCGCTCTGGCTGGCGGGGGCGGCGTGCCGCCGGGCGGGAGCCTGCTGCGCTCGACCGGTACCGGCGGTGGCTTTTACGGCTCTTGCTGTTCGCGGTGTTCAGGCCGCCACTGGCGGGGCCCAGTCCGGGAGTCCTCCTCGGTCGCGGAGTTCGTAGAGGACGTCACGGAGCTGGGCGGTCAGGGCGGTGTCGCGGGCGTCGGCGTCGTGGATCAGGCGGGACAGCGCGGCCGGGTCGCGGCTGGTGAGGAACGGCGGTGCGGCCCGGTCGTGGTGGAGGCGCGCGGCCCGGTACAGCCCGGTGCGGGCGTGGTGGTCGATGAGCCAGCCGGGGTGCTGGAGGACGAGGAGGCTGACAGCGGCGGGTTCTGGGCGGCGGTGCCGCATGGCGTGTCCTCCTCTGCTGGTCGGTGGCGAGGGGGTGCCCGCGCCCCCTTTTCCCTCTTGGGTCCCCTCGGGGCGCGGGCTGCTCCAGTCGTCGTCCTGGAGGGCGCCGGTCTGCCCCCTCATGGCGGACCGGCGGGCTGCGGGGTCCCGGCCGCACCGCGGGTGCACGGCTGGGTGCGGCCGGGTGCCGGTGACTGACCCGGGGGTTGGGCGTTGGGCACCGGCGGCCGGACCACAGGCGGTCCGGCGTTCGTGGGCGGCCCGTCCCGGCTGGAGCCATGACG
>NZ_QEIO01000066.1 GCF_003336425.1 Marinitenerispora sediminis | reverse complement strand
CCGCGGGCTCACTCCCCCGGCCCCCGGCCGCCGTACCCGCAGGGCTCCGCCCTCATCCGGTGGAGAAGAGGTCGGCGAGTGTCTTCTCCATCTCCTCCGCGTCGCGGCGGTCCTCGGCGATGGCGCAGTACTCCACGGCCCCCGCCTGGCGCGAGTGGTCGCAGGCGATCACCACACCGCGCCGGCGGCCGGGGTCGAACGCCAGTCCGGCGGCCTCCAGGGCGCCGATCGCCGCGGCCAGCGACGGCACCCGCCACCGGTTGCGGGTCACCAGGAGCCGGCTGCCCAGGTAGTCGGCCCCCACGAGGTTCGTGCCGAACCAGTGCAGGTGCGTCGTACCGCCCAGCCGCCCGTTGAACTCCGTGAGCAGCACCCGGCCGTCCGGGGTGGCGATCCCGTCGACGTTGATGAGGCCGCGGTATCCCATCGCCCGCACGGGCTCGCACAGGGCCAGCACCGCGTCCATGAAGGTCCGCCGGACCTCCTCGGTCGTCGCCGTCCCGGGGATGACGATGCCGTCGAAGACCGGCGCCATCCGCATCTCGCAGGCGTGCCGCCCGGTGACGGCCTCGGCCGCGACCTCCACCTCCGAGCCGAGCGGGACGCTGTCCGGCAGGTAGTGCTCCAGCACCACCTTGCCGCCGCCCTCGGCGTAGCGGTGCCAGTGGCGCTCGAAGTGGCGGGCCGCCTCGGCCCGTCCGCGCAGGACGGTGAGCCGCGACGCGCCGACCTGCTCGACCCCCGGCGCGGGCGCGAGGATCTCGTTGCCGTAGCCCCCGGCGTGGAAGTCCTGCTTCACGATGACCGCCCGCCCCTCGGCGAGGAGCCCGGCCGCGAACGCCTCCGCCTCCTGCCGCGCGTCCGCCACGACGCCCTCCGCCAGCGGCAGCCCGAGCCCGGCCGCGATCGCGCGGAACGCGCTCTTGCTGTTCAGCAGGTCGTGGCCGGCCGCGGCGAGGAAGGCGAAGCCCGGGGTGGCGTCGCTCAGGCCCAGCTCGCGGGCCAGCGCGACGACGACGGGGTCGAAGGAGAACGGCAGCACGCGGTCGATCCCGTTCTCGGCCACCACCCGCCGCGCCTGTTCGACGAACTCCGGGTGCAGCAGCCGGTCCCGGGTGAGCACGTCGGTGCCGAACCTGCCCGGCGGCGGGATCAGCAGGCTCACCGAGTCCGCTGGCAGTCCCTTCAGGCCCAGCAGGTAGCGCAGGAAGCCGGGGTCGACGTCCTGCGCGGCCACCACCGCGTCGCCGGGCCCGGCCAGCCATGCCATCCGCAACCCGCTGTTGCCCACGGCACGCCGGCTGGCGGGGGTGAACCCGTCCAGGTCGCCGACCAGGTGCTCGTTGTAGGGGTTCCCGACCAGCAGCGTGCCCATCAGCCGTCGCCTCCGTCCCGGTCCGTTCCGTCGTGCACCGCCCGCAGGGCCCGCCTCAGCCGCAGCCCGAGCTCGTCGAGCTCCTCGTCACCGATGGTGAGCGGCGGGGTGACCAGGACCGCCTGCGTCCGGTGGTCGATCCCGGCGGGGTAGACGATGAGCCCGTGGCGTTCGGCGGCCGCGCAGATGCGGCCGGCGAGGGGCTCCCGGGCGTGGGCGGCGGCGTCCTGGCGCACCGGCAGCGCGAGCAGCAGCCCGCGCCCCCGCGGCGCCCCCAGGAAGGGGAGGTCCGCCGCGATCGCGGCCAGCCGCTCGCGCAGGACCGCGCCCACGCGCGCGGCGCGCTCCGGGAGCCGGTGCGCGGCGGTGTAGCGCAGGACCGCGAGCGCCGTCGCGGTCGAGAGCGGGTTGCCGCCCATGGTGTGGCCGAACGCCAGGTCAGTGGCCGAGTGCCCCGGAAGGACCCGGTGGCCGACCAGGCAGGCGCCGATCGGGGTGTAGCCCGCGCTGAGCCCCTTGCCGGTCACCACCAGGTCCGGCGTGACGCCGGACCGCAGGTGCCCGAACCACTCCCCCGTCCGGCCGAACCCGGTCATGACCTCGTCCACGACCAGCAGCGCCCCGGAGGTGTCGCAGAGCTCGCGCAGCCGGCGCAGGACGGCGTCGGGCGTCGGCACCGCGCCGCTCGCGGCGCCGCCCACCGGTTCCACCACCACGGCGGCGACGCGGTCGGGCCCCACCCGCTCGAACGCCGCCTCCCACTCCTGCCTGCCCGGCACCAGCCGGTCGGCTCCGGCCGGGGCGACCGGGACGCTGACCGCGGAGGAGTCGTGCAGCGGGCCGAGGCCGGCGCGGCGCGGCGGGTGCCCGGAGACGCCGAGCGCGCCGGCGGTCATCCCGTGGTAGCTCGGCAGCTGGGTGAGGACCGCGGTGCGCCCGCCGGCGTGGTGCAGCATGGCGAGCCGCAGCGCGGTCTCGGTCGCCTCCGAACCGGAGTTGGTGTAGACGACCTCGCGGTACCGCGGGCCGGCGAGGGCCAGGACCTCCTCCGTCAGGCCGGCGGTCGCCGGGTGGGAGAACTGGCTGCGGTGGACCATGCAGATGCGCTCGGCCTGGTCCCGCATCGCCGCCAGGACCTCCGGCACCCCGTGTCCGAGGTTCACGCAGACCGGCCCGGAACTGCCGTCGATGTAGTCGCGGCCGCGGTCGTCGTAGACGCGGGCGCCGCTCGCCCGCACGGCCGTGGGCCGGATGCGCCCGGAGCCGCCGACCGCGGCGGCTCCGGGCAGCAGCCCGGTGTCCGGCGTCATCACCGCTCTCCCGGGGCGGGGGCCGGCGCGGCGGCGCCGTCCGCCGGCGCGGGCCGCGGCAGGCCGTAGCGCTCCAGGAAGCGGTCGACCGCGACCACGGCGCGCAGGTGGGTGCCGTTGCAGATGACGTTGTCGGCCTCGTCGCGGACCTCGAACCCGAACTCCGTCCTGCGGTCCACGGCCGGCGCGGTGATCCGGTAGTCCACCTTGCCCCCGACCGGGGCGGGGGCGCGGTGGTGCATCTCGACCTGGACCCCGACCGACATCTCGCCGGGTTCCAGGTAGGGGGCCATCGCCTCCGCGCACAGGCGTTCCGTGTGGCCGAGGATGGCGGGGGTCGACAGCACCTCCAGCCCGTCGTTGCCCCACTGGGTCGCGCAGTCCTCGGGCCGGACCGTCCGCGTGGTGGCGGCTCGCAGTCCTTCGACGTCCGCGTGCACCATGTGCTCTCTCCTCTACTCGTCGGGTCTAGTGCTGCGCCCGGTCGGCCCGGTGCGCCCGGAGGACCTGCGTGAAGATGTTCTTCTTCTGCATCTCGTTCGTGCCGCCGGCGATGCGGAAGGCCACCGCGTCGCGCAGGTGGCGCTCCAGGCCGGTGCTGCGGGCGAAGCCGAGGTGGCCGAAGATCTGGACCAGTTCGAGCGCGGAGCGCATGAGCCCCTCCGCGGAGAGCAGCTTGGCGCAGGAGGCGAGCATGCTCGCCCGCGCCGTGCCGTCCTGGTCGCGCAGTGCCCCGGTCGCCGCGTAGGACAGGGCGCGGGCCGACTCGATCGTCAGCTGGATGTCGACGATCTTCTCCTGGATGTACTCGTGGTCGGCGAGCGGTGCGCCGAACGCCCGGCGGGTCGTGATGCGGTCCAGCGCCACGGGCAGCAGGGCCTCCAGGTGCGCGGCGACCACGATCCCGTAGACGAGCCGGTCGAAGGCGAGGGTCCAGTAGAGGACGTCCAGCCCGCGGCCCACCCCGCCGAGGACCCGGTCGGCCGGCACCTCCACGTCGCGCAGGGCGATCGGGCCGAGGGGGCTGGCGCGCAGCCCGAGGAGCTCCTCGTGCCCGCCGCGCTCCACGCCCGCCTGGTCCTTGTCGACCAGGAAGAGGGTGATGTCGCGGTCCCCGATACCCGCGACCCGCCCGACGATCATCATCAGGTCCGCCATGGGGGCGTTGGTGATGTGGCTCTTGTCGCCGTTCAGCACGAACCCGCCGTCCGGAAGCCGCCGCGCGCTCGTGGTGACGGCGGAGACGTGCGACCCGCCGCCGGCCTCGGTCGCGGCGGTGGCGCCCAGCCGCCCGCTCAGCAGCTCGGGGACGAACCGCTCGCACTGCTCCTCCGTCCCGAAGCGGAGCAGCAGCTGCAGCAGGCCGCCGTGCGCGGCGGCCGACAGCACGAACCCGCAGTCGTCCGCGCCGCCGGCGAGCCCCTCGAAGGCGGCGACGTGATCCCACAGGTCACCGCCGTCGCCGCCGAAGCGCTTGGGCACGTGCACGTGCCAGAACCCGCTGCCGGCCAAGCGGTCCCACAGCTTGCGGTCGAAGGTCTCCGTGCGGTCGCGTTCCGCGCTGCCGGGCGCGATGTGCTCCCGGGCGAAGCGGTGGAACCGCGTCCGGAGTTCGCGCTGCTCGTCGGTCCACGTCAGGTCCATGTGTGCGCTCCCGTGAGGTCGCTGGTCGAGGGGCTAGGCCGCGGTCCACCGGATCAGGGCCCGGCCCCAGGTCATGCCGGCGCCGAAGGTGATCAGCAGGACGGTGTCGCCCGGGCGGATCCGGCCGTCCCGCGCCGCGGTGTCCAGGCCGACGGGAAGGGACGCCGCGGCGGTGTTGCCGAACCGGTCGCCGGTGAGCACGACCTGGTCGGAGGTGAAGCCGGCCTGCTCCGCGCACTCCCGGATCAGGCGCGGATTGGCCTGGTGGCAGACGAGGTGGTCGATGTCGGCGACCGTGATGCCGTGCTCCCGCACGGCGGCGCGCACCAGGTTCGGAAACTCCGTGCGGACGAGGTGCGCGATGTCGCGGCCGGCCATCGTGAGGTAGTGCTCACCGGCGGCCATCTCCTCCGCCGTGACGGTGATCCGCGGGCCGCCGACCGCGTAGTCCCGCATGCTCCCGTCGGTCCGGATCTCCACTCCGGAGATGCCCTGCCCGGCGGGGACCCGGCCGAGGACGACCGCCCCGGCACCGTCGCCGAACAGCGGGTAGGTCCGGCGGTCCGCCGGGTTGAGGTACCGCGAGTAGGTGTCGCTGCCGGCCACGAGGACGTACCGGCGCCGGGGGTCGGACGCGAGCAGGCTGCGGCCGAGTTCGAGGCCGACGAGGAAGCCGGCGCACGCGGCGTTGACGTCGAAGGCCGCCGCGTTTCGGGCCCCGACCGCGTCCTGCAGCCGGGCGGCCACGCCGGGGATGGGGGTCTCGGGGGTGGAGGTGGCGAGGATGACCACGTCGATCTCCTCCGCCCCGACCCCGGCCGCGGCCAGCGCGGCCGAGGACGCGCGGGCGGCGAGGTCCGTGCCCGTCTCGTCCTTGGCGGCGAAGCGCCGCTCCAGCACGCCGATGCGTTCGACGATCCACCCGTGCTCCACGCCGACCACCCGGGCGACGTCCTCGCTGGGCACCCGGCTCTCGGGCAGGGCGGATCCGGTTCCGATCACGCCGACCGCGGTGTCCGCCGGATGCGTCGTCATGGGCGTAGCAGGCATGCCGTCTCCGTTCACGAGGTTGTGCGAGATGAGGAGTGCTGCCCCGGTCACGGCGTCGCGCGCGGCGGGGAGGGCGGCCCGGCCGCCCGGAGGCGGTGGAGTGCGCCGGGGCGCGCTCCACCGCCGTCACTCGGGAGTCAGCCGCTCGGCACCTCCCGCGGGCGGGGGCCGGCCGCGCCGCGCGAGCGCCGGCGCGTCCCGAACCTCTCCACCAGGGGCTGCTCGAAGAACCGGTAGAGCAGCCAGGCCGCGGCCGTGCACAGCACCATGAGCACCAGGAGCGTCCCGACCGGGCCGATCGCGCCCCTGACCTGGTCGCCGACGAAGTAGTCGAAGAGCAGGATCACCTGGTAGTGCGTGAGGTAGAAGGCGAAGGAAATCTGGCCGACCAGGAGCACGCCGGGCCGCTGCCACACCGAGCGCACCCCGCGCACGTCCATCGACGCGGCTCCCACGACGAGCATGGCGACCGGGACGATGGTCACCGCGGCGAACGTGAAGGCCATGGGCAGCAGCGTGCCCACTCCCACGCAGGCGACCAGCGCGATGAGGGGCGCCACCACGCCGAGCCGTGGCAGGAACCCGTTGCGGACCATGAGCGCCAGCACGATGCCGAGCACGAACTCCGGCAGCCGGGCCAGCGGGAAGTAGTAGGCGAACCAGAAGCGGACGAGGGGCTCCTCGAACGCGCCCGGGACGACGACCGGGCCCGTCAGCGTCAGGGCGATGAACGGCACCGCGAGGGTCGCCGCCACCATCGCCAGCGCCGCCAGCGGCAGCCGCTTCGGGCGCAGCCGCAGCACGAGCGGCAGGATCAGCGGGAACAGCAGGTAGAACACGAACTCGCTGGCCAGCGACCAGGTGGGCGGGTTGACCCCGAACATGAACTCCCGGAGCGGCAGCAGGGTGTGCAGCAGCAGGAGGTTGGCGAGTGCGGGGAGCACGTCGGGCAGCCCCGGCTCGACGAAGCCCGGCGAGCCGGAGATCCCGAGCACGGCGAGCAGCACGAGCATGGACGCCCAGGTCGCCACGTGGTTGGGGGCGATCTTCCAGAACCGCCGCCGCCAGAAGGAGCGGGGGGTGTCGGCCGGATCGGCCGACCAGGCGAGCACGAACCCGCTGAGCACGAAGAAGAACGACAGGAACGCCATGGAAAGCGGAATGAACAGCGGCGTGGGGTGCGCGTGGCCGAGGAAGACCCCCGCGGCCGCGACGGCGCGCATCCCCGTGAGGGAGGGCAGCCGGGCGGGCCGGGTCGTGGATGCCGGCGGGGATGATGTCATGCGTGGCTCCTTGCGGCGGCGATCGGGGGGCGGGGGCGCGCGGCGGCCGGGCCGCGGGCGAGCCGGGACAGCGGTCCGAGCCCGGCGCGCCGGACCAGCCGCTCGGCGAGCGCGCGCGAGCGCTCCGCGACCTCGCGCGCGCTGACGCCGGTGGTCTCGCCGCCGGCGACGGAGCGCTCGCCCGCGACCCACACGTCTTTGACCTCGCGGGGGCCGGCGCAGTAGACGACCGACTGGACCGGGTCGTGCACGTTGGCGAGGGCGGGCGAGGAGCCGTCGAAGACCACGAGGTCGGCGGCCTTGCCGGGTTCGAGGGAGCCGAGTTCACCGTCGAGGCGCAGCGCGCGGGCGCCCTCGATGGTGCCCATCCGCAGGGCGTCGCGGGCCGACAGCGCGTCCGGCCGGAGCCGGTGCACCCGCTGCAGCAGGACCGCGGTCTTGACCGCCTCCAGCATGTCCTGGCGGTCGTTGCTCGCCGCGCCGTCCACGCCGATGCCCACCGGGACGCCGCGCCGCCGCAGGTCCGGAACCGGGCACACCCCCGAGGCGAGCACCATGTTGGACACCGGGTTGTGGGCGACGCCCACGCCGTGCTCGGCGAGCAGGTCGAGGTCGGCGTCGTCGTTCCACACGCAGTGCGCGGCCAGTGTCGGCGCCTCGAACAGCCCGTTGCGCGCGCAGTGGCCGACCGGGGTGGTGCCGTGTGCCGCGCGGACCGCGCGCACCTCCTCGCGGGCCTCCTGGAGGTGGATGTGCACGCCGTGGCCGCCGTCCACCGCGAGCCGCACGCTCCGGGCGAACAGCCGCGGCGACTGGGCGCCCAGCGTGGTGATCCCGACCCGGAACCGGCTGAGCCGGCTGGCCGCGGCGGCGTCGGCCAGCGCCGCGTGCTCGTCCAGCAGGGCGGCGGTGGACACGCCCGGCCGGGCGTCGCCGGCGCCGAAGGACACCACGCCGCGCAGGCCCAGCCGGTCGAGGGCGCGCACCACGCCGGGGGTCGCCGGGACGCCGTCCACGGGGTCGCGGACGAACATGTCGTTGGCGAGTGTGACCCCGGTGCGCAGCATCTGGACGCCGGCCAGCAGGGTGCCGACGTAGGCGGCCTCCTCGTCGAGGAACGGCGCCACCGGCCCGACGAGGCGGCGGATCCACTCGCCCAGCGCGTACTGCTCGGCCATGCCGGCGAGCAGCGCCTCGGAGAAGTGGCCGTGGGTGTTGACGAACCCGGGGGTCACGATGTCGTCCGGTCCGCCCGCCACCGCGTCGCCGGGGAACCGGGCGGCCAGTTCGCGGTAGGGGCCGACGTGGGTGATCCGCTCCCCGCGGATCCGGACGGCGCCGTCGGTGATCACCTCGGGGTCCGCCGAGGTGAGGACGTGGCGCCCGCGCACCAGCGTCCCGGCGGCGTCGTCCCGGGGCGCGGCGCGCCCCGCCGGGCTCATCCGGCGCTCCCCTCCGCGGCCGCTGCCGCGGGCGGGAACACGTCGTCGAACAGCCCGGCGGGCAGGCCGTCGAGGTGGGCCAGCACGTCGTCGGTGTCGGTGACGTCGGCGTACTTCATGTGGACGTCGAGGAGGGTCGCCTTGTGGGAGAGCACCGAGCGGTCGAACACCGCCTCGTGCGGGATGGTGACCCGCAGGTCGTAGGAGACCGCGTCCACCGCGGTGGCCCGCACGCAGCCGCTGGTCGTCGTGCCGGTCAGGATGAGGGAGTCGGCCCGCAGCATGGTGAGGTGGCTCATCAGCGGCGTGCCGAAGAACGCGGACGGTTTGCGCTTCTCCACGAGGATGTCGCCCTTCTCGGGCCCGACCTCGGCGACGATCTCGTTGCCGAGGTGGCCCTGGACGTCCACGTCGTCGTCGCTGCGGTGGCTCTTGAGGGTCCACACGCCCAGGTCGAACCCGTCGGGCCGGCGCGGGTTGGTGGTGTAGACGACCGGCAGCCGCTTGCGGCGGGCGGCGGCCAGGATCCGCCCGATGGCGGGGATGCCGGTGGTCCAGGCTACCTCGCCGCAGGAGTAGCGCCAGCGCGCGATGGAGTCCAGGATGGGCTCCGCGCGGTCGCCGCAGAAGTTGTAGTTGACGTCGACGACCAGGACCACGGGCCGCCGGCCGAAGCCGGCCCGCCGGCCCCATCCGGCGGCCTCGAACACCCGCCGGTCCGTGTCGTCGAGCACGTCGTCCCAGAGCGCTCCGCTCATCGCCGGCCTCCGTCGCGCGGCTCGCGGACGCCGGTGAAGCGCAGCGTCTCGGGGCTGAACCCGGGGCGGTCGAAGGCCGAGGCGGGGCGCGGGCGGTCGACACCGACCCGCGTGGGCTCGGTGAGCGCCAGTGCGGGCTGGGCCGCGCCGCGCAGCGACCTCGGCAGGTAGCTGCCGCGGGGGTCGCCGACCGGCCGCATACCGGGCGAGTCGTCCGCCCACTCGGCGGTCACCTGGCCGCGCAGGATGGTCTTGACCGGCCAGCCGGTGAAGGTGTGGCCTTCCATGATCGACCAGCCGGCGCGGGTGTTGATGTGCTCCTTGCCCACGGTCACCTCGCGGCCGGCGTCGACGATGACCATGTCGGCGTCGAACCCGGGCAGCAGGGAGCCCTTGCGGCCCCACAGCCCGCTGGTCTTGGCGGGGTTCTCGCAGCTCACCTGGACGAGGCGCTCCATGCTGATCCGGCCCTTGCTGACGCCTTCGGAGAGGAGGACGGGCAGGAAGAGCTCGACCCGGCTGAACCCGGTGCGGCAGTCCCAGATGTTGGACGCGTACATCGCCTCGAAGGACGCCGGCTCCCAGGCGACGACGTGGTCGGATCCGACCACGTCGACGATGCCGTCGGCCAGCGCGGCCCACAGGGCCTCGATGTTCTCGCGGCGGCGCAGCGGGACGTTGATGCGCCACCCGTTCTCCGGCTGCGCCCACAGCCACGCCGGCCCGGTCTGCGCGTAGAGTTCGACGCCCTCGGCCCGCGCCTTGGCCACCTCCTGGAAGCTCAGCTCGGTGGTGCAGTGCTGCAGGTAGAGCGGTACCCGGCCGGGCGTCTGCTGGGCGAGGTAGGCGTAGGCGCGGATGTGCTGAGCCTCCAGGAAGTCGGGTGACCGGTCGGTCCACGCGCCGAAGTCGGTGCGGCCGGTGGCCCGGAGCCGGTCCTCGAAGACGCGGGCGATCTCCCAGTTCTCCGGGTGGATGTGCACCATGCCGGGGTAGCCGAGGTGGGCGACCTGCTCCATGGCCAGGTAGACGGTGCCGTCGTCGATGCCGTGGCCGAGCCCGGCCCGGCGCGACGGCCAGTTGCTGTCGTCGTCGTCCGGCATCCCGCGCAGTCCGCGGGTCTGCAGGTAGAGCTTGAACGAGGTGACGCCGTGCTGCTCGGCGTACTCGCCGATCTCCTCGGCCTGCTCGTCGGTCTCCAGCATGTAGGTGAGGTAGGCGTCGGTGTGGGACACCGACTCGATGACCTTGCGGGCTGCCGGGAACGACTTGTGGAAGGAGCCCACGTCGGCCCGGCGGACGACCTCCTGGAACGGCTCGGTGCCCAGGCGCGTCACCGGCGCCTGGATGCCCCAGGTGGTGACTCCGGCGCACGCGGCCGCGCGGGACTCGGTACGCATGTCGTGCTCGAACGGGACGTAGCACCCGGGGTGGGCCTCCGAATCGACGATCCCGGGCAGCACGAAGTCGCCCCGCGCGTCGATCCGCGTCCGCGCCGGGGGCATCAGCTCCTCGGGCGCCAGCGCCGCGACCTTGCCGTCCTTGACGCCGACGGCCAGCCGGTACCGGCCGTCTCCCAGGACGACCGTCCCGTTCACCACGACGAGGTCGAGGGTCTCGGTCGACACTTCGCATCTCCCCTTTCAGCTTTCGGCGGCAGAACGAAGGCGCCGCGGACAACGCGCACACCGGAAGGCGCGGCTGCCGGACGCCGATTCGACGCGGGCAGGAAGCCTCCGCGCTGGAGGCGGAAAGTGCTGTGCCCTCGGCTAATGCGGGCGCGGCGAAGCCGTGCGGCACAGGTAATTGTCCGCGCGGCCCGGACTCCCCGCTGACGGAAATTCCCCGGCACCGGGCCGGTGCGGGGAAGTGCCAGCTCACCGAAAGGGCGGCGCCAGACACGAAGAGCAAGTGTTGCACCCGCATTTCATGATCGCAATGGCATTGTCGGTACCCGGCGGTGGGAATGTCCCGCCGGCGGGACATCGGGCATAGGGGAGCTGCGGAAACCGATTTTTCGTTCGGCGGGACGCCCCTGGGCCGCCCGCTCCGGAACCGACTCGCGCCGCCCGGAATACGCATCGACGGTTTTCCCGGCTCCGGCCCGCGCGCCTCCGCGCGGCGGAACCCGGTCTTTCGGCTGGCCATTGCACGGCGGCCACCGAGGAAGTAAATTGCGCAGGCGCGGTTATCCGCCATTTCACGCGCATCGCCGATCCGGCGAATGGACGCGACCGAATCCGGGAAATCACTCCACGGCAACTGGAGCGTGTTATGAGGCTGGGCATTCTGGCCTGGGAACCCGACGAGGCCGAATCGGTCGGTATCGCCGCGGTGGCCCGCGAGCGGGGGCATGAGGCCGTCGTCTTCGAATTGTCCGACATCGGGTGCGCGAGCGCCCCGATGGGGACGCTGCCGACGATCAGGGGGGAGGACGCCAGCGAGTTCGACGTCATCCTGTCGCGGGCGCACGTGGGCCGCGAGGGATGGCGAAACGCGGTCGAGCGGCTGCGGCTGCTCTCCGACCTGCCCGGCGTGCTCATGCTGGACCCGGTCGACGTGCACGTGCGGACCGTGAGCAAGTTCGCCATGCTGCACCGGCTGACCCAGGCGGGCATCCCCGTCCCGCCGACCAGGTCCTGCCGCGGCGTCCCCGACGTCGAGGCCGCGTGCCGCACCTGGGGCCGGGTGGTCGTCAAGCCATCCGTGGGCTTCCGGGGCATCGACGTCGAGCGGCTCCCCGCGCGGCTCACCGACGCGCACCGGGCGCAGGTCGCCGGCCTGCTGGCGACCTACGGGGAGCTCATCTGCCAGCCCTACTACCCCCACGAGGGCGACCACCGGGTGCTGGTGATCGGCGGGGAGCCGTCGATCTGCACCCGGTTCCACACCGGGCCGCAGGCCTGGAAGCCGTTCCCCGGCGACGGGCTGCCGCCGGACGCGGAGTGGGACGTCCGGATCGAGGTCACCGAGCCGCCGCCCGCCATGGTCGACGTCGGGATCCGCGCCACGGCGGCGATGGGCCTGAGCTACGCGGGCGTGGACATCGTCGAGACCGACGCCGGCCTCGTGGTCATGGAGGTCAACGTGGTGCCGGGCTGGGGCGCGCTCGCTCCGGAGTACCAGGACGTACCCAACCGCGCCGTGGTCGACCTCGTCGAACGCTCCCTCGCCGGCGCCCCCGCCGGCAGCCGGTGACCGGTCCCGCGGCCCTGCCCCCCGCCTGCGACGACGCACCGGCGAGACCGCATCCCACGGAAGGACGACAGCCATGTTCCGCGACCTGATCCCTGCGCCCGGCGGCCGCGCCGCCGGCCCCGACGAGCTCCGGAGGTCCGCATGAACCGGGTGACCGTGCGGCACAACTTCGAGACCGCGCACCGCCTCCCGCACCTGGGCGGCAAGTGCCGCAACCTGCACGGCCACTCCTGGTGGGTCGAGGTGACCGTCGCCGGCGACCTCGACGAGCGCGGGATCGTCGTCGACTTCGGTTCCCTCAAGAAGCGCCTGCGGGACTGGATCGACACCCATCTCGACCACGGCGCCATGCTCGGCGACGCCGACCCGCTGGTCCCGGCCCTGCTCGCCGACGGGAGCAAGCTCTTCCAGTTCGGAGTGTCGGAGCCCTCCAAGGGGCTGGACTGGCCCACCGTGGAGAACGTCGCCGACCTCGTCGCGCGGGTGGCGGCCAACGAGATCGAGGCGGCCGGCTGGACGGGGGTCACCGTCTCCGCCGTCCGGGTGTCGGAGACGCACGTGAACGCCGCGGAGGTGCTGCGGTGAGCGCCGGGTCGCCGACGGCCGCCGCGGCCGCCGCGGGTCCGGCGACGCTGCCGCTCGCCGAGGCGTTCGGTCCCACGCTGCAGGGCGAGGGCCCCGCCGCCGGGCGGACCGCGTGGTTCGTGCGGTTCGGCGGCTGCAACCTCTCCTGCTCGTGGTGCGACTCCGCCTACACCTGGGACGCCTCGCGGTACCAGCTGCGCGAGGAGATCCGGCACACCCCCGTGGCCGACATCGCCGCCGGGGTCCCCGACGGCGCCCTGGTGGTCCTCACCGGCGGCGAGCCGCTGCTGCAGCAGGACTCCGCGGCGTGGCTCGAACTCCTGTCCGGGCTGCGCGCCCGCGGCTGCACGCTGCACGTGGAGACCAACGGCACGATCGCGCCGAACGCCGACACCCGGGCCCTGGTCGCGACCTTCGTGGTGTCCCCGAAGCTCGGCAACGCCGGCCGGCACCGCGGCCACCAGAACCCCGCGCTGCACCCCGGCTGGGCGGAGGCGGCCGGGGACGGGCAGGCCCACCTCAAGGTGGTCTGCGCCTCGGACGCCGACGTCGAGACGGCCGTCGGCATCGCGCGCGCCCACGCGTGGCCGTCCCGCCAGGTCTGGGTCATGCCCGAGGGCACCACCGTCGAGGCGCTCAACGCCCGGTGGCCCGCCGTGGCCGATGCCGCGGCCCGCCACGGAATCAACGCCAGTCACCGACTCCACGTGCTCGCGTGGGGCGACAAGAGAGGCCACTAGCCCGTGATCGACCTCGACAAGGTAGAGACCGCCGTCACCGATCTGCTGCTCGCCCTGGGCGTCGACGAGGGTGAGCACACTCAGGACACGCCGCGCCGCGTCGCCAAGGCGTGGGCCGAGACCCTGTCCGGTTACGACGATGATCCGTCCCGGCACCTGCTCCGCACGTTCAGCGCCCCGCACGACCCGGGGCTGATCATCGTCACCGGCATCCGGCTCAGCTCGACCTGCGCCCACCACCTGCTGCCGGTGACCGGCACGGCCACGGTGGCCTACCGGCCGCGCCCGGGCGACCAGATCGTCGGGCTGTCCAAGCTCGCCCGGGTCCTGCACGGCTACGCCCGGCGGCTGCAGGTCCAGGAGCGCATCGGTCACCAGGTGGTGACCGCCGTGCAGGACGCCCTCGCGCCCGTGGGGTCGGCGTGTGTGATCACCGCCGAGCACGGCTGCATGGCGGTGCGGGGGGTCAACGAGCCGGCGACGGTGACCACCACCCGCGCGCTGTCCGGGGAGTGGCGCCCCGACCACCCCGACGTGCGGGCCGTCCTGGCCGAGCACAGCGGCAACCTGCACTGACGGGGGGACGGACCATGACGACCCCCACCGCGGGCGTGAGCACGACCGCTCTGGTGATCGCGTCGGCCCGGGCCACCGAGAGCGAGCGGGCGGACCGGCTGTTCCGCGATCCGCTGGCGGCCGGTTTCCTGGCGGCGGCCACCGGGGAGGGCCCGGTCCCCGCACTGGAGACCGTGCGGCACCCGATGGAGCACTACTTCGCCATCCGGACGCGGCTGTTCGACGACTACCTGCTGCGCGCCTGCGCGCGGGGCTGCGGGCAGGTGGTCGTGCTCGGGGCCGGGCTGGACACCCGCGCCTTCCGTCTGCCCTGGCCGGCGGGGGTGCGGCTGTTCGAACTGGACCTGCCGCACGTGTTCGGCTTCAAGGAGCCGGTCGTCGCGGCGGCCGGCGCGGTGCCGGCCTGCGAGCGCGTCACCGTGCCCGCCGACCTCGGCGGCGACTGGGCGGCGGCGCTGCGCGCCGCGGGCCTGCGGCCGGACCTGCCCACCGCGTGGCTCATCGAAGGGGTGCTGTGCTACCTCGACTCCGCGCAGGCGGAGCGGGTGCTGGCCGAGGCGACGCGGCTGTCCGCCCCGGGCAGCTGGATCGCCGGCGAGCACGTCAGCCGGCGGGTCTTCGACGATCCCGTGGCGCGCCCCATGCTGGACGCGCTCGCCGCGGTCGACGCGGCGTGGCGGTCCGGGGTCGACGACGTCGTGCCGTGGCTGGGCGGGTACGGGTGGCGGGCCGAGACCGTGGACCTCACCGATCCGGCCGTGCACCACGGCCGGCTGTCCGAGCTCGACCGGGAGCGGATCGGCGACGGGCCGCCCCGGGGGTGGATCTTCCGCGCCGCGCGGTGAGGGCCGGAGGCGGCCGCGGGGGTGTCCCGCCGGCGGGACACCCCCGCGGCCGCCCCGCGCCGGTCCGGGTCCGGACAGTGTGCCCGAGGGGACCGGGCCGCCACCTGTGCATTCGATATTTCACCGCGCCGCTTTTCGCGCGGTGTCCGGAATTTCGGCCGCGGATTCGGCGAATGGCGGATGCGCCGTGCGTTATCCTGCATGGGCGCTCGTCCACTACAGTGGGTGAACGCGACGGCGGTCAACCGATATCCGGGATTGAGAAACGTGGTCATGGAGCTGCTCGTGCGGCGTCGAGCTATCTGCGCCGGGCCGGGAACCGAGGACAGCGTCCTCGCCTGATCCCTCCGGCCGGCTCGGCGTGAAGCATCTCCACCGTTGTCCGGCCGAACCCGCCCCGGGCGGGAGCAGGACTCCCTGGCGAGGCCCCGTCCACCGCGCGGTGGCGCGGGCCGGGCCCGTTCGGCCCCGTGCACGAGAGACCACGTCATGCGTTCCACGGAAATCCGTCAGACCTTCTTCGACTTCTTCACCGAGCGCGGCCACCGGCCGGTGCCGTCGAGTCCGCTGATCCCCGCCGATCCCACGCTGCTGCTGGCCAATGCGGGGATGAACCAGTTCAAGCCGTACTTCCTCAACGAGGCGGAGCCGGAGTTCCAGCGGGCGGTTTCGGTACAGAAATGCGCCCGCACGTCCGATATCGAGAACGTCGGCCGCACCACCCGGCACGCGACGTTCTTCGAGATGCTGGGCAACTTCTCCTTCGGTGACTACTTCAAGCCCGAGGCGATCTCGTGGGCCTGGCAGCTGTTCACCGAGGGCTACGGCCTCGACCCGGACCGGCTGTGGATCACCGTCTACGTCGACGACGACGAGAGCGAGGACATCTGGCGGTCCATCGGGGTGCGCCCCGACCGGATCCAGCGGCTCGGCATGGCCGACAACTACTGGTCGATGGGGGTCCCCGGCCCCTGCGGTCCGTCGTCGGAGCTCTGCTACGACCGCGGGCCGGCGTTCGGCTCGGAGGGGGGTCCCGCCGCCGACGACGAGCGCTACGTCGAGCTGTGGAACCTCGTCTTCATGCAGAGCATCCGCGGCGAGGGCCCGGCCAAGACCGGCTACCCCATCCTCGGGCAGCTGCCGAGCAAGAACATCGACACCGGCCTGGGCCTCGACCGGCTCGCCGCGATCCTGCAGGACGTGACCACGGTCTGCCAGACGGACCTGCTGGCCCCCACCCTGGAGACGGTGCAGGGGCTGGCCGGCCGGCGCTTCCCCGGGCACGACGGCTCGGAGGAGTCGGTGTCGTTCCAGGTGGTCACCGAGCACGCCCGGTCGATCGCGTTCCTCATCGCGGACGGGGTGCTGCCCTCCAACGAGGGCCGCGGCTACATCCTGCGGCGGCTGATGCGCCGGAGCATCCGGCACGCGCGCCTGCTCGGCGTCACCGACCCCGTGCTGCCGGCGGTGACGGCGTCGGTCGTGGCCAACCTCGGTCCGGCCTGGCCGGAGCTGCCGGCGCAGGCCGCGCTGATCGAGCAGGTCGTCAGCGCCGAGGAGGAGACGTTCGGCCGGACGCTGCGCCAGGGCACGCGGCTGCTCGACGCGGCGATCGGCCGGGCGCGGGGGGCCGGCTCGGCCACGCTGCCCGGCGAGACCGCGTTCGAGCTGCACGACACCTACGGGTTCCCGGTGGACATGACCGTGGAGGCGGCCCGGGCGGCGGGGCTGTCGGTCGACGAGGAGCGGTTCCGCACGCTGCTGGAGGAGCAGCAGCGCCGCGCCAAGACGCACGGCCGGGGGCGCACCGCGGCGGCGCTGGCCCGGCTGGACGCCTACCGCGAGATCTCGGCGAAGTCGGGGCTGACGGAGTTCGTGGGCTACGACGCCACCGAGGCCGACAGCGCGGTCGTCGCGGTGCTGGTCGAGGGACGCAGCGTCGACCGGGCGGCGCAGGGCCAGGAGGTGGAGGTGATGCTGCGGCGCACCCCCTTCTACGCCGAGGGCGGCGGCCAGGTCGGCGACATCGGCCGGGTGCTCACCGACGGGGGCGTCATCGAGGTCACCGACACCCGGCCCGGGGTGGCCGGGCTGAGCGTCCACATCGGCCGCGTGGCCTCGGGCGAGGTGCGCGTCGGCGACGACGTCCTCGCGGAGGTGGACGCCTCCCGCCGCGCCGCGGTAGAGCGCTCGCACTCGGCCACCCACGTCCTGCACGCCATGCTGCGCCGCGTCCTCGGCGACCACGCGCGCCAGCAGGGCTCCCTGGTGGACGCCGGCCGACTGCGCTTCGACTTCGCGCACTTCTCGGCGGTCAAGGACGGCCAGCTCGACACCATCTCCACGCTGATCAACGACGCGCTCACGGCGGACCCCGAGGTGAAGGTGTGGCGCACCAGCCGGGCCGAGGCCGAGGCGGCGGGCGCGACCGCGATGTTCGGTGAGAAGTACGGGGACGTCGTGCGGGTCGTCGACATCGGCGACTTCTCGCGGGAGCTGTGCGGCGGCACCCACGTGGCGCACGGGGCGGCGGTCGGCCCGGTGCGCATCCTCAGCGAGTCCTCCGTGGGGGCCAGCCTGCGGCGCATCGAGGCGCTGACGGGCCAGGACGCGCTGCGGCACTTCGACCGCGAGCGGCGGCTGCTGGACGAGCTCGTCGGCCTGCTCGGCGTTCCCCAGGACAAGGCGGTCGCCACGCTCACCAGGCGCCTGCGGGCCCTGGGCGACGCCGAGCGCCGCTTCGCCCGCATGCGCCAGGCGGAGCTGTCGGCGGAGGCGGAGCGGCTGGCCGCCGGGGCGCGCGACGTCGGATCGGGGTGGCTGGTGGCCACCCGGGTGAGCGAGGTGGACCGCGACGAGCTGCGGTCGCTGGCGGGGTCGGTGCTCGGGCGCCGCGGCGCCGCCCCCGGGGCGGTCGTGCTCGCCGCGGAGGTCGACGGCAAGGCGGCGCTGGTCGCGGGGGTGACGGACGGGCTGGCGCGGCGCGACGTCGCGGCGCGCGACCTTCTCGACGGCGCGGCGCGGGAGATCGGCGGCGGCGCCGGCGGCCGCGGCGCGATCGCCAACGCCGGGGGCCGGCACGTCGAGCGGCTCGACGCGGCCCTGCGGCTGGCGGCGGACGCCGCCGTCCGGCACCTCGGCGCGGACGGCAGCTGAGGGGCGGCCGGGCGCGCCCGATCACACGGGTGTGCCCGGCCGCCGGCCCCGACGCGCGGCCGTGACCGCGCGACCGCACTGCCGAGTGACCGCGCGGTCGCCGTAATCCGCGGACCTGTGAATGCGTGAATGCGGGAATCCGCCATTTCCGGGTCCGCGCAGCGGGCCGTCCCGCTGCGCCGCCGCGCCTGCGCAGGTCGGCGGCGCATTCCCCGCGCCATTCTCCTCCCGTTCCACGATATTCCACCGCTTTTCCCGGCATTCCTTGCGCCAATGGGGAAAATCGGGGACGCTGTCGGACGGCCGTGCCGCACGCGCTGCCCTTTCGCGCGGCCGACACTCCGTTGCATCAGCACCCTGCCATCAGTCTCCATTGCCGAACGGAACGAGGAACGGCATGTGCGGAATCGCCGGATGGATCTCCTACGAGCGCGACCTGACCGCGGAGCGCGCGACGGTCGACGCCATGAACGCCACGATGGCCTGCCGCGGTCCCGACGACGACGGCGTGTGGGTGGGCCGGCACGCCGCGCTGGGCAACCGGCGGCTGGCGGTCATCGATCCCGCGAACGGCCACCAGCCGATGACCGCGCAGACCGACGACGGCCCCGTGGTGCTCGTCTACACCGGTGAGACGTACAACTTCACCGAGCTGAGGCGCGAGCTGCGCGCCCGCGGGCACACCTTCCGCACCGACACCGACACCGAGGTGGTGCTGCGCGGCTACCTGGAGTGGGACGAGGCCGTGGCGGAGCGGCTGAACGGGATGTACGCCTTCGCCGTCTGGGACGGCCGCCGCGACCGGCTCGTGCTGGTCCGCGACCGGCTGGGGATCAAACCGCTCTTCTACCACCCCACCGCCGACGGCGTGCTGTTCGGCTCGGAGCCCAAGGCACTGCTGGCCAACCCGCTGGCCGAGCGGACGGTCAGCGCCGACGGGCTGCGCGAGCTCTTCTCCTTCGTCAAGACCCCCGGGCACGCCATCTGGGACGGCATGCGCGAGGTGCTGCCCGGGACGGTGACGACGTTCGACCGCGGCGGCGCCCGCACCCGTGCCTACTGGACGCTGCGCACCCTGGAGCACACCGACGACCTCGACGGCACGGTGGCGCGGATCCGCGAGCTGTTCGAGGACATCGTCGCCCGGCAGCTCGTCGCCGACGTCCCCCTGTGCACCCTGCTCTCCGGCGGGCTGGACTCCTCCTCGCTGACCGCGGTCGCGGCCGCGCAGCTGCGGCGGCGCGGTGAGCGGGTCCGCAGCTTCTCCGTCGACTTCCACGGCTACACCGAGAACTTCGTGACCGACGGCATCCGGACCTCCCCGGACGCCCCCTACGTCCGGGACCTCGCGGAGCACTGCGGGACCGACCACCGCGACATCGTGCTGGACGCCGAGGCGCTGGCCGACCCCGCGCTGCGTACCGCCGTGGTCGCCGGCTACGACGTGCCGCCCGGTGTCGGCGACATGAACGCCTCCCTGTACCTGCTCTCCAAGGAGATCCGGCGGCACTCGACCGTGGCGCTGTCCGGCGAGTGCGCCGACGAGGTGTTCGGCGGCTACCGCTCGCACCACGACACCGAGGCCCAGCAGGCGGACGTCTTCCCATGGCTGTGGCAGGCGCCGGAGGACCGCACCGCCGACCCCTTCGAGCGGATCTTCACCCCCGAGGCCGACGCGGTGCTGGACCTCGCGGGCTACGCCCGGGACCAGTACCGGACGGCCGTCGCGGGCATCGAGCGGCTCACCGGGGAGAGCGACGGCGAGTACACGATGCGCCGGGTGTCCTACCTGCACCTGACCCGCTTCATGCAGATCCTGCTGGACCGCAAGGACCGGATGAGCATGGCCGTGGGGCTGGAGGTGCGGGTTCCCTACTGCGACCACCGGCTGGTGGAGTACGTGTACAACGTCCCGTGGGCCATGAAGACCTTCGACGGGCGGGAGAAGAGCCTGCTGCGGGCGGCCGCGGCGGACGTGCTCCCCGAGTCGATCGTGCGCCGGGTGAAGAGCCCCTACCCCTCCACCCAGGACCCGGGCTACGCCGTCGCGCTGCGGCGCCAGGCCCGCGGGCTGCTGTCCGACCGCACCCACCCGGTCTTCGACCTCATCGACGCGGAGTGGCTGGGCCGCGCGGTGGCTGAGACGGGCCCGGCCATCACGCAGGGCGCGCGCAGCGGCCTGGAGCGCGCCCTCGACCTGGCGGCCTGGTTCGACCTGCACCGGCCGAAGGTCCGGCTGGGCTAGCGCGCCCGGGGCGGTGCCGGCCGCCGCGGGCCGCCCCGCCTGCTCCCGCGGCCGCCGGGAGCGCCGGGAACCGGGCGCCGACCGGAACGCGTACCGGCCCGGCCGGTACGCCGGGCGGGGCGGGCCCCAGGGCGGCCCGCGGGTCTGCGGCCGGCGTGCTCAGCGGCCGGGCGCGGCGGTGGCCGCTGGACCGGCGCCCGTCAGGGGGCGGCGCCTCGACGTGGCCGGGCCCGCGCCGCCGGCGCCGCCGCCGGCCGGCCGAGGCTCCCGGCCCGGTGGACCCCACCAGGAGGGCGCAGGGGCGCCCAGGAAGGAAGTGCGCACCGCCATGCGACCAGATCCGGCGTGGAACGACACCGGCCTCCCCTACCCGGCGGGGCAGAGCCTGCACGGCATCGTCGCGGGGCTCGCCCGCGACGCGCCGGAGCGGACGGCGCTCGTCGACGGCAGCGACCGGATGTCCTACGGGCGGCTGGACCGCCTCTCCGACGGCTACGCCCACCTGATGCGCCAGGCCGGCGTCTCCCCCGGCGACGTGGTCCCCGTGCTGCTGCCGCGCGGCGCGGAGCTCGTGGTCGTGATCCTGGGGCTGCTCAAGGCGGGCGCCGCCTACGCGCTGCTGGACGAGCGCTGGACCCCCGCGCGGCTGCGGGCGGTTGTCGCCGAGCTCGGCGCCAAGCTCCTGGTCCACCGGGCCGACTCCGGCCCCGACCTGGCGCTGCCGGGCTGGAGCCCGCCGGAGGGCCCCGCCGAGGCCCCCGCCGGGTTCGCGCCGGTGGCCGTGGACGGCGCCCATCCCTGCTGCGTGTTCGTCACCTCCGGCACCACGGGGCGGCCCAAGGCGGTGCTGTCCCCGCACCGGGCGACGGTGCGGCTGTTCCGGCCCGGCTCGTTCGCCCGGTTCGACGCCCGGACGGTGATGCCGCTGGCGGCCCCGCTGCCCTGGGACGGCTTCACGCTGGAACTGTGGTCGGTGCTGCTGAACGGCGGCACGTCGGTGGTCGTGCGCGATCCCTACCTCACCCCGGAGGCGCTGCGGCGGGGGGTGCGCGAGCACGGGGTCGACACGGTCTTCCTCAACAGCGGCCTGCTGGCGCTGTTCGTGGACGAGGACCCGGACGCGTTCACGGGGGTGGTGCAGGTGATCACCGGCGGCGACCGCGCGTCCGTGCCGCACGTCCGCGAACTGCTGCGGCGCCATCCGGGGCTCACGATCGTCAACGGCTACGGCCCGGTCGAGGGCACGGTCGTGGCCACCGCGCACCGCGTCGGCCCGGCGGACTGCGACCTGCCGGACGGGATCCCGATCGGGCGGCCGGTGCCCGACACCCGGGTGCACGTCCTGGACGGGGACCGCCCGTGCGCGGTCGGCGAGCCCGGCGAGCTGTGCATCGCCGGGGACGGGCTGGCCATCGGCTACCTCGGGGCGCGGGAGCTGACCGAGGAGCGGTTCCCCGTGCTCGGGCTGGAGGGCGGCCGCACCCGCGTGTACCGCACCGGCGACCTGGTCCGGTGGAGCGGGGACGGCGTGCTGCACTACCTGGGGCGGATGGACCGGCAGGTGAAGATCCGGGGGCACCGGGTGGAGCCGGCGGAGGTGGAGCGCCAGGTCGAGCGGCTGCCCGAGGTGCGGCGCTGCGCCGTCGTACCGCTGCGCGACTCCTCGGGCGGCTGCCGGGGCCTGGCGGCCTTCTGCGTTCCCGCCGCCGACGGCGATCCGCTGCCGGACGCGCGGGAGCGGCTGCGGCGCGACCTCGTGCACTACCAGGTGCCCGACGTCGTGGTCAGCGTGGCGGAGCTGCCGCTGACCGTCCGAGGGAAGGTCGACGAGTCCGCGCTGCTGGCCCTGCTCCCGGACCGGGCGGCGGAGCGGGGGACGCCGCCGCCGGCCGCCGGCGCGGAGCCGGACGGCGCGGACGCGGAGCCGGCGGACCCGCTGGCGGCCCTCGTGGCCCGGACCTGCGCGGCGGTCCTGGGCCGCGACCGGGTGTCCGCCGACGCCCGCTTCGACGACCTCGGCGGCTCCTCGCTGGACGCCGGCCGGGTCTGCGCGCGCCTCACCACGGAGCTGCGCCGGCCGGTGCCGGTCGCGGAGCTGCTGCGGCACCAGAGCGCCCGCGCCCTCGCGGCCCGGTTGCGCGCGACGCCGTGGACACCGCCTCCGGCCCGCGAGGACCGGACCGCCGCCGGGGTGCCGCTGACCCCGGTGCAGGCGAACTTCCTCGCCCGCCACCTGCACGACGCGGACGACCGGCCGGCGCGCTGCCGCACCGTGTGGGTGCTCGACGGCCCGGTGGACCTCGGTGCCCTGCGGCGCGCCGTCGCCGAGGTCCACCGCCGGCACGAGCCGCTGCGCGCCGAGTACCGCGACGGGCGGCCGCCGACCGCCCGCGCCACCGACGCGCCCGCGCCGGGCCTCGCGGTACTCCCGGAGGCCGGGTCCGAGGACGCCGCGGTCGCCGCCCTGGGCGCCGAGCTGCTCGGCCGCCTCGACATCACGCGGGCGCGGGTGTGGCGGGCGGCCGCGGTGCCCCTCGCCGACGGGCGCACCGTGTTCGGCTACGTGGTGCACCACATCGCGTTCGACGGCTGGTCGGAGGCGGTCCTGGCACACGACCTGTCCGAGGCGTACGCGGCCGCGGTCGGGGCCGCGCCGCCGGCGCCGCGGCCCGCGGCGCCGGGGCTGGCCCGGGCCCGGGAGCTGTGGGACGCGCACCGCGCCGCGCAGCCGGACCCCGCTCCGCTGCTCGCGCGACTGGTGGCGGAGCTGCGCGACACCCCGGAGCTGCTGCTCCCCCGGCCGCCGGAGGGCACCGCGGACGCCCCGCCCGAACGGGTCGAGCGGGTGCTGCCAGCGGCGAGCGCCGCGGCGCTGCGCGGCGCGGCGGCACAGGCCGGGCACACGGCGTTCGCCGCGCTGCTGGCGGGCTACGCGCGCGCGGTCGGCGAGACCTCCGGGCAGGACGACTTCGGCGTGGTCGTCCCGGTGGCGCAGCGCCTGGGCAGCGATCTGGAGTACGCGGTGGGCTGCCACGTGAACATGGTCTGCCTGCGCCTGCGCGGCGCCTCCCGGACGACGGTGGCGGACGCCGGACGGCTCGCCCGGGCGGCGCTGGGCGCCCAGCACGTCGGGTTCGACGAGCTGATCGGGGAGCTGAAGGCGGTCATGCCGCCGCGCACCGCGAGCGCGACGCTGTTCCAGACCAACTTCGCCGTCCAGGACAACGCCCGACCGGCGCTGGTGCTGCCCGGGGTGGCCGCGCGGCACGTGCGGCTGCCGTACACGGGGCTGACCACTCCGGTCCAGACCGAGGTCTGGCCGGGCGGCGCCGGAGAGCTGCGGCTCGTGGTGCACTTCCGGCCGGCCGCCGTGAGCGGCGGATACGCGGAGCTCCTGGCGGAGCGCTTCGCCGCGGCGCTCGCCGACCTCGCCGGCGGGGCGGCCGCCTCCTGACCGGTCCGCGCGCTCCCGGCCGCTCCCGGCCGGTGCCGGGAGCGGCCGGGAGCGGGGGTGCTACAGGGCGGAGCCGACCGCGTCGCGCAGCAGGTTCCACCAGTAGCGGTGCTCGCGGTACCAGCGCACGACCTCGGCGAGGCCCTCGTCGAGGTCGACCCGGGGCTCGAACCCCAGTTCGCGCCGGATCTTGCCGTCGTCCACCGAGTACCGGCGGTCGTGCCCCCTGCGGTCGGCGACGAAGCGCACGCGCCCCCAGTCGGCACCGCAGAGGTCGAGGAGGCGGCCGGTGAGCTCCTTGTTCGTGAGTTCCGTGCCGCCGATGTTGTACACCTCTCCGGGGCGCCCGTCCGTCAGCACGAGCTGGATGGCGCGGCAGTGGTCGTCCACGTGCAGCCACTCGCGGGCGTTCCCGCCGTCGCCGTACAGCGGGACGGTGCGGCCCGAGAGCAGGTTGGTGACGAACACCGGGATGATCTTCTCGATGTACTGGTAGGGGCCGTAGTTGTTGCAGCACCGGGTGACGCGGACGTCGAGGCCGTGCGTGCGCCAGTAGGCCCGTGCGATCAGGTCGGCGCCGGCCTTCGACGCCGAGTACGGCGAGTTGGGCTGCAGCGGGGACTCCTCGGTCCACGTCCCCTCAGCGATGGACCCGTAGACCTCGTCCGTCGAGACGTGCACGATCCTTTCGACCCCGGCGTGCAGGCAGCAGTCGAGCAGGATCTGCGTGCCCACGACGTTGGTCTTCATGAAGACGTCGGGGTCCACCAGGGAGCGGTCGACGTGCGACTCCGCGGCGAAGTGCACCACCGTGTCGTGGCCGGGCAGCAGCTTCGCCAGCAGCCGCCGGTCGCAGACGTCGCCGCGCACGAACGCCAGCCGCGGGTCGTCCATCGGCAGGTTCGTGGTGTTGCCCGCGTAGGTGAGGCTGTCCAGCACCGTGACCTCGGTGTCCCGCTGCCCGGGGTAGCGCCCCGCCAGCAGGCTGCGAACGTAGTGGGAGCCGATGAACCCGGCTCCGCCGGTGACGAGGATTCTCATGCGCCCGCTCCGATGGATGCGCTCGCCCAGAAATCCATGTAGAAACCTCCCGAACAACGCCCAGAAACAGGATCGGATTCGACAGCGGAACCGCTTTCGGCGATTCGGCGCCGCGCGGCCGCGTGTTACCCGGGTGCGTGTGCGCCGGATACGCGATGAAAGCCGCGGCGGGTGAAAGGGGGAAACGGCGGCCATTTCCCGGTGGTGGATTCGGGGCCGCCGCGTCCGCGCCCTCCGCCACCAGCGCCCCGGCCGGACGGCCGGGGCGGGAACACCGGAGCGGAGCCGGCCGGACGCCGCCAACACTACTTGAGGCGGGGCGTGAATCAACTGCTTGGGCCGTACGGGATCCCCTTGTCCCGCCGGCGGGACGGCAGAAGCCCGCACCGTTTTATCGAGAGCTGCGCGGAGGGGTTGCCATATGCCGCCGAAAGGCCGAATATGGACGCCCCCGCACCACCTTCTCCGCGCGGAAATCATAATGCCGGAATGCGCCGCTGATCTTTTTCCTCGGCGCGTTCCCGTCCTGCGCCGGGGTGGGCACCGGTCGCACAGAACAGGAGGTCGGGTGCTGACCACGAGAACCGGGGTCCGAATTCCGGGAGGTGCCGTATGCGCGTCCTCTTCCTGACTCCGCCGATGCTGCGCTCCCACCTCTTCGTGCTCGCACCGCTCGCCTGGGCGCTGCGGTCCGCGGGGCACGACGTGCGGGTCGCCTGCCAGCCGGACCTGCTCGCCGACATCGCGCACAGCGGCCTGACCGGGGTTCCCGTCGGGGCGCCGATGGCCGCGGCGGCGGCCGAGGTCGCCGCGTCGGGCCCGCCCCCGGCACCGCCCGGCACGCGGCCGGCCGGCAACCCGGCGCAGACCGACTACGCCGCCGGCGACCCGTACGGCGAACTCGACTCCGCGGTCGGCAACCTGCTCCGCCACTTCTGCCCGGAGCCCATGCTCGACGACCTGGTGCGCTTCGCCCGCGACTGGCGGCCGGACCTGGTGCTGTGGGACTGGATGACCTACGCCGGGGCGGTCGCGGCCCGCGCGTGCGGCGCGGCGCACGCCCGTGTCCTCGGCGGGACGGACGCCCTGGTGCAGCTCCGCCACGCGTGGCGGGACGGCCTCGCGGGGCGGAGCGACCCGCGCCCCGATCCGCTCCGGGCCTGGCTGGAGCCGGTGCTGCGGCGCTACGGCTGCGCGTTCGGCGAGGACGCCGTCTACGGGCAGTGGACCGTCGACACCCAGCCGCGGTGGACCTGGCGGCCGTCGGGTGTCAGCTACCTGCCGGTGCGCCAGATCCCCTTCAACGGCCCGGCCGAGCTGCCGGAGTGGCTGCTGGAGCCGCCGGAGCGCCCCCGGGTGTGCGTCAGCCTGGGGGGCTCGCACCGCACGTCGGGCTACGCCGAGGCGTCGCCCGCGACGCTGCTGGAGGCCGTGTCCGACCTCGACGTCGAGATCGTGTCGACGTTCACCGCGGAGGAGGTCGGTGCGGCGGCCGTCCCCGCCAACGTCCGCGTGGTCGACTTCGTCCCGCTCAGCGCGCTGCTGCCGACGTGCTCGGCCATCGTGCACCACGGCGGCTTCGGGACGATGGCGTCGGCGCTGGAGCACGGCGTCCCCCAGCTCGTCGTCCCCGGCGCCTACTGGAGCAACCGCTGGTACGGGCCGGTGGCCTACGGCAACGGGCTGGCCGAGCAGGGCGCCGGCGTCTACGTCGCCGACTCCGACCGGCTGACCCCCGAGCTGCTGCGCGACCGGCTCGTGCGGGTGCTGAAGGAGCCGTCGTACCGGGAGAACGCCGAGCGGCTGCGCGCGGAGGCCGCCCGGACCCCGTCGCCGCGGGACCTCGTCCCGACCCTGGAGAAGCTCACCGCCCGCCACCTCGTGCGCGGGGCCGCGACCGGAGGGGATGTCCGATGACCGCTGAGCAGGCCGTGGCCCACGCGCCGCACACCCGGCTGGGCCGCACCGCGCTGCGCGTCAGCAGGCTGTGCCTCGGTACGGTCAACTTCGGCGGCCGGGTCGAGGAGGCCGACGCCCACGCGCTCATGGACCACGCGCTGGCGCACGGCGTCGACTTCGTCGACACGGCCGACATCTACGGCTGGCGGGTGCACCGGGGCTACACCGAGGAGCTCATCGGCCGCTGGTTCGCGGCCCGCCCGGGCCGCCGGGACGAGGTCGTCCTCGCCACCAAGGTGGGCAACCCGATGGGCGACGGCCCGAACGAGGGCGGGCTGTCCGCGCGCCACGTCGTGGCGGCCTGCGAGGCGTCGCTGCGGCGGCTCGGTACCGACTGGATCGACCTCTACCAGATGCACCACGTGGACCGCGCGGCGGGCTGGGACGAGGTCTGGCAGGCCATGGAGCTGCTCGTCCAGCAGGGCAAGGTGCGCTACGTCGGTTCGTCGAACTTCGCGGGCTGGGACCTGGCCTCGGCCCAGGAGGCGGCGCGCGCCCGGCACTTCCTCGGGCTGGTGTCCGAGCAGTGCGTGTACAACCTGGTGACCCGGCATCCGGAGCTGGAGGTGCTGCCGGCCGCGGGCGCCTACGGCCTGGCGGTGCTGCCGTGGTCGCCGCTGCATGGCGGCCTGCTCGGCGGCGTGCTGCGCAAGACCGCCGAGGGGGGTGCGGTGAAGTCCGCCCAGGGCCGCGCGGCCGCGGCGCTCGCCGACCCCGGCTGCCGCGCCGCGGTCGAGAAGTACGAGGGCTTCTGCGCGGAGATCGGCCGGGACCCGGCCGAGGTCGGGCTCGCCTGGGTGGCGTCGCGGCCGGGGGTGACGTCGACCGTCATCGGCCCGCGGACGCCGGAGCACACCGAGGGGGCGCTCCGTGCCCTGGAGACCCCGCTGCGCGAGGACGAACTCGCGCGGCTGGACGAGCTGTTCCCGCCGGTGGGACGGGGCGGCCCCGCCCCGGACGCCTGGCTCTCCTGACCCGCCCGCGCCGCGACCGCCGGCGCCGGCTCCCCTACCGCCGAAGCCCCGCCCCGGGGCCGGCGGCGGCACCACGAGAGGAACGCAGCCATGACGAGCGCCGGGCACCGGGACCAGCGGCTCCTGCCGCACGAGTCGGACCGGGAGCGCACCGCGCGGGAGCGCCTCACCAAGCTGTTCGAGACGAGCCCGATCCCCGCCACCTACCTGATCGACCACCTCGGCGTCTACCTGCGGCGGCACCAGGTCGCCGACCTGCTCGCGATGGACGCGCTGTACCGGATGTCGCAGGACGTCCCGGGGGTGGTCATGGAGTTCGGGGTGCTGCACGGACGGCACCTGGCGGCCCTGACCGCGCTGCGCGGCATCCACGACCCCTACGACCCCACCCGCCGGATCATCGGCTTCGACACGTTCACCGGCTTCACCGACGTGGCCGACATCGACCGCGCCAGCCCGAGCGCGACGGCCGGCCGGTTCGCCACCGCGGAGGGTTTCCCCGACCACCTGCGCGAGGTCCTGGACGCGCACGAGTCCATCGAGCCGCTCGGCCACGTCCAGCGGACCCTGGTGGTCGAGGGCGACGTCCGGGAGACCGTGCCCCGCTACCTGGCGGAGCACCCGGAGACGGTGGTGGCGCTGGCCTACTTCGACCTGGACCTGTACGAGCCGACCCGCGACGTCCTCGCCGCCATCCGCCCGTACCTGACCCGGGGCAGCGTGGTGGCCTTCGACGAGTTCGCGCACCCGAAGTGGCCCGGCGAGACCGCGGCCGTGCGCGAGGCGCTGGGGACCACGACCGCCGAGCTGCGCCGGCTGCCCGTCGCCGGGCGCGAGGCGCCGGTGACCTACCTGCGGTGGGAGTGACGTCCGGCCGCGGCCGCCGCCCGCCCCGGGCGGGGCCCGCGGCCGGACGCGTCCCGGCGCACCCGGCCCGCGCGGCCCGCGCG
>NZ_QEIO01000065.1 GCF_003336425.1 Marinitenerispora sediminis | reverse complement strand
GGGTCGTCCGTGCCGACGGCGGCGGGCGGGTGTCCGGTGGGCGGGCGGCGGTGCGGGCGCTGGCGTACTCGCCGGGCGTCTACCACGTGACCAACTGGCTGCCGGTGCTCCAGCAGCTGAACCTGCTGTGGCTGCTGTGGGACCGGCCCCGCCGGCAGTGCCTGCACGACAAGCTGGCCGGCACGGTCGTCGTCGACGAGCGGCGGCTCGCCGCCTGGCCGCCAGGCGGCTGGACCGCGCCAGGCGGCTGGACCGCGCCGGGTGGCGGAACCGCCCCGGGCGGGTTCCGGTGAGGTCAGGGTCGGCGGCGGCGGTGGCCGCGCAGCAGGGTGCGCAGCGCCTTGCGGGCCGGGGGCGCGGAGAGCGCCGACAGGTCGCCGGAGTGCCACCAGAAGACCTCGGCGCTGCACGGATCGTCGGCGCCGGCGTGCAGCCCGGCGACGGTGTCGGTGAACGCCGGGAGCAGGTCGAGCACCGCGCGCGAGCCGATCGGGTACAGCAGCATCGTGTCGTAGCTCGGCACCCCCACCAGCGCGCCGAACGGGTGCGGGTCGGGCAGCAGCCGCCCGAGTTCGGTGAGCAGGGCGGAGACGTACGGGCTCCCCGGTTTGCGGAAGAGCATCGCGGAGTCGCGCGACGACAGCGGCCACGTCTCCGGCGCGATGTCGGAGAGCTCTCGCTCGTGGGTGCGCGGGACGACGTACCCGAGGTCGCCGAGTTGCAGCAGATCGGCGCGGTTCCTGGTCAGCGGCGCACCGTATTTCGGATGGTCCACCACCACGAGAGCGTCGAAATAGCGGCCGGCCGGAACGCACACCAGTCCATTGCGCTCGTCGGACGGCAGCGCGGGGACGAGTTTCACCCGCAGCAGTTCGCGCACGTCGCCGAGGAGTTCGATCTCGGCGACGGCCAGCGCGGCGCGGTCCGCGATCTCCCGCAGCCACTCGTCGACCAGTCCCGGCCACCGGTGCCGCGGCGCGGCGGCGCAGCGTTCCAGAACGTCCCAGGTGGACGCGGCCAGCTCCGTCCAACCGAAAGGCACCACCACCCGGGCCAGCCGGCGCTCGAATGAGGCGTCCGGGACGGCCACGGGCACCATGTCCTCGATGATCGCGTGCACGTCTCCCGCGATGTCGAGCGCGTCGGAACTCAGGGTCCGCTCCGATCCGTCCTATTCACTGCTGTCCGTGCGAATTGGGAGGCCGCCGTCAGGGGCACCCTCTATAGAATACGGGTGCGAACCCCGGCGAGCAGTTTCCAAAACCTGGGCCATCCCTTTTGAGGAGAAGGCTGGTGACGACCCGAATAGTGCATCGGCCGGCCAGGACGGTGTATCCACCCCCCGCACACGACCCGCACCAGGTCGAGGCGCCCCCCACGCTGCCGGACGGCAACGCCCAGGGAAACCAGCTGATGTCCCTGCTCCCCATGTTCGGGATGGCGGCGTCGCTGACCATCATGATGGTGATGCGCAATCCGGCGTTCATGGTGCTGGGCGCGATCATCCTCGTCGTGGCGCTGCTCGGCGGGGTCGGGATGATGTTCTCCCGCCGCGGCCAGGCCGCCCGGCAGCGGCGCAACCAGCGGGAGCTGTACCTCCAGTACCTGGAGGAGCTGCGGGAGGAGCTGGGCGCCTGGGAGCGCGACGCCCGGTCGAACGCCCGGCTGCTGGATCCGCCGCCCGAGGCGCTGTACGACATCGTGCGCGACCCCACCCGCCTGTGGGAGCGCCGGCGCCGCGACCCCGACTTCCTGCGGGTGCGCGTCGGGACCGGGCTCATGCCGGGGCGTCCGCTCCAGCTCGCGGAGAAGGGCACCGCGCTCACCCCCACCGACCCGTTCATGCTCTCCGAGGCGCACGCCGCGATCCGGCGGTTCGAGACGGTGCCGGAGATGCCGCTGACCGTTCCCCTCGACATGGTCGGCAACGTCAGCGTGGTCGGCGAGCGGGCGGACGTACTGCGCCTGGTGCGGGCGCTGCTCGCCCAGCTGAGCGCGTTCCACGCACCGGAGGACGCCGCGCTCGCCGTGATGTACCCGGGCGGCCGCGCCGCCGACTGGGACTGGGTGAAGTGGCTGCCGCAGGTGCTCGACCCGCAGCGCCGCGACGGCGGCGTGCCGGCCCGGCTCCTCGCGCCGACCCCGGCGAAGCTGGGAGTGCTGCTCGCCGACGAGCTGCGGTCCCGCACCGACTTCGCCGCCGAGGTCCGGCGCGGCATGGGCAAGCGCGAGGCGTACCGCATGATGCGCCGCCTTGTCGTCGTCCACGACACGCACGGCGACGTCGCCAGCGAGCTGGTCCGACCGGACGAGGCGGTCGGACCGGCCGACCTCGGCGTCACGGTGATCCACCTGGTCGCCGACCAGGTCCAGGAGCCCGGGGACGTCAGCCTGCGGGTCACCGTCGCGGGCGACCAGGTGCGGGTCCAGGACCTGCGCTCCGCCGGCGCTCCCGCGTTGACCGGCACGGTGGACGACGTCTCCGCGGCCGCGGTCTCGGGCCTGGCCGCGATGCTGGCCCCGCTGCGGCTGTCCCGCGAGTCCGTGGAGGAGACCGCCGCGGAGGGCGGCAGCGTCGACTTCCCGACCATGATGGGCGTGCCCGACCCGGGCGACATGGACGTCGCGCGGCTGTGGGCGCCCCGCAGCGAACGCGCCTTCCTCCGGGTGCCCATCGGCGCTGACGACCTGGGGCAGCCGGTCATCCTCGACCTGAAGGAGGCCGCCCAGCTCGGCATGGGACCGCACGGGCTGTGCGTCGGCGCCACCGGCTCCGGCAAGAGCGAGATGCTGCGGACGCTGGTGATCGCGCTGGCCGCCACGCATCCACCCGACCGCGTCAGCATGGTGCTGGTGGACTACAAGGGCGGCGCCACGTTCGCGCCCTTCGAGGGGCTGCCGCACGTCGCCGGCGTCATCACCAACCTGGAGGACGACGCCGCGCTGATCGAGCGCGTCTACGCCAGCCTCTCCGGCGAGGTCCAGCGCCGCCAGCAGGTGCTGCGCGACGCCGGCAACATCGCCAACATCGGTGACTACACCTTCCGGCGCACGCAGGACGCGAGCCTGCCGCCGCTGCCGCACCTCCTGGTGATCATCGACGAGTTCGGCGAACTGCTGACCGCGCGCCCGGACTTCATCGAGCTGTTCCTGTCCATCGGCCGCATCGGGCGCAGCATCGGCGTGCACCTGCTGCTGTCCAGCCAGCGGATCGAGGGCGGCAAGCTGCGCGGTCTGGACACCTACCTGTCCTACCGGCTGGGGCTGCGCACCTTCTCCGAGGAGGAGAGCCGCACGGTGCTGGACAGCCCCGACGCCTTCCACCTGCCGGCCCTCCCCGGCTTCGGGTACCTCAAGGTCGACATCAGCGTCTACCAGCGCTTCAAGGCCGGATACGTGTCCGGCGCCTACCGCGGGCCCGTCTCCGCAGAGGAGGACGAGCGCCAGGAGCGCGCACCGGTCCGCGGCTACCCGGCCTACAACACGGCCGGCTCGCCGGACCGGTCCTCCGCCCCCGAGGACGACCCCGGGCTGCCCGAGCGCACGGTGGGGCCGACGCTGCTCGACGTGATGGTCGGCCAGCTGGCACGCCACGGCGAGCGGACCCGCGAGATCTGGCTGCCGCCGCTGCCGTCCGCGACCACGCTCGACCTGGTCACCGCCCCGGTCCAGCTCACCGGCGAGGCCATGCGGCTACCGGTCGGGGACCTCCGCCAGCTCCAGGTGCCGATCGGGCTGCTGGACGACGCCGCGAAGCAGTGGCAGGGGCTGTGGAGCCTCGACCTGTCCGCCTCCGGCGGCCACCTCGCGGTCATCGGCGGGCCGCAGACCGGCAAGACCACCCTGCTGCGCACCCTGGTGCTGTCGATCGCCCTCACCCACACGCCGAGCCAGGTGGCCGTCTACGCGCTTGACCTCGTCGGCGGCGGCCTGCAGGCGCTGTCCGACCTCCCGCACGTCGGGGGCGTGGCGGGCCGCACCGACGGCGAGCGGGTCCGCCGCACCGTGGAGGAGGTGCGGGACATGCTCGACCACCGCCAGCAGGTGTTCCGCGACCGCGGCATCGACTCGGTCCAGCAGCTGCGCCGGATGCACGCCCGGGGAGAGGTCCCCGAGCTGCCGTGCGCCGACGTCGTGCTGTGCGTCGATGGCTTCGGCGCCATCCGCAAGGACTTCGAGCAGGTCGACGACATGGTGTCCGACCTGCTGCAGCGGGGCGGCGGGTACGGCGTCCACGTGGTGGCCGCGATGCTGCGCTGGAACGACGTGCGCATGGCCATGCAGTCCAACTTCGGGCAGAAGGTGGAGCTGCGGCTCAACGACCCGGCGGACTCCTCGGTGGACCGCAAGCTCGCCGAGACCATCAGCGCCGACGTGCCCGGCCGCGCGCTGACCGACCGCAAGCTCTTCGGCCAGGTGGCGCTGCCCCGCGTGGACGCGCTCCCGGAGGACGACAACCTCGCCGAGGTCGTCGAGAAGACCGCCCGGGCCGTGAGCAGCGTGTGGCGCGGCCCGGTGGCCCCGCCGGTCCGGGTGCTGCCCTACCGGCTGCCCGCCCGCTCCCTCCCGGGGCCGGACCGGGAGGCCAGGCTGGTCCCCATCGGGGTGGACGAGCGCGCGCTCGACCCCGTCCTCCTGGACCTGTTCGACCGCGACCAGAACCTGCTCGTGCTGGGCGACGGCGAGTGCGGCAAGACGAACCTGCTGCGCCTGGTCGCCGAGGGGCTGATCAGCCGGTACTCGCCGCAGGAGGTGGTGTTCGCCGTCATGGATCCGCGCCGCACGCTGCGCGGCATGGTCCCGGAGCCCTACCTCGGGGGGTACGCCAGCGCCGCCCGGGTCTGCGCGGGACTGGCCGCCGGGGTGGCCAAGGAACTGGCCGACCGGATGCCCGACGAGGCCGATCCCGAGAAGGCCGAGCCGGGCGCCCCGGGCGGCCCGCGCATCGTCGTGCTCGTGGACGACTACGACGTCCTCACCAGCGCGGGGCAGAAGCCGCTGACGCCGTTCGTCCCGTTCGTGCCCAACGGCCCGGACATCGGGCTGCACTTCGTGGTGGCCCGCCGGGTAGCAGGGGCGGCCCGGGGGCTCTACGACCCGCTCGTGCAGGCCATGCGCGAGATCGGCACCGGTGCCGTGCTCATGTCCGGAGACCGGAGCGAGGGGCAGCTGTTCCCGCGGGTGTACGCCAACGCGCAACCCCCGGGCAGGGGGCGGTGGATCCGGCGCGGCGAGTCCCCCCGCCTCATCCAGACCGCGCTGGTGGACGAGACGAAGGAGGACGGGTGACCTACGACGTTGTCGCGCTGGTCGAGCGGCCCCCGGACGTGCGGGGGCTGGTGGACGCGATGGTGCGCGCCGGTGCCGAGCTGAAGGTCCGCGGCGGCGGCGACGGCGCGGTGATCCAGCTCTGCGACCCCCGCGGTCGGACCCTGCTGAGCATCGAGGCGGCGCAGCGCGTCGAGGTCGCGAGCGAGGTGGAGCGGCTGCTCGGCGCCGAGACGGCCGCCCGCACGCCCGACCCGTGCTGGTGGGTGGAGGCGCGGGCCGCGGGCTCGGACCCGGCGGCGGTGGCACTCGCGCACCGGTTCGCCGATGGCCTGGTCGACCGCCTGGGCGGAACGGTGTGGTCGGCCCGCCCCCGCCTCCGCGGCGGCGCGGCGGAGAGGCGGCCGGCGTGACGACGATGGCGGACCATCCGGCGATCGACGTCGCCACCGCGAAGACGGCGGTGGCCGTCCAGGACCGGCCGGTGATCCCGCTGACGGCGTGGCTGGCGGACGCCGTGGTGGCGTGCGCGCGCGGCGGGCGCGGGCTGCAGGTGCTGTCCCCGGCGGAGTCGCGCCTCACGCTGCCGCTGCGGACCATGCTGAACAGCACCCGGGCGCGCTGGGTGGTCGAGGAGCCCGGCGGGAACGGGCACTACGACGGCTTCTCCGGTGCGCCGCTGGTGTGGGACGAGGCGGCCGGGTACGTCATCGCCACCGGCGACGACGCCGGCCTCTCGGCCACCTTCTTGGACGCGCCGTCGGCGCCGGGCAGCCAGCTCCTCGTTGACCTGCGGATCCAGCACCCGGCCGCCGAGGACCTCGTCCTCGGCGGCGCGGTCGAGACACTGGCGACGGCGCTCACCGGCGCCGGTCCGGCCGGCTGGGGGACGAGCGAGCCGGCGCTGTCGCCGTGGGACCCGGCCGCGGCCACGGCGCTGTGCCGACGCCGGGCCCCGCAGGCGACGTGGCTGGTGTTCCCCGGGCCGGGCGGCGGGACGCGGAACTTCGTCGCCACCCAGCGGGTGTCGCGGGTGACGTCCGGGGTGAAGGAGTCGATCACCGCGGCGGTCGGGTACCGCGAGGGCGAGGAGCCGCCGGTCGACCTGCTCCAGGAGCTCGCGCGCGAGTTCGCCGAGCGGCGCACCCTGCTCACGATGACCGTCCAGCGCCTTCCGGGCCGCTCGGACCTCACTTACGAACCGCGCTGGCTCGGTGCCCCGACGCCGGTGGGCATGGCGGTCGGCAACCGGGGGGTCGCCGAGATCGGACTACCGAGCGCCCTCACCGCACCGGTCGAGGGGCGCGTCCTGGGGCCGGCCGGTGCCCCGTCGGTGTGGTACCCGCTGGGCGACGGCACCGAGCCGGACGCCTGGGCCCGGTTCAGCGCCCTGATGACACACCTGCGGCCGGAGGGCGCCCGCGCGGGGTGACGCCGGGTCCGCGCCCGCCGGCGCGCTCGGTCCGCCGGGTGGGCCTCCGGAGGCTCTGAGGGCGCCCGCGTCGCGTCCCGCGCCGGCGTCGCGCGGCGGTGGGGTGGCCACGCGCGCGGATCATCCCGGCACGGGTGGGACGGGGAAGGGATCGGCGAGCCGCCAGGTCGGCCGGACCGCCGCATCGTGCCCTGCGGCGCCGCCGGGCGGGGCGGAACGCGCGAGCCGCCATCGCCGCCGTGCCGTTCCGGACCGACGCCCGTGCCGCCGGGGCCGCCCGTCCCGGACGTCTGGGGCACCGCCGGACCGCCCGCACCGGGCCACGCGCTGCTCGGCAAGGACGGTGAGGTGCGCGTGTTCCCGTGCCGGCGCCGGGACGCCCCCGGAACCGAGGCGGGGATCGAAGGCCTCCCTTCCGCACCGGCTCCGCCACGAGGCGCGGCCCGGCCGCGATCCAGGCGTTCCTCGGCCGCGTGTCCATCGCTCGCTGTCCGCGGGCCGTCGTCGCGGAGGACGGCCGAGGGGGGAGCGCGTTCGAGGAGTGCGGCACGCCGCCCGCGGGCCTGCTGTCCGATGTTGGGTCCCCCCGTGCAGGCCACGGTCCCTCATGCCGTCCGGCCGGTCGTGGTAGCCGGGCCGCTGGGCGAGCGCTCCGGCCCGTTGCCGGTCTGTCCGCCGCGGTCCTGACGGCGAGGTCCGCCCCAGCGCAGCGGTGCGGCCGCGGTCAGCGGCACCAAGCTGTCGGCCATCGGGGACGGGGACGGTCGTCGTCGCTGGTGAGGGCTCCGGTGAGTTCGCCCGCAGCCGGATGGGGGGCGATGGGTCCATGGCGATGAACACGCCCGGCACCCGCGGGGCGGGTTCGGTGGGGATGGGCATGGCGGGGGGCTCGCAGTGGACGTGGAGCACGCCGATGTCCTGGCGGAGCGGAGCGGGTGTCGGCCAGGAGGTGGCCGGCCGCCTGATAGCCGGTGACGGGCCAGCCCTCGTGGCCATCGGGCCCGTGCGACCAGGGCCCCGCAGATGCTGTCCGCGGGCGGGTCTGAGTCATCGGCAAGGGCGTGCCCCGGGGCGAAGGAGCCGGACGGGCGGGAAGCGGGGGTACGGCCGACCCGAGGCGGTTTTCCCCATCGGTTTCCAGGCCATTATCCGGATATTTCAGCAAGATTCATTCTGGCGACGTGCGCGCTATTCGAAAGTGCGCTCGGGTGTGATCATCCGATGACTGGCGCCGCCAATGCGGGCGAATTCCGGAGTGCGGCGCTCCGAGCATAGTGGTGTTTCCCCGGCCCGCGAACACGGTGTCCGCCAAGCAGCCGATGCCGGGAGATGCCGCGCGCGGCCGACCGGTACCGGCAGGGCGCCGCGGCACCGGAGCCGGCGGGCCGTGGGCCTGCGGTGGGGCCGCCGCATGTGCCGCGCCGGTCGCCGCGCACCGCCGATACGCTCGTGACGGCCGTCTGGTTCATGCCGAATGCGGTGCTGTTGCTCACATATCGCGACTGTTGCGTTCTGTTTTGTCACTGATACTGTCACTTGTCACGGCGGCAGGGCGTGGCGGTCCGTGCACGCGCCGTGACGGGTGGTCGGCGGTGCGCCGGCCGTGGCGCGCCGGGCGCGCGTCGGCGGCGTGGCGCCCTCGGGCGCCGGGGGCACGGGCCTTTTTCCCTTTCCTGCCGCTGTGAATGATTGTTCGTATTTCCGGTGGAATATGGTCTGCGGGGGATTCCGTGCTGTTTTCGACAGTGCGTGAATTGGTGTCGCGCGTGCTGTTGTTGGAGGATCCTGGTCGCGCGTCACCTTCTTTCACAGCCCGCGCAGCGCCGGGAGTCCGCTGTCCGGGATTCCGTACGCACGAGGAAAACAGCGATGAAGTTCACCGAACTCTCCGAGTACCATTTCCGCCCCGGTCTGGTCACTGAGTGGCGGGCTGTGCCGGGCACCGACCCGGGCGCGTTATCGGACGACCCCCGCCCGCCGTCCTACCTCCAGGAGGCGCACCTGCGGCGTGTCGTCGTGGACCGCGAGGTGCACATCCGCGCACCGACATGGCTGGCGACCGTCTTCGACCTGCCCGGGCCCGTGGACCCGGTGGCGCTGAACGCCGCCTTCCGCCGGTGGATCGGCCGGCACGAGACGCTGCGCAGCGCCTTCCGGCACTCTGCCGGTGAGCTGCGGCTCCGCACGCTCGCGCCGGAGGACGTCGCTGTCCGGTCGAACGTGGTCGGCGACATGGCGGAGGGCGCGGAGATCGCCCGGTACCTGGACGACCTCTTCGACCGCGCGACCGATCCGCTGCACTGGCCGTCCTACGCGTTCGCGACGGTATCGCGGGCGGACTCCACGACCGTCTGCCTGGCCTTCGACCACGTCAACGTCGACGGGTACTCCATCCTGCTCGTCGCGCACGAGATCCACGAGCTCTACGCCGCCGAGGTCTCCGGCACCCCGGCGGCGCTCGGGGAGGTGGGCAGCTACGTCGACTTCGGCAGCGCGGAGCGGACGCAGGCGGCCGCGCTCGGCGGCGACCATCCGGTCATCCGCCGCTGGAGGGAGTTCCTGGGGCCGGCCGGCGACGGGCTTCCGCGGTTCCCCGCGGAGGTCCGCTCGGTGCCCGGCGAGCCGGCGCGGCAGAGCGGCCGGTGCGAGTGGCTGCTCGCGCCCGGTGAGGCGGACGCGGTCGAGGCGGCCTGCCGGGCCGGCCGGGGCACCCTCTTCACCGGTGTCCTGGCCGCCGCGGCGCTCGCGGGCGCCGAACTGAGCGGAGCGCCGGTCTTCCGGACGGTGGTCCCCTTCCACACCCGCTCCAAGACGTGGTGGTCCGCGTCGCTGGGCTGGTACATCGGCCTGGCGCCGCTGGAGCTCACCCTGCCGGAGCATGGCGGGTTCCACGACCTCGTGCGGGCCGCCGGCCGGGCAGCCCGGGAGGTCCGCCCGATGGCCAAGGTGCCCTTCGCCCGCGTCTGCGAGCTCCTCGGGGCGCCGCTGCGGCCGCGGTTCGTGCTCTCCTACATGGACCTGCGCGCGACACCGGGATCGCAGCGGTGGCCGGAGTGGAACGCCCGCGCCTGCTACGCGCGGGTCGCGTCCCGCGACGAGGTCTACGTGTGGATCAACCGGACGCACGAGGGGGTCTACGCCACCTGCCGGTATCCGAGCTCCGGCCACGCCGCCGAGCACGTCCCCCGCTACGTCGACGCCATCCGCCGGATCCTCGGTGAAGTCGCCGTCTCCGGTGACCTCGCGATCGAGGCGCCGGTGCCCGTCGCGGTGTAGGGCGGCCGCGCCGGACCGGCCGGCGGGTTCCCCGCACATCCGTCGCCCGGTCCCGAGCCGCCTCGCCGTTTGCGAGTCAGCGAGCAGCAAGGAAGAGGAGACACAGCCATGCTGATGAACAGCATCGACGACTACCTGCCGCGCCCCGGCCGCGTCGTCGAATGGGGGATGAGCCGCGCGGCGCTCGACGCCGGCGCGGCCGCCCCCGAACACCCGACCCCGCCGTCGTTCGTGCAGGAGAACCACCTCCGGCGCTACATCGCCAACGAGGAGGCGGGGGCCGAGCACTCCCCGTGGATGGCCGTCGTGTTCGAACTGCCCGGCGCACTGGACACCGAGGCGATGGCGGCCGCGCTGCGCGCGTGGATCACCCGGCACGACACCCTGCTCACCTGGTTCCGCCGGGCCGAGGACGGCGGGCTGCGCCGCCACCTCGTGCCGGCCGAGGCGGTGGACGTGCGCACCTCCGTGGTCGGTGACCTGTCCTCGGGCGCCGAGATCCGGGAGCACCTGCGCAGGCGCCTCGAAACCGCGACCAGCCCGCTCGGCTGGCCTGCCTTCATCATGGGCGCGGTGGTCCGCGACGGCTCCTCCACCTTCTACCTCGGGGTGGACCACGTCCACACCGACGGCTACTCGCTGCTGCGGGTCTACGACGAGATCCGCCGGCTGTACGAGGCGGAGGTGACCGGCATCCCGGCGAGCCTGCCCGAGCCGGGCAGCCACATCGAGTACAGCGCGGTGGAACGCTCCCGTGCCGCCGCGCTGACCCGGGAGTCGCCCGAGGTGGGGCGGTGGCTCGACTTCTGGCGCTCCGGCGGCGGGGCCCCGCCGGTCTTCCCGCTCGACCTCGGCGTGGCGCCGGGGGAGGAGTACCCGAAGGTGCCGCTGGAGGTCCAGCTGTTCGACGCGGTGGAGGCGGACGCGTTCGCGGACATCTGCAAGGCGGCCGGCGGCGGTTTCGCAGCCGGAGTGTTCGCCGCGCTCGCCATCGCCGCCCAGGAGCTCGGCGGCCACGACGTGTACCGCGCGCTCACCGTGCTGCAGACCCGCGACCAGCGCCGCTGGCGTGCGACGCAGGGCTGGTTCATCACCCTGGCGCCGGTGCACTTCCCGGTGGCCGGGCACGGCGGTTTCCGGGACCTCGTCGGGACGGCCCAGACGGCGTTCTCGGCGTCGCGGGAGCTCGTCGGCGCCCCCGTGGTGCGGATCCTCGAACTCCTGGGCGCGACGGAGGGGCTGCAGGCCGGTCCGCGGGCGGTACCGCCGATGGTGTCCTACATCGACACCCGCCGGCTCGCCGGCTCCCAGGAGCGGGAGAAAGCCAGCTTCCAGGCGCTCGCCGGGCCCGGGTCGGGGGCCGACGTCCCCATCTGGGTCAACCGGATGTGGCAGCAGACCTACCTGAAGACCACCTATCCCGACACCCCGGTGGCCCGTGGCAGCGTCCCGCGCTACCTGGAGCGCGTGCGGCGGATCGTCACGGCGGTCGTGCGCACGGGGGACCACCGCATCGGCGGGGACACGGCGGCACCGGCCGCCGAGGCGCCGCAGGTCTGGGCGCCGACCCCCTGATGCGCGTCACCACGATCGGACGCTACACCCCCGAACCCGGCACGCTGGTCGAGTGGCGGGCGGCGCCGGCCGCGGTCGCGGCGGTGGCGAAGCTGCCCCGGCACCCGGCGCCCCCGTCGTTCAACCAGCGCTTCCACCTGGAGACCGCCGTGCGCGGTGCCGCCGGCCGCGACGCGGGCACCTGGCTGGCGTTCGCCTTCGACCTGCCCGGGCGCGCGGACATCGACGTCCTGGAGGCGGTGCTCGTCCACTGGATCCGGCGGCACGAGACGCTGCGCAGCGGGTTCTCCGTACCGGAGGGCGGCGGGCCGGACGACGTCGAGCGGCGCGTGCTCCCGCCGGAGCGGGTGGCGCTGGTCCGCTCCGAGGCCGGCCGCTTCGACTCCGCGCGGCACCTCGCCGCGCACCTGCGCCGCCGCTTCGACGAGGAGTGCCGGCCGCTCTCCTGGCCGTCCTACCTCCCCGGGGCGATCGTCCGCCCGGACCGCACGACGCTGTTCTGCGGCTTCGACCACTGCGACGTCGACGGCTACTCGCTGGCCCTCGCCGTGCACGAACTGGGTGAGATCCATCAGGCGCTCAGCCGGGGGCGCCCGGTCGAGCTGCCCGAGACGGGGAGCTTCGTCGAGTACTGCGCCGAGGAGCGGTCACCGGTTCCCGCGCCCGCCCGCGACGACCCCGCGATGCGGCCGTGGCGGGAGCTGGCGCGCGCCTGCGGCGGAGCGCCGCCCGCCTTCCCGCTCGACCTGGGGGTGCCGCCCGGCCAGGTGCGGCCGCAGCTGTCGGAGTGCCGCCGGCTCCTGGACGCACCGGCCACCGCGGATCTCGAAGAGGCGTGCCGCGCCGCCGGGGGCAGCCTGTTCACCGGCCTCCTGGCCGCCGCGGGGCTGGCCGCGCGCCGGCTCGGCGCCGCCGCCGACGGCTTCCGGCTGCTGACGCCGCTGCACACCCGCACCGATCCGCGCTGGCGCGCCGCCGTGGGCTGGTTCACGCGGGTCGCGCCCATCGCCTTCGACGTGGACGTCGAGGAGCGCTTCCCCGAGACCCTCGCCGCCGCGCACCAGGCGTTCCGGGCCGCCCTGGCCACGGTGGCGGTGCCGTTCCCCGCGGTCCTCGCCGCGCTGGAGGGCGGCCTCACCCGGACCCGGGACGACGTGTTCATGCTCTCCTACATCGACTACCGGCGGTTCCCCGGCGCCGACCGGTACCCGGACTGCGACCCGTGGCACATCAGCAACGAGACGGTCGCCGACGACGCGCAGTTCTGGGTGTCGCGGACCCGGGACGGCCTGTTCCTGCGCGCCCGCTGCCCGGACACGCCGCTGGCCCGGGCCAACCTGTCGGCCTACCTGGCCGAGTGGTGCGGCGTCCTCGCCTCGGCCCGGCCGGCGTAGCCGCCACGGGGAGCGGCACGCGGCTCCGTCGCGGCGCCCGCCCGAGTGCGGTGCGGCCACCGGTGCCGGCCGCGCGTCGGTGGGCGCCGCCGAGGCCCGCGCCGTCCGGACACCGGCCGAGGCCCGTGCGGATTCCGCCGCCGGAAGAACGGGACGCGTTCGGCGGCGCGCCTTCTCGACCGGCGAGGGGAGCCGGTCTCACTCCCCTGGCCGGGCGTCCGTGCCCGGGGAAGGGCCGGTTCCGGGGAGGGCTGGTGCCGAGGAGCCCCGCGCGGCGCTCACGGACTACCGGCTGTCCGCCGTGGCAGCGGCGCCCGGCCCGCCGGTGCCGAGGACGGAGGTCAGCGGAGGGAGCCAGCGGTCGGCGATGCGGCGGTCGCCCTCGGAGTTGGGGTGCACTCCGTCGTAGGTGTGGACGGCGGTGTCGAACCCCGTCCACTGGTCCACCACGACGACGGGGGAGCGCTCAGTGCTCTGGGCGGCCGCCCACGCGGGGATCGCGGCGTTGAGGTCGGCGACGCCGCGCCCGCAGGCGGCGCAGCTGCGCGCCGGGTCCATGGGGATGATCTGGGCGACGAGGACGCGGATGCCGGGGTCATGGGCGCGCATCTGCGCGACCAGGGTGCTGTAGGCGTCCAGGATGGTGGCGGTGGGGATCTGGCTCCAGACGTCGTTGGTGCCGAAGTGCATGAGGACGACGTCGGGGTCGCTCGCCGAGAGCCAGCCGACCAGGTGCCCCTGAGCGGCGACGTCGGTGACGCGGGCGCCGCCGTGCCCCTCGTTGTCGCCGTCGTGGGGGATCCCGCAGCCCTGCGGCGGCAGGGTGCCGACGAAGTCGACCTCGGTTCGGCCGCTGCGCTGCAGCGCGTCCCACAGCAGGGCGCGCCAGCAGCCGGGCGAGCCGGTGATGGAGTCGCCCAGCGGCATGACGCGGGTGGCGGCCCGGGGCCCGGCCGGATCATCGGCCGCCGCGGCGGAGGCGGCCGGGACCGCGGTGGACACGGCCGCGGTGAGGGCGAGCGCGCCGAGCAGCGCGGCCGACACGCGCGCGCGTCGACGGGGGAGGGCGGCGGGTGAGCGGGACATCGGGGCTCCTTCCGGTCGCCTCTCCGCAGGGGGAGAGGTGGGTTGGGAGCGCTCCCGGTGCGCCGATGCTAGCCGTGCGCCACCGACGTGTAAAGAGCGGTCCCGGACGAAGCGGAGAACCGGGCGGGGCCGACCGGCCGGCCGTGTCGAGGGGGGCCGGAAGCGTGCCGCCGCCTATTCTGTAACGGTGCGTATCGGGTTGTTCACGGACTACTACCTGCCCGCGGTCGGCGGGGTCCAGACACTCGTGGCGGCCCAGCACCGGCTGCTGGCCGAGCGCGGGCACGGGGTCACCGTCGTGTGCGCCAGCTACGGCAGCGGCCGGGACCACCGCGCGACCGACGTGATCCACCTGCCCAGCGCCGCCCGGCTGGAGTTCGACCAGCACCGGCCCTACCTCCCGCTGCCGCACCGCCAGCGGCGCCTGGTCGCCGAGATGGCGCGGCGCGGCGGGGTCGACATCGTGCATGGGCACACCGAGTTCGGGGTGTCGGTGGCCGCCCGGGCCGTGGCGCGGGCGTTCGGCGCCCCCTACGTGGTCACCATGCACACCCTCATGCACCGCCAGATGGAGGACACGTTCGCCGACCCGCTGGCGTGGTCGCGCCGACTGCTCACCTTCCAACGGCTCATGCTGCGCCCCGGTCCCGACACCTACCGTCCGGTGGGCGCGGCCACGGCCGCCCAGCACAACGTGTGGCGGTTCATGGTCCGGCACGCCAACACCGCCGACGCGGTGGTGGTCCCCTCCCGGCACTTCGCGGAGAAACTCGCCGAGCGGGGCGTGCGGCCCCCGCTGCACGTGGTGCCCAACGTGACCGCCGCCGTCCGGCGCCGGACGGCGCCCCCGGGCGACGGCGAGCCGACCATCGTGTGGGTCGGCCGGCTCAGCCCCGAGAAGCGGATCCTGCCCTTCCTGCAGGCGCTGCGGACCCTGCCCGGCGCCGGGTGGCGGGCGGAGGTGTACGGCGGCGGCGTCCAGGAGGAGGAGTGCCGCGCCTTCCTCGCCGCGCACCCGATGCCGGGCGTCCGCCTGCTCGGCGCGCGGCCGCACGCCGACGTGCTCGCCGCGCTGGAGCGCGCCGACATCGCGGTGATCACCTCCCACGGGTTCGACAACCATCCGATGGCCGTGGTGGAGGCGGTGGCCGCGGGCCTGCCGATCCTCGCGTGCGACCCCGACCTCAGCGAGGGCGTGACCCCGGACAACGCGGTGCTGACCGCCCCGGACCCGGCGGCCATCGGCGCCGGCCTGACCCGGCTGGTCCGGGACCCCGGCCTGCGCGCCACCCTGGCGGCGGGCTCTCGGCGACTGGCGGCGCGCTACACCGGTGAGCGGTTCGCCGAGCGGCTGGAAGCCGTGTACCGGGAGGCGCTGGCCGGGCGCCGGACCGCGCGCTCCGGATCGCTGTGACGGCGCGCCGGTCAGGGGATGGGCCGGGAGACCGCTGGGTCGGAGGAGAACAGCCGCCCCAGGGAGAGCGTGCCCTGGTCGGGGGTGTAGGCGCGCAGCACCATCGCCAGCGCGGGCTGCGCCGGGACCAGGACGGCCGCGTGGATCGCCCACGCCCCCGCCGCGGCGCGCCGTTCGCCGTGCATCCGGAAGGTGCGCGGCCAGACCCGCAGGTAGCGGCCCACCTCGCGCGGGGAGCCGGCCACCCGGCGGGCGGAGACCGACGTCCGCAGCGACTTGGCGTAGTGGACCCGCCGCCCCAGCCGGTGCAGGTGGATGGCGAGGTCGAGGTCCTCGAAGATGTCCGGGCCCGGGCAGACGTGCTCCCGCAGCTCCTGCCAGCACTCGCGGGTCAGCGCCATATTGGAGCCCCAGAGCATCGGGTAGCCGCTCAGCACCCGGTTCACCCGGTGGCAGAACAGCCGGTGGGCGGCCAGGTTGGCGCGCGGCAGCGGCGCGTCGTAGAACCACGAGGGGCCGGTCACCGCCGAGACGGTCGGATCGGCCGCGGCCTCCCGGAGCCGCTGCGACCAGTCGCGCTCGACGACGGTGTCGGCGTCGATGCGCCCCAGGACGTCCCCCGTGGCCTCGTCGAACCCGCGGTTGCGCGCCGGGATGAGGCCCTGCCGCGGCTCCCGCACCACCCGCACGCCGCGGTCCTCGAAGCGGGCGGCGACCTCCGCGGTCCCGTCGGTGGAGTTGTTGTCGACGACCAGGATCTCGTCGACCGGCGAGGTCTGGCCGACGAGCGCTTCCAGGCAGCGCCCGATCACCGCCTCCTCGTTGAAGGCCGGGACGATCACCGATATCCGCACAGCTGTCCTCACTGTCTAGGCCGGCGCGGCGGCTCTCCCCCGCCGTGGCGCCCTCTCGCGGCGCCCCGCCGGCGCGGATTCCGGGACGGCCGGTGGAGATCGTCGCCGGCGGAACGGGGGAGAAACCCCCAGGAGAAGCTGCCACGGCCACACGGTCACACCGCCCTGCATGGCCGGTAGCGCTGGGCCGTGGTCGCCCAGCAGCTTGTCTACCCGTGTCGGTCGGCTCTCTACCGACAACAAGAGATATCTACTCGGTCAGCGTCACCATGTCCTTGAATTCAGGTGAAAACCTCGCTCTCGCGTCGCGGCGCGACGGTGAACCCGCCGGGGCGCCGCGCGCCGGAGGTCCCGCCCTGGGCCGTTGACGTGGTCCCCCGGACGGGAGCCGACGGCGGTGCCAGGGGAAGGGGCCGTGTCCGAAGGCTGCCCCGGCGCCCTTCCGAGTACACCCGGTGTCCATCCGGGCGGTGGGCCCCCGCCTACGGTACGGCGAGCGTGCCGCGCGCCCTGCCGGCCCGCGAGCCGCGCCCGATACGGGGGTGGCGGCGCACCGGCGCACCGGCGCGGTGCGCGGTGAGGGGAAGGATGCGGCGGTGACGTGTCCGAAACCGTCCGGCGAACGCCGCGGCTCCGACTCCCCGTCACCCGGGAGCGCGGCCGGGCACCCGGCCCGCACCGGCCGCGGCTACCGGGGGAGAGCGGGGGCGGCTGCGCCGGTGCCGCACCGAAGACCGGACACCGCCGTCCGGACGGACGGGAAGCGGGCTCTCCAGGGGGGCCGGGGGCAGCCTGCACCCACCTCTCCCGGGCGCGCCCGGGAGAGGTACGGACGGTCCAGCGGACCCCCGTCAACGGCCCAGGCCGCCCTGCCGCGCACACGGTCAAGCCCACCCCCGGGACCGGCCGAGCGCCCTCCGGTCGGGTCCGGTCTGGCGGCACTCGGCCGACCGTCCCCGCCCGGGCCTCCCCTCCACCGGACCCGCAGCCGAGGAGAAGGCCCCTTCACCAGGCGCTTCCTAACGCGGCGCCGGCGGCCGGCGTCCGGCACCGAACGGCGGAAGCCACGCGGGGCGGGCCGCCGGCGGCTTGGGCGGTCGGGCGGAGACCCGGGTCCACTCGCGGGCGAGCAGGGACCGGACCCGCTGCCGGTCGGTGCGCGGCCGGCCGTCGCCCTCGTCCGCGCCGTCCCCGCGGCCCGCCGGCTCGGCGAGGTCGAGCACGCGGCGCAGCAGTTCGGTGGAGCTGGGGCGGTCCTCCGGGTCCTTCGCCATGGCTGCCAGCACCAGCTCCTCCAGGCCGGCCGGCAGCCCGGCCAGGTCGGGGTCCTCCCGCAGCACCCGCCGTGCCAGCACCGCCGGGTGCCCGTGGCCGAACGGGTCGTGGCGCGCCGCGGCGAACCCCACCAGCGCGCCCCAGAGGAAGACGTCGGAACGCGCCGTCACCGGTCGGCCGCGGTACTGCTCGGGACTGATCCAGCCCGGCGTACCCACGAGGTCGGGCCGGCCTGTGCCGGCCGGGGCCGGCGCCGGGCCCGGCCGGGGCGGCAGCGCGGCGGGCACGGGCAGCCGCAGGTCGCGCACCCGGCGCCGCATCCGGCGCAGCCGCAGCCACAGCGTCGGGTCCTCGGCGGCGTGCGCGATGCCGAAGTCGAGCACCTTCGGGCCACCGGGAGCCAAGACGACGTTGCTCGGTTTGAGGTCGCGGTGCACGATCCCGGCCGCGTGCATCGACCGCAGCGCCTCCGCGACCCCGGCGGCCAGTCCGAGCAGCATCCCGCCGCGCAGTGGGGCGCGCCGCTCCACGTGGTGGCGCAGGGTCGGACCCGGCACGAACTCCGTGGCCAGCCACGGCACCGGAGCCTCCACGTCGGCGCGGACGAACCTGGGGACGCACGGCGAGTCCACCCGCACCATGAGCCGCGCCTCCCGCGCGAACCGGCGCCGGAAGCCGGGATCGACCGCGTGGGCCTCGTGCACCACCTTCACCGCGAGGTAGCCGGACAGCTCAGGCGTCGTGCCCGCGTACACGGTGCCCATGCCGCCCGACCCGACGCGGCCGACGATCTGGTACGGGCCCACGGTGCGCGGGTCCTCCGGCCGCAGCCGGGCGAGCCGCCGCCGGCCGCGGGCGATCACGCCGGTCCCCCGTGCGGGCCGGCGGTCGGAGGCGCTTCCTGCACTGGCACTGGACGTCCCGGATGTCTGGTCGGCCGAACGCTTGGAGCATAGAGCCTGCGGCCGGAGGCTGCCCAGGCCGGCGGCCCGTCCCTACACTGTGCGGATGACACTGCGGCAACCCGCCTCCGTCCCCCCGGCGGCCGAGGCGCTGACCCCGTCGAGAGGGCGCGGTCGACGGCGCGAGGGACGGCGCCCGCCCGCGGCGCTGCGCCGATGACCGGCGGATGGGGGGCACGCGAGTTCCAGTTGGTGCTCCTGCGCCGCATGGCGGACCAGCGGCCCGAACTCGTCGAGGACGCGCTGCGCGCCCTCGACGCGTCGCGCACCGAGGCCCGGGAGGTCAACCGGCGCTGGCAGGCGATGCTGCGCTCCCGCTCGGCGCCCCAGGGGACGCGCCGCTACGAGGCCGTCCTCGGGCCGGCCGAGTCCGTCGCCGACCAGCTCGTGGGCGATCTGCGCTGCCGGCGGCACCACTGGCGGCTGCCGTTCTGGCCGGACCTGCGCTGGGAGGTCGTCACTGGCCCCGGCGGCGCCGTCTGGCAGGAGTGGCTGGTCCGCGCGCCCGGTACGCCCGCGCCCGACCTCCGGCACGCGGGGGACCTGGTGCCGTGGACGGTCGTCGTGGACGACGTCGCCCGGGCCTTCGCCCCGGCGGCCCCGATGGAGGGCACCGCCCCATCCAGGTGGCGGCTCGCCTTCACCGCCCCCGGCGCCGCCGGACGCCACGTGGCGGACTTCACGTGGGGGCTGCTGCAGGTCGTCACCCCGCCGCCGGGTGCGGCCGGCCCCGCCGCACCCCCGGACTGAGCCCGGGGAACAGCGCGCGCCCGCCGCGCGTTGCACCGGCGGACCCGGAAAACCGGTTGCGGTCCCGCTTATCCTGTCCCCTGTATGAGAACGCCGCCTGTGCCGCCCTCCCCCCTCGCCGAACTGCGCGAACGCCTCACCGAGCTGATGCCCTCCGACCGGCGTCGGCTGCGGCGGCGTATCGACGGCCTGCAGAAGATCCGCGACTCCCGCAAGCGCGAGGCGGTGCTGGCCGCCATCTCCGCCGACGCCGACACCGCCGCCCAGCGGGTCCGGCGGCGCCGCGCCGCCGTCCCGGAGATCAGCTATCCGGCCGAACTGCCGGTCAGCCAGAAGAAGGACGACATCCTCGCGGCGATCCGCGACCACCAGGTCGTGATCGTGGCCGGCGAGACCGGATCGGGCAAGACCACCCAGCTGCCGAAGATCTGCCTGGAGCTGGGCCGGGGCGTGCTCGGCACCATCGGGCACACCCAGCCGCGCCGGCTGGCGGCGCGCACCGTGGCCGAGCGCATCGCCGACGAGCTCGGCACCCGGATCGGCGAGACCGTCGGCTACAAGGTGCGCTTCACCGACCAGGCCGGCGAGGACACCCTCGTCAAGCTGATGACGGACGGCATCCTGCTGGCCGAGATGCAGCAGGACCGGCTGCTCAGCCAGTACGACACCCTCATCATCGACGAGGCGCACGAGCGCAGCCTGAACATCGACTTCCTGCTCGGCTACGTCAAGCAGCTGCTGCCGCGCCGCCCGGACCTCAAGGTCATCATCACCTCCGCCACGATCGACCCCGAGCGGTTCTCGCGGCACTTCGGCAACGCCCCCATCGTGGAGGTCTCGGGCCGGACCTACCCGGTGGAGGTGCGCTACCGCCCCATCACCGGTGACGCCGACCCCGAGGACCCCGACCGGGACCAGACGCAGGCCGTCTGCGACGCCGTGGAGGAGCTGCGCGCGGAGGGCCCCGGAGACATCCTCGTCTTCCTCAGCGGCGAGCGTGAGATCCGCGACACCGCCGAGGCGCTGGAGAAGTTGAAACTGCCCGGAACCGAGGTGCTGCCGCTGTTCGCGCGGCTCTCCGCGGCCGAGCAGCACCGGGTCTTCGCCCCGCACCGCGGCCGCCGCATCGTGCTCGCCACCAACGTCGCCGAGACCTCGCTGACCGTGCCCGGCATCAAGTACGTGGTCGACCCGGGCACCGCGCGGATCTCCCGGTACAGCCACCGGACCAAGGTGCAGCGGCTGCCGATCGAGGCGGTCTCGCAGGCGTCGGCCAACCAGCGCAAGGGCCGGTGCGGCCGCGTCTCGGAGGGCATCTGCATCCGGCTGTACTCCGAGGAGGACTTCCTCTCCCGGCCGGAGTTCACCGACCCGGAGATCCTGCGCACCAACCTGGCCTCCGTCATCCTCCAGATGGCCGCGCTGGGGCTCGGCGACATCGCCGACTTCCCGTTCGTCGAGGGGCCGGACCGCCGCCAGGTCAAGGACGGCGTCCTGCTCCTGCACGAACTCGGCGCCATCGACCCCGACGAGCCCGATCCACGCCGGCGGCTGACCCCGCTCGGCCGCCGGCTCGCGCAGCTCCCGGTCGACCCCCGGCTGGGCCGCATGGTCCTTGAGGCGGGCGACAACGGCTGCGTCCGCGAGGTCATGGTCATCGCCGCAGCGCTCTCCATCCAGGACCCCCGGGAACGGCCGGTGGACAAGCAGCAGGCCGCCGCGGAGAAGCACGCCAGGTTCGCCGAGAAGGAGTCGGACTTCCTCGCCTACCTCAACCTGTGGAGCCACCTCCAGGAGCGGCAGCGGGAGCTGTCCTCCAGCCAGTTCCGCCGGATGTGCCGGGCCGAGTTCCTCAACTACCTGCGGGTACGCGAGTGGCAGGACATCTACGGCCAGCTCCGCCAGGTGGTGAAGACCCTCGGCATCACGGTCAACAGCGCCCCCGCCGACCCGCAGAAGGTGCATGTCTCGCTGCTGTCCGGACTGCTCTCGCACGTCGGTCTGAAGGATCCCGACAAGCACGAGTACCTCGGCGCGCGCGGTGCCCGTTTCGCGATCTTCCCCGGGTCGGGGCTGTTCAAGAAGCAGCCGCGCTGGGTGATGGCCGCCGAACTCGTCGAGACCTCGCGGCTGTGGGGGCGCATGGCCGCCCGCATCGAACCGGAGTGGGCGGAGAACCTCGCCGGCCACCTGGTGAAGCGCACCTACAGCGAGCCGCACTGGGAGAAGAACCAGGGCGCGGTCATGGCCTACGAGAAGGTCACGCTGTACGGGGTGCCGCTCGTCGCGCAGCGCAAGGTCAACTACGGCCGGATCGACCCGCGGCTCTCACGCGAGCTGTTCATCCGGCACGCGCTGGTCGAGGGCGACTGGCACACCCACCACGCGTTCTTCCACGCCAACCGCCGGCTGCTGGAGGAGGTCGAGGACCTGGAGCACCGCGCGCGGCGGCGCGACATCCTGGTCGACGACGAGACGCTGTTCGACTTCTACGACCAGCGGCTCGGCGAGGAGTGCGTCTCGGCCCGGCACTTCGACTCCTGGTGGAAGCGGGCCCGGCGCGACCAGCCCGAGCTGCTCAACTTCGAGAAGTCGATGCTCATCAACGACCGCGCGGGGGACGTCAGCGAGGACGACTACCCGGACGTGTGGCGGCAGGGTGAGCACGGCTTCCCGCTCACCTACCAGTTCGAGCCCGGCACCGACGCCGACGGCGTGACCGCGCACATCCCGCTCAAGGTGCTCAACCAGGTCGAGGGCGACGGCTTCGACTGGCAGATCCCGGGGCTGCGCGAGGAACTGGTCACCGCGCTCATCCGGTCGCTGCCCAAACCGATCCGGACCTCCTTCGTCCCGGTGCCGGACCACGCGCGGGCGGTCCTGGCCCGGCTGCGCCCGCACGAGGAGCCGCTGCTCGACGCGCTCGGCCGCGAGCTGGGGCGCACGGCCGGGATCCGGATCCCCGCCGACGCCTGGCAGCTGGACCGGGTTCCCGACCACCTCAAGATCACCTTCCGCGCGGTCGACGACCGCGGCCGCACCCTCGCCGAGGCCAAGGACCTCGACGAGCTGCGCCGGGCGCTGAAGCCGAAACTCCAGGCCGCCATCTCCGCGGAGGCCAAGGGGATCGAGAGGACCGGGCTCACCTCGTGGGACTTCGGCCCGCTGCGACAGCGCTTCGAGCGCAAGACGGCCGGGCACTCGGTCCGGGGCTATCCGGCGCTCGTGGACGAGGGAGACACCGTCGCGGTGCGGATCTTCGACACCGAGGCCGAGCAGCGGCGGGCCATGTGGGCGGGGACGCGGCGGCTGCTCCTCCTGCGCATCCCGTCGCCGGTGCCGGTCGTGCGGCGCGGACTGGAGAACCGGACGAAGCTGGCGCTCAGCGACAGCCCGCACGGCAGCGTGCCGGCGCTGTTCGACGACTGCCTCACCTGCGCCGTGGACGCACTGGTGGCCGACGCCGGCGGGCCGGTCTGGGACCCCGACGCCTTCGACGCCCTCGCCGACCAGGTGCGGGCCGAGCTCGCCGACACCCTCGCCGAGGTCGTCGCCGCGGTGGAGCGCGTCCTCGTGCTCTGGCAGCAGGTGCAGCGCCGGATCAGGGGGACCACCAGCCTCGCCGTGCTGCCGTCGCTCAACGACGTGCAGGGGCAGCTCGCCGAGCTGGTCTTCCCCGGCTTCGTCACGGCCACCGGACGGCGCCGCCTGCCCGACCTCGCGCGCTACCTGCGCGCCATCGCACACCGGCTGGACAAGCTGCCGGAGAACCCGCGCCGCGACCAGACGAACCTCGTCAAGGTGGCCCAGTCCCGGGCGGCCTACGACAAGGCGCTGGCCGACCTGCCGCCGGGCCGCGCGGCCGACGCGGACGTCCGGGAGGTCCGCTGGATGCTGGAGGAACTGCGGGTCAGCTACTTCGCGCAGGAACTGGGCACCGCCTACCCGGTGTCGGACAAGCGGATCACGAAGGCGCTGCAGAAGCTGACGGGGTGACCGGCGGCCGGTTCTGTTCAGTCCAAGCGCGACGATCGCCTTGCCTTGTACCCCATGGAGCATGTATAGCGGTGTGAATGCTTCCGAGGGGCGTCATGCGACAGAATGGACAAAAAGTGATCACCGGTGAACACCGCAGCCCTTCATACGCGACCTTCTTCTACGCGGGACACCCCTCCTTCATGATGCCGTCCGCGATCTACCGCCCCGGCGCCTCCGAGATGCTGGTCCGCAGGTTCGGGGCGGGCCAGGGGTGGACGGAACGCACGGTGGCGGTGCCCCCCGTCCTTTCCCGGGAGGAGTTCTCCCGGCTGGCCCGCGATCACGGGGCACTGGAGAACATGACCGGCACCTTTCGGAGCCCCGCCGTGGGGGAGGTGGCGTACTCCGATGCGGGGAGCGTGCTCGTGCACCACCCCGAAATGAGTCAGGCCGGGCGGCCGCGCGGTGACGGTGTGGTCAGCTGGGGACGTCTGCCGGTCCGGCCGGGGCGCGGCGACGACTTCGCGGAGAGCGCTCGTGCGAATTTCAACGTGCTCGACGCCCACCGCCGGCCGACCGGCGAGGAGCGGGCCGCGGTCGCCGCGTGGCTGACCGAGGAGACCGGAAGCCCGGCTGTCGCCGAGTACCTCGGAGTGGCGACCGCGGAGCCGGCGGCCACGGGTTCCGCGCCGGAGACGGACCAGACGGCCCAGGCCGGGCCGGCGGAGGAAGCGGCGAACTCCGCAGCGCCGCCGAATCCGTCCCCGGCGCCCGGATGGGGCGGTGCGGATCGCGTGGACCGCGGGACGGGGCCGGCGCTGCTTCGGCCCGGCATGGTGGCGGAGCGCCCAAGCGGCCAGCAGCCGTCGGACTGGCGGGCCCGGGTCCGCGGCGCGCTCGGCCGGGGGTACCGCCCGGACGGCGGGCGCCGTACCGCCCGCTAGCCGAGTTCTCCGCGGCCAGGGGCCGTCAGCGGCGGGGGTGCGTACCGGGAGCAGGCGCAGACCCAGGAGCAGGCGCGAGTGGCGGCGGCGGTAGCCGTAGGGCGCCGCCCGGCCGGGCCGGGGCGCCGCACCGCGGAGCGCGGCCACCCGCGTTCCACGGGGGGAATCGGTGGTCCCTACGGTGTCGTGCCGCAGGGCGGTGTCGGAGGCGACCAGCCGGACCACTGTGGTGACCAGGAGCGGTGCCGCGCGCCCCGGCGGGCAGAATGGGCGCAGGGGCGGAGCACGGACCGGGGGAGGCGCCGATGCGACTCGTGATCACGTCCGACACGCACCTGCCGCGGCGGGCCCGCGACCTTCCGGAGGCCCTGTGGCGGGACGTCGAGGCGGCCGACGCGGTGATCCACGCCGGCGACTGGTGCGACCTCGCGGCGTGGGAGGCGCTGCGGGCGAGGGCCCGCCGGCTCGTCGCGGTGTACGGCAACAACGACGGCCCGGAGCTCCGGGAGCGCCTGCCGGAGGTCGCGCGCGCCGTGCTCGGCGGAGTGCGGTTCGCCGTCGTCCACGAGACCGGTCCGGCGAAGGGGCGGGAGGCCCGCTGCGCGGCGCGGTTCCCGGACACCGACGTGCTGGTGTTCGGGCACTCCCACATCCCGTGGGACTCCACCGCGCCCGGCGGGTTGCGGCTGCTCAACCCCGGCTCGCCCACCGACCGGCGGCGGCAGCCGCGGCACACCTACCTGACCGCGGAGGCCGGCTCCGGCGTGCTCGGCGAGGTGCGGCTGCGCGAGCTGCCCTGATTGAGGCGTCCGGCCCGCCCGTGCGCCGCGACGGCGGTCACCCCGCCCGCCAGTCGCCGGAGTCCAGCGCGCCGGCCGCCTGCGGGCCCATGAGGCTGAGTCCGCCGTCCACCAGCAGCGTCGCGCCGGTGATGTAGCCCGACTCCGGACCGGCCAGGAAGGCGACCGCCGCCGCCACCTCGCGGGCGTGCCCGGGCCGGGCCAGCGGGTAGCCGGGACGGGAGCCGGCCACCGGCGGTTCGTCGTGCTGGCCGGTCATCGGGGTGGCGATCTCGCCGGGCGCCACCGCGTTGACCGTGATCCCGTGGGCGCCCAGCTCCAGGGCCAGCACCCGCGTGAGCATGCGCAGCCCGCCCTTCGCGGCGCAGTAGGGGCCGGCGCCGACCCTCGGCAGTTCCTCGTGCACGCTGGTGATGTTGATGATGCGGCCGCCGCGGCCCTGCTCGGCCATGCGGGCCGCGACGTGGCGGGCGCACAGGAACGGCGCCTCCAGGTCCACGGCCAGGACCTCGCGCCACTCGGCGTAGGACGTCTCCAGCAGCGGTGCGCGCGTCCCGCGGCCGGCGTTGTTGACGAGCACCCCGGCGCCGCCCAGTTCACCGGCCAGTTCGGCGACGGCCTCCGCCCCGGTGACCGGGTCGCGGAGGTCGTGCTGGCGTACCGCCGCGGTCCGGCCGGCTCGGCGGACCTCCTCCGCCGTGCCCCGCGCGCCCTCCTCGTCCCGGTGGTAGGTCAGGCCCACGTCGAAGCCCCCTTCGGCGAGCGCCACGGCGGTCGCCTTCCCTATGCCGCTGTCGGCTCCGGTCACGATGGCGACCCGGTCGTACCGGTCGTGGCCGCCGGCCGTCTCGGTCATGGCCCGCCTCCCTCTCCCGCTCGCGGCGCCTTCCGCCGTGCGGAGCCGACTTCCCGCGGGAGGCGGTCCTACACCTCGCGCGGCCGGCCCCGCCGCCCGGCGCGCGGGGGGCCGGCGGCACGCACCCGGGATGTCCAGGGGGGAGCCGGGGAGGCGCGGGACCGCGCGGGTACGTCCCCGGTGGGCACCGCTCCGCCGCGATAAAACGATTCAAGGCCGGCGAGTAGCATCGGAGGGTCACCGGCTCCCCGGCCCGCACGCCCCCGGAGCCGCAGCTGATCTCGGGCAAGGGAGCGGAACGTGCCAGCCACCACCTCGCAGCCGCCGTCCGGGCCCCGCCGGCCTGTCGGAATCGGCGAGGTCGCGGCGCGCGCCGGGGTGTCACCCGGGACGGTGTCCAACGTGCTCAACCGGCCGGAGCGGGTGGCCGAGGCGACCCGTCGCCGCGTGCAGGAGGCCATCCGCGAGCTGGACTACGTCCGCAACTCCTCCGGCAGCAGCCTGCGCTCCGGTCGCAGCGACTCCGTCGGGCTCATCGTCCTGGACGTCACCAACCCCTTCTTCACCGAGGTCGCCCGCGGCGTGGAGGACGAGGCGGTCGAGGCCGGACTCGCCGTGATCCTGCTGAACTCCGCCGAACGCCCCGACCGCCAGCGCAGGTCGCTGCGCCTGCTCGCCGAGCAGCGCGCCGCCGGCGCGGTCGTGATGCCGGTCGACGACGACCTCTCGGACCTGCACTGGCTGCGGCAGAGGGGGATCTCCTGGGTGCTGCTGGACCGCGGTGACGTCGCCGCCCAGGAGGGGTGCGGGGTCAGCGTGGACAACCACGCCGGAGGGCTCGCGGCCGGGCGGCACCTCATCAGCCTCGGCCACGAGCGGCTGACCTTTCTCAGCGGGCCGTTCGCCATCGAGCAGTGCCGGGACCGCCTCGCCGGGCTGCGGGCCGCCTGCGCCGAGGCGGGGCTGGAACCGGACGCGGCGGTGCGCGTGGTGGAGCGGCCGCAGCTCAACGCGCGGGCGGGCGCGGAGGCGGTCGAGGCCGTGCTGGCCGGCGGCCCGCGCCGCCGGCCGCAGGCGGTGTTCTGCGCCAATGACCAGCTCGCGCTGGGCCTGCTGAAGTCCCTGGGGCGGCGCGGAATCCGGACGCCCGATGACATCTCCGTGGTCGGCTACGACGACATCGACGTCGCCTCCCTGGTCCACCCCGGGCTGACGAGCGTGGCCCAGCCCAAGTACGAGATGGGGCGCGCGGCGATGCGGCTGCTGCTCTCCGAACTCAACGACCCGGGGCACCGGCACGAGCGGCTCCGGTTCGAGCCGACGCTGGTGGTCCGCGACTCCACCTCGGCCCGGCGCTAGGGGACGGCGCCCCCGGGCCGCGGCCGGTCGCCGGCCGGCCAGCTGCCGGGGCGGAGATCGCGGAAAAGGGGTCCGGAGCCCGGCAATCACGCTAGGTTGTCTCCGATGAACGCTCTGAGTGTGGTTTGTCCTGGCCGGCGCCAGGCACGGCCGGGGGTTTCGGCTGCCCGTCCGGTGTCGCTGGGAGTGCCGGTGTATAACGCCGCGGTGACGGAATCGCGGGCCCGGAGCCGGGCCGGCCGCGCGGTCGCGTCCAACGTGCGAGGTCAGCGCCGGCGGGAGAGCGTCGGGGTCCGTGCCGGAACGTCCGGGAACGCCTGCTGTGTAGGGGTTTCTGTGCTAGTGTTTCGGCCGATTCGTTTGTATGTAGGCGGCTTTTTTGGCGGTTCACTGGCCGGATCCGCGGCGAGGACAGGTCGCGGACGCCATTCTCGGTTTCCGGCGGACGGCCGTCCCGTCGGGACCCCGGTGAGCCAAGACGCGCGGTGGCCTCCCGCCGAACCCGTGTCGCCGGCCCGCCGTCGTTGGTCAGTCCCCCTTTATCGAGGAGATGTGCTGTGGCACAGGCGCCGTCATCTGCTGATCGCGCGGACCATCCTCTGTCGCACATGATGCGTCAGGACTCCCACGCCTCCAGCGCTGCCAAGGGCGGCCGGTTGCGCCGGGTCCTGGACTGGTTCGGCTTCCCACGGCGCCAAGAGCCCGCGCCGTGGCCCGCCGCTCCGCGGCCCGGCGAGCAGCCGGCAGCCCCGCCGGCGCCCGCCGCCGAGGAGAACGCGCCCGCGGAGCGGAGCGCGGAATCCGCGCCCTCGCTCCCCAGCGTCCCCGAGGTGCCGGGCGACCAGCAACTGGTCACCGCCACCCTGGCCAGCCTGGCGATGCGCGACCTCACCCTGGTCGACTCGCTGCTGGCCATCGTCGAGGAACTGGAGGACTCCACGGAGGACCCCGAACTCCTCGACCAGCTGTTCAAGATCGACAACCTCGCCACCCGGATGCGCCGCAACGGCGAGAACCTCCTGGTCCTCGCCGGGCAGGACAGCAGCGACTCCCACATGGAGCCGGTGCCCCTGCTCGACGTCGCCCGCGCCGCGCTGTCCGAGATCAGCGACTACGACCGGGTCCGCCTCGGTCGGCTCCCCGAGATGTTCCTCTCCGGCCAGGCGGCCGATGACATCAGCCACCTGCTGGCCGAGCTGCTGGACAACGCCACGGCGAAGTCCCCGGACCACGCCCAGGTCGTCATCAGCGCGCAGCCCATGGGCGAGGACAAGCTGCTGCTCACGGTCGAGGACGAGGGAATCGGCATCCCCGAATCCCAGCTGCAGGCCCTGAACGAGCGCCTCAGCGGTGCGCCGGTCCTCGACGAGCAGGTCATCCGCCACATGGGCCTGTACGTGGTGAGCCGGATCGCGCACCGCCACGGACTGCAGGTCCAGTTGCAGGCCCGCGCCTTCCGCGGCCTGAGCGCGCACGTGGTGGTGCCCAATGAGCTGCTCAGCTCCACCGGCCCCGCCGCCGCTCCCGAAGCCCCGAGCCCCGAACCCCTGCGTGCCGCGCCCATGACCCCGCCCACCGAGCGCCCCTCTACTC
>NZ_QEIO01000064.1 GCF_003336425.1 Marinitenerispora sediminis | reverse complement strand
CCTCTACTCCCGTGACCGCTTCCGCAACGCCCAACAGGCCCCGTAACGAGCCCTCCACCACCGAATCCGGTTCCTTCACCGCGGCCGGGCTCCCCCGCCGGAGCTCGCGGGCGACCACCATCCCCGCCCTCCCCGAGGTCGACGACAACGTCGAGCAGACGGACGACGGCGACCAGGGCGAGACCAAGGCCGAGCGCATCCGAACGGATCTGGAGGGCTTCCTGGAAGGTCAGCGCGCCGCGACCAAGGACGAGTAGCGCAGCGTCGCGCGTCCCCCGAATCGTCACTTTCACACGCAACGACCAAGAACCTGGACGGACATGGACAACCGCTTGAGCGAGAGCGCTGAAAACTTCACCTGGCTCATCTCCAACTTCGTCGCCGAAGTGCCCGGCGTGGAGCACGCGGTCGTGGTTTCCTCCGACGGCCTGCTGCTGACCGCGTCCCGGGACTTCCCCGAAGAGCACGCGGAGCAGCTGGCCGCCATCGCCAGCGGTCTGCAGAGCCTCGCCGACGGCACTGCCCGGATGTTCGGGAAGGGGGACGCGGAGCAGCTCATCCTGCGCATGCGTCGCGGCTTCCTGTTCGTGATGTCCATCAGCGACGGTTCGTCGCTCGCCGTCCTCACCTCCGGTGACGCTGACATGAAGATCGTCGCCTACCAGATGACCCTGCTGGTGGAGAACGCCGGCCACGTGCTGACTCCCCAGCTGCGGTCCGAGCTCCGCGAGGTCATCGCCCGCTGACGTCCCGTCTCTTTACGACTCCGGAGCGATTCATGAAGAGGTTTCCACCGCAATGAGCTATCGCAGGCGAAGGGGCGCGCGGATCCGCCCCTATACCTTCACGGGTGGGCGAACCCGGTCTCGCCATCCACTGATGGTGCAGACGCTCGTGTCGACCGCGGACCCCGGCACCGAGCCGCCGAACAACCTCATGCCGGAGTCGCAGAACATCTACCGGCTGTGCCGCGAGGCACGATCGGTGGCCGAGATCGCCGCAGAGCTGAAGATTCCACTCGGCGTGACCCAGGTGCTGCTGAGCGACCTCGCGGACCAGGGGCTCGTCTACATCCACCCGACCATCACCGGACACAGTCCGTCGGAAAACCAAGTTCTGGAGAGGGCGCTCCGTGGGCTCGAACGTCTCTTCCAATGACACAGCGTCGATGATGTCGACCAAGATCGTCATCGCCGGCGGATTCGGTGCGGGGAAGACCACCCTCGTCGGATCAGTGTCGGAAATCCCCCCGGTCACCACCGAGGCGGTGATGACGGAGGCAAGCCGGGCGCACGACGACACCTCCGCCACCCCGCAGAAGGTGACCACCACCGTCGCCATGGACTTCGGTCGGCTCACCCTCGACCGGGAGCTGATCATGTACATGTTCGGCACGCCCGGACAGGCGCGGTTCTGGTTCATGTGGGACGACCTGGTGCGCGGTGCCGTCGGCGCCGTCATCGTCGTCGACAGTCGCCGGCTGGCCGACTGCTTCGACGCGGTCGACTACTTCGAGAAGAACCAGAACATCCCCTACGTCATCGCGCTGAACAAGTTCGACGGCCAGCTGGAGTACACGCCGGACGAGATCCGCGAGGCGCTGGAGATCAGCCCCGACGTGCCGATCATCGACTTCGACGCCCGCGACCGCCGGTCCTCCGGCAACGTGCTCAAGCGCCTGCTGGAGTACACCCTGTCGCGTCCGAAGAGCGCCGAGCTGGTCGGCTGACCCCGGCACCGCCGACGGCCTCCGGGCCGTCCGGGTACCCCGCTCTCGACGGGGCACCCGGACGGCCCGGACGTGTCGTCGCGGTCCGGTCCACGGCCTCCGCGTAGGATGCGCCGCACGCCGGCACCTGGCGGACGGGCGGACCTACCACCGAGCGCGACGGGGCGGGGATGAACGGACGGCTGCTGCTCTGGACGGGCGGATACGGCGCGGACGAGGCCGGTACCGCCGACATCCGGCGGGTCTGGCTCGACCCCGCGACCGGTGGGCTCGCTGACGGCGGTGCCGCCGCGCGCACCGCCAACCCCTCGTTCCTCGCCGCGCACCCGCGCGGCGACCTGCTCTACGCCGTCAACGAGCGTGACGGCGCCGGCGCCGTCACCGGGTTCTCGGTCGGCCCCGGTGCCACATTGACCGAGACGGGTTCGGTGCCGACCGGCGGCGGCGCCCCCTGCCATCTCTTCGCGCACCCCGCCGGTCAGCGCCTCGTCGTGGCCAACTACCAGGACGGCAGCGTCTCCGTGCACCCGCTGACCGCGACCGGAGCACCCGGCCCGCACGAGCTGCTGCTGCCCGGCTCCGGACACGGCCCGGACCCCGAACGCCAGGAGGGGCCGCACGCGCACAGCGTCACCCCGGCACCCGGCGGACGCCATCTGCTGGTGGCCGACCTCGGCACCGACCAGCTCCGCCGCTACCCGGCCGACCCCGGAACCGGCGCGGTGGAGGGCTCCGGAGGTTCCGCCGCCCGCCTGCCCGGCGGAACCGGGCCGCGCCACGTCGCCGTCCATCCCGGCGGCCACCTGTATGCCGCCGGCGAACTCGACGCCAGGGTGCACGTGCTGCGCTGGGATCCGGCGTCCGCCACCGCCCGGCACGTGGCGGCCGTCGCCGCCACGGAGGCCACCAGCACCCGCGCCTACCCCTCGGAGATCGTGCTGGCGCCCGGCGGCCGCCGGCTCTACGTCGCCAACCGGGGGCCCGACACCGTCACCGTGTTCGCCGTCGAGGAGGACGGTGCGGTGCTGCGCCGCCTCGCCGAGGTCCCGACCGCAGGCACGTGGCCGCGCCACATGGCCCTGGTAGCGGGCCACCTCGTCGTCGCCAACCAGCGCTCCGACGAGCTCACCGTGCTGCGGATCGACGCCGGTAGCGGCATCCCGCACCCGACCGCGCACCGGCTCTCCACGCCGCGTCCGGCCTGCGTGCTCCCGGCGGTCGGGTGACCCATCCGGCGCCGCGGCCGCCCCGGGCGGGGGGCCGGCCCGCCGCAGGGTCAGCTCCGGCCCTCCTCGGGCCGCGTCCGCCGCCGGCCGCGGGGCCGCGGCGCGGAGTCCGGGCGCACGCTCCCGGCCGTCCCCCAGGGGCACACCCCACAACAACACGATGGGAAATGTTGTCCGGTCCGCCCCTCCGGCCGTCCGGGCGCCGTGGTCAAGAATGAGGAGGACCCGCGCCAACCAGACACTCAAAGGACGGGACATGGCCGACTCCACCTCCTCGCCGATCCGCCGCCGCGGACTCACCGCGCGCGACACCGCCCTGATCGCGCTGTTCGCCGCGCTCATCGCGGTGCTGAGCATGCCGTTCGCGATCCCCGTCGGGCCGGTGCCCATCACCCTCCAGGGGCTCGCCGTCATGCTGGCGCCCAGCCTGCTCGGCGCCAAGCGCGGCACGCTCGCGGTCGTCACCTTCCTGGTGCTCACCGCGGCCGGCCTGCCGCTGCTCCCCGGCGGCCGCGGCGGGATCGCGCCGTTCCTCGGGCCGACCGGCGGCTACATGCTCGGCTGGATCGCGGGCGCACTGGTGATCGGACTGCTCACCGACCGGATGCTGCCGAAGTACCGCTTCTGGCCGGGCCTGGCGTGCAACGTGCTCGGCGGCATCGCTGTGGTGTACCTCGTGGGGGTCCCGTGGAGTGCCGTGGTGCTCGGTGACGGGATGCTCGCCACCGTGGTCGGCGCGTTCCTCTTCCTCCCCGGCGACCTGGCGAAGGCGGTCGTCGCCGCGCTGGTCGCGGCCGGAGTCCACCGCGCCTACCCCATCCCGCCGGCGGGCCGGCGGGTGGACCTCCCCGAGAGCACCGGCGGCGCGGACGGCGCCCGAGACGGCGACGCGGGCACCGGGCCCGACTCCGGTTCGCCGCGGCCCCCGAAGTAGGCTGCGGACGGCCCCCTCCCACCGCCCCGCCCGGGGCGCACCCCCGCCCACCAGGAACGACGGAAGCACATGCTGCAACTGGAGAACGTGACGCACGCCTACGACGGGCGGATGGTGCTCCGGGACGTCTCGGTCCGGATCACCGAGCACCGCGTCGCGCTGATCGGCGCCAACGGGTCCGGCAAGTCCACTCTGGCGCGGCTGCTCAACGGGCTCGTCGTCCCCGAGTCCGGCCGCGTCCTGGTGGACGGCCAGGACACCCGCCGGCACGCCCGCGCGATCCGGCGGCGGGTCGGGTTCGTCTTCTCCGACGCCGACACCCAGATCATCATGCCCACCGTCGCCGAGGACGTGGCGGTGGGGCTGCGCGGCGCCGGGCTCACGCCGGCCGAGACCGCCGCCCGGGTCGACGACGTCCTGCGCCGGCACGGGTTGGCCGACCACCGCGACCACCCCGCGCACCTGCTCTCCGGCGGCCAGAAGCAGATGCTGGCCCTGGCCTCGGTGCTGGTCACCGATCCCGACATCCTGGTCTGCGACGAGCCGACCACCCTGCTCGACCTGCACAACGTGCGCGTCATCGCGGACACGCTGCGCGGACTGCGCCAGCAGGTCGTCCTGCTCACCCACCACCTGGAGATGATCGCCGACTTCGACCGGACGCTGGTGATGGACGGCGGCCGGATCGTCTTCGACGGCGCTCCGGACGCCGCCGTGGCGTTCTACCGGGACCTCATGGAGCGCCGGCCGTGACCGCGCTCGGCCTGTACGTGCCGGGCGACACCGCGGTGCACCGGCTGCCCGCCGGGGCCAAGCTGGCCGCGCTGCTGGTCGCGGTGACCGGGCTGCTCCTCATCACCGACCCGTGGGCCGCGCTCGGCGCCGCCGCGGCGGCCGCGCTGCTGTACCCGCTGTGCGGGCTCGGCGCCCGGCACCTCTGGCGGACGCTGCGGCCGCTCCTGCCGTTCCTCGCGCTGATCGCGGTCTTCCAGACGCTGGTCGCGGGCGGCGACGTGGCGGCGCGGGTGTGCGGGCAGCTCGGCGCGGCGGTGCTGCTGGCCGGCCTGGTCACCTCGACGACCCGGGTCAGCGCCATGTTCGAGCTGTTCGAGCGGCTGGCCGGGCCGCTGCGGGTCTTCGGCGTCCGGCCGGACCGGGTGGCGCTCGTGCTGGCCATGACGATCCGCTGCGTGCCCCTCGTGGCGACCGCTTGGCGCGCCGCCCGCGAGGCCTACGTCGCCCGCGGGCTGCGCCGCCGGCCGCACCGCATGGTCGTGCCCGTGATCGTCAACCTGGTCCGCTCGGCCGAGGCGCTCGGCGAGGCCATGAGCGCCCGCGGGCTGGACTGACCGCGGGCGCCGCCGCCGTCACGGCGCGGCGGCGCCGATTGACGCGGCCGCGACGTCCGCGCCGTGCGGCGGTGCGACGGCGCGGAAGGCGGTGGCGCGCACCGGGGCACGCTACTCCGGCACGATGCTCCCGGCCAGCCGGTCGCCGTCTAGCGCCACGCGGTCCGCTGCGGGCGCGCCGCCGGGACCGTCCGGCCCGAGCCGCACCACCCGGCCTTCGAGCCGGGCCTGCTCGGCGGCGAACACCAGCAGGTGCGAGCGCAGCGCGTCCTCCCCGCTGGTCGCCACCCGGGACGGGTCGCCGGCCGCCACCGCGGGGAGGAACGAGGCGAGCAGCCCGCCATCCCCGCCACCGTGCCCGGAGTCGATCAGACCGTCGTTGGCGGTGGCCACGTCGATCACGTCGGTGCTGTCGGTCAGGAAGTCGTAGTGCGTGATGCGTTCGCCGTCGCAGTAGAGCTCGCCGCGGGTGCCGAAGATCCGGGTCTCGCGCGGCCGGGGGCGGTTGAACGCCGTCATCGTGAAGGTCGCCGTTACGCCGCCGGTGAACTCCAGCGACACCACCTGGTGGTCGACCACGTCGTTGTCGCAGCGGTACACGCAGCGGCCGTACGGGCCGGTGCGCAGCGCCTCGGCCACCGTCTCCTCCGTCGGCTCCGGTGTGAGGACCGTGAGCGGCCAGCTGGTCCGGCCCTCGGCGAGGAACCGGCCGTAGACGCGGGGGGCGGAGTAGGCGCATCCCGGTTCGGCCGCGCAGTCCACGCAGCGGTCGGCGGCGCCGGGCGGCGCCTGGTCGGCGCGGAAGTGCCGCAGCGACCCGAAGGACGAGACAGCGACGGCGTCCCGCCCGACGATGTGCCGGAGCCAGTCCAGGTCGTGGCACGACTTCGCCATCAGCATCGGAGCGGTGCTCGCGGCGCTGCGCCAGTTGCCCCGCACGTAGGAGTGCGCCTGGTGCCAGAAGCCGACCGGTTCGAGGTGGTCGACGCTGACGATCTCCCCGATCCGCCCGGAGTCGATGATCTCCTTGAGCAGCCGCGTGTAGGGCGCGTAGCGGAGCACGTGGCAGACGCCCAGCAGCACGCCGTGGCGCCGGGCAGCGGCCACGATCGCCTCGCAGTCCTCGCGGGTCTGCGCGAGCGGTTTCTCCACGAGCAGGTGGTAGCCCCGCTCGGCGAGCGCGACCGCCGGTTCGAGATGGGCGTCGTCGAGCGTGCACACCAGTGCGGCGTCGGCCAGCCTGGGGAGCGCCGCGGCCTCCCGCCAGTCGGCGAAGCGCAGCTCCGGGGCGATCCCGTGGGCGTCGGCGAGCGGTTCCCGGTAGGCGGCGCGGGGCTCGGCGACGGCCACCACCTCGGCCACCTCCGGATGCCTCCGGATCCACTTGGCGTAGTTGCCGCCCCGCGACCCCGCCCCCACGATCAGTACGCGTACCGGTGACATGCGCTCTCCCTCCCCGGAGGCCGGGCCCGCACCGCCGCGGCCCCGGCACCCACTGTCAACGAAACCCGCCGGCCGAAAGTCCCGAGACGATGCGGCGCTGGAACAGCAGCACCAGCACGACCAGGGGGACGGTGACCACCACGCCGGCCGCCATCTGCGAGCCGAACGGCTGCTGGAACTCGGTGTCGCCGGCGAACTTGGCCAGAGCGACCGTGACGGGGTTGGACGCCAGCGTGATCGACACGACGCTGGAGATCAGGTACTCGTTCCACGCCGCGAAGAACACCAGCAGGCCCGTGGTCACCACCCCCGGTACGGCGAGCGGGAGGATCACCCGGAAGAAGGCGCCGATGGGGCCGCAGCCGTCCACACGGGCGGCCTCCTCCAGCTCCCACGGCATCTCCCGGAAGAAGGTGGTCAGCACGAAGATCGCCAGCGGCAGCGCGAAGCTGATGTTGGGGACCACCATCGCCTGGTACTGGTCGATCCAGCCCCAGTCGCTGAACATCTGGTACAGCGGGGTCACGATCGCCACGCCCGGGAACATCGAGCACGCCAGGACCAGCGCCAGGACCAGGTTGCGCCCCCGGAACCGCAGCCGCGCGAGCGCGTAACCGGAGAACACCGCGATGACCATGGCCGACGCGGTGGTCGCAACCGCGATGACAACGCTGTTGCGCACCGCGTACCCGAAGTCGTTCTGGCCGCCGAAGACCCCGCGGTAGTTGACCAGAGTGGGGTCCTCCGGCCAGAGCCGGTTGGAGGCGATCTCCGCCGGCCCCTTGAGGCTGGACACGAGCATCCACCAGAACGGGGCGAGGCAGTACAGCACCAGCAGCACGATCCCGGCGCCGATCACCCACGACTCCCACGCCGTCCCGCGCCGCGCTGCCGTCGTGCCCGCGCGAGCCCTGCCGCCCACGGCCGTCACCGTCCCCCCTCCGCCCGGAAGCCCGCGAACACGTTGGCGCCCATCGCGCGGATCAGCAGGAACGCGCACAGGAACACGAACAGGAACGTCAGCGTGGACAGCGCGCCGCCGTAGCCGGCCTTCAGCTCCCCGGTCGCCGTCCGCACCACGAGGATGGACAGCGTCTCGGTGTTGTTGGCCCCGCCGGTCAGGATCTGCGGAAGGTCGTACATCCGCAGCGCGTCGAGGGTGCGGAACAGCACCGCTACCACCAGGGCGGGCCGCACCAGCGGCAGCGTGACCGAGGTGAACCGGCGCCACGCCGACGCGCCGTCCAGCGCCGCCGCCTCGTACAGGTGCGGCGGGATGGTCTGCAGCCCGGCGAGGATCAGCAGCGCGACGAACGGCGCGGTCTTCCACACCTCGGCGGCGATGATCGACCACTTCGCCGGCCACTCGGAGCCGCCCCACACCACCTCGGCGCCGATCAGCGCGTTGACGATCCCCTCCGGCTGCAGCATCCAGTCCCACATGACGGCGCTCACCGCCGTGGGCAGTGCCCAGGGGAGCAGCACGGCGGCCCGTACGATGCCGCGCCCGCGGAACGCGCGGTGCATGACCAGCGCCATGACCAGGCCGATGGCGGTCTCCAGGAGCACGCTCACCACGGTGAAGAAGACGGTGTTCCCCACCGCCGCCCAGAAGTCCTCGCGGTCGAACCCGACCAGCGCCTGGAGGTAGTTGTCGATGCCGACGAAGACCGGATCGCGGCCGATGGGGTCGTCGAACAGCGACCGGATGACCGCCGAGCCGACCGGGTAGGCGACCACCAGCGCCAGCGCGCCGAGGGTCGGCGCCAGCAGCCAGAAGGCCAGCCGGCGCTCGATCCCGCGCTCCGTGGCGGGACGGCGCCGTCCGCCCCGCGGCGCTGCCGGCGGGCGCGCGGCTCCGGCCGCGCGCTCCCCGGAGCCGCCGACGGCGCCCGCCGGCCGGGCCGGCGCGGTGCCGCCCGCACCGGGCGCGGTCGCGAGCGCCGGCTCGGGCCGTGCGCCGTCCGGACCCGCGGAGCGCCGCCGCGGCCGGCGCCACGTCCGCCACGTCATGTGCCTCGCACCGCCCTCTCCAGCTCCTCCTGCATGTCGGTCACGGCCTGGTCCACGGTGGTCTCGCCGGTCATCGCGTCGTAGGCGTGCTTCTGGATGGCGTTGGTGACGTCGGTGTAGCGCGGCGTCACCGGGCGCGGCCGCACCTGGTCGAGCGCGTCGCGCAGCGGCGCGAGGTAGGGCCGGGTCTCCAGGATCTCGGGGTCGCTGAACAGCGCCTCGCGGGCCATGGGGGTGCTGGTCCGCTCCAGCCAGCCGCGCATGACCTCCTCGCTCTGCAGGAACTCGATGAAGCGCAGCGCCTCGTCCGGGTGACTGCTGTAGGCGGACAGCCCGAGGTTGTTCCCGCCGAGGGTTCCGGTGCCGGGACCGCCCGGGCCGGGCAGCGGGGCGGCGTCGAACCGGCCCTGCACCTGCGACTCCTCGCCGGGGTCGTCCATGAGCGGGTAGGCGAAGGCCCAGTTGCGCATGAAGAGCAGGTCGCCGCGCTGGAAGGCGAGCCGGGTCATGTCCTCGTTGTACGTCAGCGCGGCCCGCGGGATGTGCCCGTCGGCCATGGCGTCCACCAGGAACCGCAGGCCCGCACGTCCCTCGGGCGAGTCCACCCTGACCTCCCCCTCCGGTGTGACGACCTCGCCGCCGGCCGAGGCGACGGCCTCCATGAACGCCACCGTGAGGCCCTCGTAGCGCATGAACTGCGCGCCGTAGCAGTCCATGCCGTGCTCCTCGGCGACCCGGCAGTCCTCGATGAGCTCGGCCCAGGTGGCCGGCGGACCGTCCAGGAGGTCAGTGCGGTAGAAGAGCAGCCCGGTGCCGGTGGCCCAGGGGGCCGCGTACAGCCGGCCGTCCCACCGCGCGGTCTCCGCGGCGGCGTCCAGGATCCCGGGGCCGGCGAAGCGGTCCTCGTCCAGCGGGGCCAGCCAGCCCCGCGCGGCGAACTCCGCCGTCCACACCGCGTCGACGTAGAGGACGTCGTAGCGGCCGGTGCGCGCCTGGAGGTCCTGCACGAGCGTCACCCGCTGGGCGTCGGCGGCGGCCGGGAGCGCGACGTAGCGGACCCGCGCGTCGGGGTTGGCGGCGTTGTACTGGTCGACCAGCGCCTGGAAGTCGCCGCCGCTGGCGCGGGTGGCCACGAAGGTGACCACGGCGTCGTCGCCCTCGTCGGGGAGGCTGCCGGCGCAGGCCGTGCCGCCGAGGAGCAGGCCCAGCCCGAGGGCGAGCGCCCGCGCCAGCCGTCCGGGACCTGCCCTGCCCATGCGGACCCCCGTTCGCCCTCCGGGTGACGCCAGTCACGTAGCGCTCATGGAACAGCAGCGGAGGAGAGCGTGTCAATGACGGAGCGCGCTGGACTCGGCTGGCGGTGCCCCGCCGGCTGCCGGACGGGCGGAGCACTACGCTGGAGCCGGAGCGGAGGAGCGGAGAGGCGCGCGCATGATCGACCTGAGATCGGACACGGTCACCCGGCCCACCCCCGGAATGCGGCGGGCCATGGCCGACGCCGAGGTGGGCGACGACGTCTTCGGTGAGGACCCCACGGTCCGGGCGCTGGAGGAGGAGACCACGGCCGCGCTGGGCCGCCAGGCCGCCCTGTACGTGCCGTCCGGGCACATGTCCAACCAGCTGGCGGTCTTCGTCTCGGCCGGCACCGGCGACGAGGTCTGGGCGCACGAGCGCTCCCACGTGGTCGCCAACGAGCAGGGCGCCCTCTCCGTGCTCAGCCGGGTGCTGCCGCGCACCTTCGGCGGGGAGTCCGGGGCCCCGGACCAGGAGCTGCTGGAGGACTGGGCGCGCGGGGCGGACGACGTCCACCGCGCGCGGCCGCGGCTCGTATGCCTGGAGAACACCTTCACCGGCCGGGTGGTCCCGATCGCCGAGCAGCGCCGGGTCGCGGACTTCGCGCACGCGCACGGCATGCGCCTGCACCTGGACGGCGCCCGGCTGTGGAACGCTGCGGTCGCCCTCGGGATCACGCCGGAACGGGCCGCCGAGGGCGCCGACACTGTGTCCGTGTGCTTCTCCAAGGGCCTGGGCGCGCCGGTGGGCTCGGCCCTGGTCGGCGACGCCGACAGCATCGCCCGCGCCCGCCGCGCCCGCAAGATGCTCGGTGGCGGCATGCGCCAGGCCGGCATCATCGCGGCCGGCGCGCTGTACGCGCTGCGCCACAACGTCGGCCGCCTGGCCGCCGACCACGCCCGCGCCGAGCGCCTGGCCGCGGGCCTGGCGGGGCTGCCCGGCCTGGACGCGACCGCCCGGACCAACATGGTCCTGGTGACGACCGAGCCCGGTGCGGCGGAGCGTCGCGTCGCGGAGTTCCGGGACGCCGGCGTGGCGGCCTTCGCGCCGGGGCCCGACCTGGTCCGCATGGTGGTGCACCTGGGAATCGACGACGCCGACGTCGATGAGGCGGTGCTGCGGATCGGCAAGGCGGTGCGGGCGGCGGGCTGACCGCGGAACGCCGGCGAACAGACCGCCGCGCCGGTGGAGACCGGGCGGAGGAAGCGGCCGCGCCGCTCACGCGTGCCGAACGCGAGGAGGGCGGGTGCCGCCATCCCGAGTCCGCTCACCGGCGGCCCGGCCGCCGGCGCGGCGCCGCGCTGGGGGATCGCCGGGAGCCGCTGCCCTGCGGCCTCCGCGGGAGCGCGGGTGGGCCGCGAGTGGGCGGGCGGTCCGTCGGACTCGGCGGCCGGGCCCCGCGGGGTCAGGGCGGGCCCGAGCCGGCCGGCTAGTCCAGGGGGCCTCCGGCCACGTAGATGACCTGCCCGGACACGAAGCCCGCCTCCTCGCTGGTCAGGAAGGCGATGGTGGCGGCGATGTCCTCGGGGCGGCCGGTCCGGCGCACCGGGATGTTCGCGGCGGCCGCCTGCTGGAAGTCCTCGAAGTCCATGCCGACGCGTTCGGCGGTGGCGCGCGTCATGTCGGTGACGATGAATCCGGGAGCGACGGCGTTCGCGGTGACGCCGAACTTGCCGAGCTCGATCGCGAGGGTCTTGGTGAAGCCCTGGAGCCCGGCCTTCGCGGCGGAGTAGTTGGCCTGGCCGCGGTTGCCCTGGGCCGAGCTGCTCGACAGGTTGACGATGCGCCCCCACCCCTGCTCGGTCATGTGCGCCTGCGCCGCGCGGCTCATGAGGAACGCACCCCGCAGGTGCACCCCCATGACGGTGTCCCAGTCATCGTCGGTCATCTTGAACAGCAGGTTGTCCCGGATGACGCCCGCGTTGTTGACGAGGATGGTCGGCGGACCGAGCCGCTCGGCGACCTGGGCCACCGCGGCGTCGACCTGCTCGGTGTCGCTGACGTCCGCCGCGACCGCGACGGCGCTGCCGCCCTCCGCGGTGATCGCGTCCGCGGTGGCCTTGGCCTGGTCCTCCAGCAGATCGACGACCGCGACCGCGTGCCCCTCGGCGGCCAGGCGGCGGGCGGTCGCCGCCCCGATGCCTCGGGCGGCTCCGGTGACGACGGCGACACGGGGGGTCTGTGACATGCCTACCTCCAGAGAGTGCTGCGGGCCCCACCTGAGCGGTCGCCGAGCGGGAGAACCGTCCGGGCGGCCGCGGATCGGGGACCAGCGTGAGCGGATGCGGAGCGGGGACCAGCCTGAGCGGCTGCGGAGCGGGATAACAGTCTGAGCGGCTGCGGAGCGGAAAACAGTCGAGGCGATCCTACCCAGCCCCTACCGACCGGGTGGTATGGCGCCGTGGCCAATGCCACCACGGCGCCGGGAACGCCGCGGTACGGGGCCGTCCGGTGCGGTGCCGGCCCGCGCGGCCGCTCCTGGCGGCTACCCGTCGGCCCGGCCCGGACGCTACGGTGTTCGGACCCGGCCGCCCGCCACCACCCGCTCATCCGAACGGCGGCCGGTTCCCCGGAAAGGCGAAGGCGTTGTTCGACGCCCATCTGCACATCATCGGTCCGCGGAACCCCGGCGCCGACGCCGGAGGCCGGCCCGCACCCTTCACCGTCGACGAGTACCTGTCCCGCGTCGCGCCACTCGGTGTGGCCGGCGGCGCCGTCGTGGCCGGGCCCGACGGCGGCCGGGAGCCGGGGCCGCTGCTCGACGCGCTGCGCCGGCTCGGCCCGTCGTTCGTCGGAGTCGCCGAGCTGCACCCCGACACCGCCGACTCCGAGCTCCGCGACCTGCACGCCGGAGGCGTGCGCGCCCTGCGGCTCGACCTGCGCGGCGGCCCCGGCGCCGACCTCGACGCCCAGGTCCAGCTGGGCATGCGTGCCGCGGACCTGCTCGGCTGGCCCACCGAGCTGCGGGTGGACGCCGCCGACCTGCCGCGGATGGCCGGACGGCTCACCCCGCTGCCCCGGGTCAGCATCGACCACCTCGGACTCTCGGCGTCCGGCCTGCCCGCGCTGCTGGACTTCGTCGCCGGGGGCGCCCGGGTCAAGGCCAGCGGCTTCGGGCAGGGCGACCTGGACGTCGCGGCCGCGCTGCGCGCGGTGGTCGAGGTCAACCCGGCGGCGCTGATGTTCGGCACCGCCCTGCCCGCGGCCGGCACGACGTCCCCGGGCGCCGACGCCGAGCGCGTGCGCCAGGCACTCGGCGTCGAACTCGCCGCACCGGTCTTCTGGCGCAACGCCCTCGACTTCTACGGGCTGTCGGAGTCCCCGTCCGCGGCCGGAGGGCGCCGGTCTGGTTCCGCGGTCGAGTAGGCTGGGTCGCCCACAGCGTCGGCACCGCGGCGATTGCCGTCGGTGCTCCGGCCGCCGGTACCGCTACGGGGCCGCGGCCGGGGTGGCCGCACCACCGGGCCGGGTGGCACCAACGTGACAATCCGTCCAGCGACGAAGCCGGCGGCCGTCAGCGGGGTAGGGTGACGCTACGGCGGCGGCCGTTCCGGTGGAGTCGGCGGACCTGGTCCGTGGGACGGCCGACGACGACCGGCATGGCGGTCGGCCCTCCACCCGACGCTCATCCGGTTGCCATCCCGCGCTAACCGGGAAGGACGAGACTGGGGGCGACAAGCCGCCGGACGCAATTCGAGAGGGGCGGTGCGGATGTCGGCCATCGGGGTCCGTTCTCCGCGGTGCCGCGCGCACTCGGTCGTCGGGAGGCGGTCGGCGTGATCGTCGTCGCCCACCGCGGTGCCTCCGCCTACGCCCCCGAGAACACGCTCGCCGCCCTGCGCGAGGCGGGTCGGCGCGGTGCCCACATGGCCGAGCTCGACATCCAGCAGACCGCTGACGGCGAGTTCGTGGTCATGCACGACGCCACCCTCCGCCGCACCACCAACGTCAGTGAGGTCTTCCCGGACCGCCGCCCCTGGCGGGTCTGCGACTTCACCCTGGCGGAGATCAGGCGGCTGGACGCGGGTTCCTGGTTCAGCGCCGCCTTCGCCGGCGAGGGCGTTCCCACCTTGGACGAGGCGCTGCAGACGCTGAAGGACTGCCGGCTGGGCGCGCTCGTCGAACTGAAGGTGCGCCGCCGCGATCCCGCCGCCGCCCGCCGCCTGGCCGACCGCGTCGCCGACGACGAGCACTGGCGGACGGCCGGCGCCCAGGGGCGGTTCATCCTGCAGAGCTTCGACTGGGTGACCCTGCGCTGGATCACCGACCTCGTGCCGGAGATGCGCACCGCGGCGCTGGGCAAGACCTACAGCCGGTTCGCGCTGCGCCGGGTGGCGCGCTACGCGAGCCAGATCAACCCGCACTACCTGCGGGTGAGCGCGCCCTACGTCCGGCATGTGCACGAGTTCGGGATGACGATGTTCAGCTGGACCGTCAACACCGACTACGCCATCCGCCGGGTGATCCGCGACGGGGTCGACGGCATCATTTCCGACTACCCGGACCGGGTGGTCGACCACCTCGCCACCGCGGCGTAGCGCGCCCTGCCGCCGCGGAGCGGCCCTGGCGCGCTGGTCGGCGGCCCGGCGCCGTCGTTCGGTGACACAATCGATGCCTTTTGTGTTCAGTCTTCAACTGCTCATGGAGGGGCTGATGTTCTAGGATGAGTTGCATGAGGCGCATGCACGTGCATCCGAGCCTTGCATCTGCATAGTCCTCGGAGAATACTGGCGCCCACGCGTCAGCTGTATTTCGAGCGATCGAGACGACTGCAAGGGGATCGCGGTGACCGGACATTCAGCCCAGGAATCGGTGCGGGGAACATCGGCATGGGGATGGACGTCCTCGGCAGCCGTCGCCTCGGGGGTCCCGCAGTCGTGGTGGCTTTCCGCCCTGCGCCACGGAGCGCCCAGGTGGGGGGCGCTGTCCGGCTCCGCCAGCCACGACAGCGCCAGCTGGCGGCTGGAGGCGGACCCGGGAGCGGTGAAGGTCGCCCGCGAACTCGCCTTGACGGTCCTGCGCGAGTGGGGGATGTCGCGGATGGCCGGGGACATCGAGCTGGTCGTCTCGGAGCTGGTGACCAACGCGCTGCGACACGCCGGGGGATACCTCGCCGGGTCCAGTGGATATGAAAACGTTATCCAACTGAGCGTCCTGCGCCGCGGCGGCGAGGTCGTCTGCGCGGTGCGCGACGGCAGTGCCCAGCTTCCGGCGCGCCGGGAGCCCGATTTCATGGCGGAGACGGGACGCGGTTTGCACCTCGTGTCGTGCTTCAGCCGGACGTGGGGGGCGGTTCCGACCATTCCGGACGGCAAGTTCGTGTGGGCCCTGTTCACCTGAGCCGGGTACGAGACGGCCGGGCGGTTACGCTGAGTGGTCGGCGGGCCGCCCGCGCCGGCTGAGGCCGGGCACGGCCGGACAACCGACGGGCGGTGGGTGCCGAACGATCCTCACCGTCGGCTATAACGTGTAAGGGTTGCGCACGGTGTGTGCCACACGCCTTCCGGAGGGGGGAGGCGGCACCGGACGGCGCAACCCGAGGGTGGGGAGGCAGCAGCGGTGGGCATGGCTCATCCGGAGCCCGGCAGCGGTCCGACCGTGCGCCGGATCCTGCTCGGGTACCAGCTCCGCAAGCTTCGTGAGGCCAAGGGCATCACGCGGGCCGACGCCGGGTACAAGATCCGCGGTTCGGAGTCCAAGATCAGTCGCCTGGAACTCGGCCGGGTGGGGTTCAAGCTCCGCGACGTCGAGGACCTGCTCAGCCTGTACGGGGTCACCGACCCCGCCGAGCGCGAGCCGCTCATCACGCTGGCGAAGGAGTCCAACAAGGCGGGCTGGTGGCAGCAGTACGGGGACGCGCTGCCCAACTGGTTCCAGTCCTACGTCGGCCTGGAGGAGGCGGCGACCCGGATCCGCACGTACGAGGCGCAGTTCGTCCCCGGCTTGTTACAGACGGAGGCCTACGCCCGTTCGGTGATCCTCGGCGGCACCCGGCGCGACGCGGACGGCGAGGCCGAGAACCGCGTGGCGGTCCGGCTGCACCGGCAGCGCCGCATCCTGGACAACCGCGGCGTCAAGCTGTGGGCCATCGTGGACGAGGCCGCGGTCCGCCGGCCGGTCGGCGACGCCCAGATCCTGAAACGCCAGCTGGAGCGGCTGGTGGAGTTCTGCGACCACCCGAACATCACCCTGCAGATCATCCCGTTCTCGGTCGGCGCGCACGCTGCCGAGGCGGGGTCGTTCACGATCCTGCGCTACCCGGAGTACGACCTCGCCGACGTCGTCTACCTGGAGCAGCTCACGGGTGCCCTCTACCTGGACAAGCCCGATGACGTGGACGCCTACACGATGGCCATGGAGCGGCTGAGCGTGGCGGCCGAGCCGCCGAACCAGACGCCGAAGATGCTGGCGGACATGATCGCCGACCTGTAGCGGCGGCCGCAGGGGGCCGAAGTGAGAAGGAGCCCCACCCCCCGAAGTAGTGGAGCTCCCGATGCCGCCGCCCGGACGGGCGGCCGCGGTCGTTCACCGGGAAGCTGGTCCCCGTTCGACGTCGCGGCGCTGGCCGCGGGCCCGGCGCCCGGTGGAAGGGGCGGGCCTGGCTGCCGGGACCGCCCTGCCGCGGTGTGTCCCGCGGCGTGCGTGCGCGGGCGCCGGTGGGCGCGCGCCATGGACGGTCGCCATCCGGCGGTCTAGCTCAGCAGGTTGTCGAAGTCGCCGTCCTTGGCGCCGAGGATGAGCGCGTCGATCTCCGCCTGTGTGTACAGCAGAGCCGGGCCCTCGGGGAATCGAGAGTTGCGCACGGCGATGGACCCGTCGGACAGCTTCGCCATCTCCACGCAGTTGCCCTGCGAGTTGCTCCGGCGGCTCTTCTGCCAGGTGACGTTGCTCAGTTCGGACGCCGAAATGCCGTTGTACGCGGTCATGGGGTCGATCCCTCTCAGCTTGTGCGGACTGGCGGCGCGCATGCGCCTATGCACTGTCTAATGCACGTGCATTCGCACCGTACTTTGAACAGGATAGCGCACGTGCATAAGAATCCTCTGAGTGTCGAGACACGTGTAGGCATCGTGTAAGCGCATGCAATCCCGTTTCCGGGATTGTCCGTCAATGCCGACCCGGTGCACGAGAAAGCCCCGCCGGCCCGTGGGGCCGGCGGGGCGCGGGTGCCCTGCTCAGTCGCAGCTCAGCGCCATGCGCAGCGCCTCCAGGTTCGCCGTCATGACGGAGGGGTAGTCGTCGCCGGGGGAGCGGTCGGTGATGCCCTCCAGGGGGTCCAGTACCGCGGTGGTGGCGCCGGTCTCCTCGGCGATCGTCTCGGCGATCGCGGGGCTGGCCAGCGTCTCCGTGAAGATCGTGGTGACGTCGTGCTCCTCGACCAGCCGGGCGACCTCGGCCATGCGCGCGGGGGATGGCTCGGAGTCCGGGTCGACTCCGCTGATGCCCACCTGGGTGAGGTCGTAGCGGTCGGCCAGGTAGCCGAACGCGGTGTGGCTCGTCACCAGGTCGCGCGAGGCGCACTGGGCCAGGCCGTCCCGGTAGGCCGAGTCGAGGTCGTCCAGCTCCGCGGAGACCCGCTCGGCGTTGGCGCGGAAGGCGTCGGCGTCGGCCGCGTCGGCCTCCGCCAGGCGCTCGGCCAGTCCGTCGGCGATCGCCGCCATCCGCTCCGGGTCCAGCCACACGTGCGGATCGGTCCCGCCGTGATCGTGGTCGTGCTCCTCGTGCTCCTCGTGCTCGCCGTGCTCCTCGTGTCCGTCCTCGTCGCCGTGCTCGTGCCCCTCGCCCTCCTCGGCCGCGCGCAGCTCGACCAGGTCGGCGGCGTCCAGTCCGGTGTCGGGGGCCTGCTGGGCGACGGCCTCGTCCACGGCCGGCTGCAGTCCCGAGATGTGGAGGACGACGTCGGCCTCGGCGACGGCGCCGACCTGGCGGGGGCTGAGTTCGAGGTCGTGGGGCTCGGCTCCGGGCTCGGTCAGGTTGGTGACGTCGACGTGCTCCCCGCCCACGCGCTCGGCCAGCCACTGCAGGGGGTAGACCCCGGTCACGACGCTGACCGAGGCGTCCGAACCCTGCGGGCCCCCGTCCCCGCCGTCGGCCGTGCCGCAGCCTGCCGCGGCCGCCGTCACCAGTCCGGCCGCGCAGGCGGCGGCCACTCTCCTCGACATCCCGGATCGCATGGACCCATCATGGGGAGAATGAAAACGGTTGTCAATTTGGAGGGTTTGGCGCCGTTTGTCCGGACTCTTGTCAGGAGAGTTCGGCGAACTTCTCCACATCGTCGGTCTTGCCGGCCACGATGACGATGTCACCCTTCTGCGGCACGGTCTCGGCCGTCGCGTAGGTGAACTGCTCGCCGTGCCGTTTGATGCACACGACCGTGATGCCGTGCTGGGAGCGGATGCGGGTCTCGCCGAGCTTGCGGCCGATGATCTCGCGCGGCGCACGGGTCTTGCCGAGCGCGAAGTTCTGCTCGATCTCGACGTAGTCCAGCATCCGCCCCGACACCAGGTGCGCCACACGCTCCCCCATGTCGTGCTCGGGCAGCACCACGTGGTGGGCGCCGATCTGCTGCAGGATCCGGCCGTGGCGGCGGCTGATCGCCTTCGCCCAGATGTCGGGCACCCCCATGTCGACCAGCAGCGACGTGGTGAGGATGCTCTCCTCCAGGTGGGTGCCGATCGCCACCACGGCGCGGCTGAACTCCTGGGCGCCGAGTTGGCGCAGCGCCTCGTCGTCGGTGCTGTCCGCGATGACGGTGTGGGTCAGCGACTCGGCGTACGCCTGCACGAGCCGGGCGTTGCTGTCCACGCCGAGGACCTCCCAGCCGTGCGCGACGAGTTCCAGCGCCAGCGAGCTGCCGAAGCGTCCCAGCCCGATCACCAGCACGCGTTTGTCATGCGGCCTGTTGCGTTGCACTGCCTTGTCTCCCTGGTAGCTAACCGATGATGGGCCGCGCCTCGGGCAGGTCGTAGCGGCGGGTCCGCTCCCGCAGCGCCAGCGCCGAGGCGAAGGTGATGGGGCCGATGCGGCCGGCGAACATGAGGAGGACCAGCAGCACCTGTGCCTGGCCGGGGAGCTCCGGGGTGATGCCGGTGGACAGCCCCACCACGCCGAACGCCGACACGACCTCGAAGAGGATCTGCTCCAGGGGGAAGGGCGTGGTGATGAGCAGGTACACCGTGGCGGCCGCGACCACCGTCATCGACAGGAACGTCAGGCTGAGCGCCTGGCGGATCGCGCCGCCCGACAGCCGGCGGCCGAAGGCGTGCACGTCCGGGTGCCCCCGGATCTCGGCCCACACCACCACGAAGATCACCGCGAACGTCGTGGCCTTGATGCCGCCGGCGGTCCCCGCGCTGCCGCCGCCGACGAACATGAGCATGATCGTGACGAACAGCGTGGAGTCGTCCATCTGGCCGACGTCCACCACGTTGAACCCGCCGCTGCGCGGCATCACGCCGTGGAACACGCCGGTGAGCAGTTTCTGCGGCCAGCTCATCGCCCCCAGCGTCGCGGGGTTGCTCCATTCCAGCACCGTGATAGCGACGATGCCGGCGACGAGCAGGAAGGAGGACGCCGTCAGGGTCAGCTTGGTGTGCAGCGACCAGCGGCGCGGCTGCCGGATGTGCCGCCGCATCTCCAGCAGTACCGGGAACCCCAGGCTGCCGAGCACGATCGCCGCGGCCACCGGCAGCAGGATGACCGGGTCGGCGGCGAACCGGGTGAGGCTGTCGGAGTACAGCGCCAGCCCGGCGTTGTTGAACGCCGCGACGCCGTGGAAGACACCGTGGTACAGGGCCTGCCCGAACGGCTCCTCGTAGTAGGTCCAGAGGCGGAGGGTCAGCACGAGCGAGACCACGACCTCGCACGTCGTGCTGATGACGAAGATCCGGGCGACCAGCGAGCGGACGTCCCCGAGGTTGAGGCTGCGCGTCTCGGCCTGGGCGCTGAGCTGCATCCGCAGCCCGAAGCGGCGGATGACCACCATCCCGAGCACCGAGGCCAGCGTCATGATGCCCACCCCGCCCGTCTTGATGAGGGCGAGGATGACGATTTCACCGAAGGTCGACCAGTGCTGCCCCGTGTCGACCACCGCCAGCCCGGCCACGCACACCGCGGAGACCGCGGTGAACAGCGCCTGCACCAGGGACGTGCTCTTGGGGCCCTCGTGCGCGATCGGCAGCATCAGCAGTGCGGTACCGACCAGGGTCACCAGCGCGAAGGCCGCGACCACGAGCTGGGCGGGCCGCTGCCACGCCCGCGACCGGGGCGGCCCGAAGGGATCGGCGCCCACCCGGTCGCGGTTGCGTAACCGTTCCCAGCGACTGCGCCAGGCGCGCAGTGTTCCCCGCATCATCCGCCTGCCATCTCGCACTCCGGCATCGCCGACCGCGACACCCCCAGTGCCCGAACCTAGCGCCGTCCGCGAGGTCGGGTGCACCGCCCCGTGTCCTGCCTGCCCCAGATTACGAAATTCGGCGGCCGTCACCGGCCAGGGCGGGGCCGGGGGGCGGGTGCGCGTCGGCGGTCAGTTCCCGTCGAGCGCCGACTCCGGGGCCGGCGGCGCCTCCGCCCCGGGCAGCCCGTGCTTGCGGTAGTGGGCGCTGCGGACAAGCAGCACGCAGGAGGCCAGCACGGTGGCCAGCAGGGAGGCGATCAGCACGCCGGCTTTCGCGTGCGCGAGCATCTCGGGGTGGTCGGGGAAGGACAGCTCGGCGATCAGCAGGGACACCGTGAAGCCGATACCGGCCAGCAGGGACATCCCGGCGATGTCGATCCAGCTCAGCGACGGGTTCAGCTCGGCGCGGGTCAGCCGGGTGGTGATCCAGGAGCCGCCGAAGATGCCGATGACCTTGCCGACGACCAGACCGAGCACCACGCCCACGGCGGCGGTGTCGGTGAACATACTGTCCAGCCCGTCGAAGACGACCCCGGCGGAGAGGACGGCGAACACCGGCAGCGCCACGCCGCTGGACCACGGCCGCAGCACGTGCTCGACCCGCTGGCTGGGCGAGGTGGGCTCGCCACCGAGCGGGACGGTCCGCATCAGCATGCCCATGGCCACGCCGGCGATGGTGGCGTGCACGCCGCTCGCGTGCACCAGAGCCCAGATCGCGAAGGCCAGCGGGACGTAGACCAGCCAGTTGGGGAGCGGCGAGCGGTTCAGTGCCGCCGCCGCGCCGCGGCCCCGCTGCAGGTAGCCGAAGACGCCGAGCAGCAGCAGCGCTCCGGCCAGCGGGAGCAGCGACAGGTGGTCGGTGTAGAACACCGCGATGACGATGATGGCGCCCAGGTCGTCGACGATGGCCAGGGTGAGCAGGAAGGTGCGCAGCGCCGGAGGCAGGTAGCGCCCGACCACCGCGAGGATCGCCACCGCGAACGCGATGTCGGTGGCCATCGGGATGCCCCACCCGCGGAGGGCGTCGCCCTGGGAGAAGTTGACCCCGGCGTAGATCAGCGCCGGAACCACCATGCCGCACAGCGCGGCGACGATGGGCAGGACGGCCCGGCGGGGGCTGCGCAGCTCGCCGTGGACGAACTCCTGCTTGAGCTCGTTGCCGACGATGAAGAAGAACACCGCGAGCAGGCCGTCGGCCGCCCACGCCTCGACGGAGAGGTTCAGGTGCAGCGACTCCGGGCCGAAGGTGAAGGTCCGGATGGCGTCGTAGCCGCCGCCCAGCGGAGAGTTGGCCCAGAGCAGGGCGAGCAGGGCTCCGCCGATGAGGAGGAAGCCGGCGACCACGTCGGACCGGAGAACGTCGGCGAGGGCTGTCAGGCGGACGGATCCGCGGTTCTGCGTCATGGGCGCCTCCCGGAAGCGGCAATGGGCGGGTACGGACGCCGACCAGACTTCCCGGCACACCTGCGGACGCATCCGATGGCGGATACGGCCGGCGCCCCTCCGGGGGCACCCGTGTGACTATGCCAGGCCACTGCCTGGTTTGTCCAAACCCTGCATGTTTCGGACTCAGTGGGAGAGTCAGGACTCCGGCGGGCGAGGGGGCGCGGAGGCGCGTGCGACCGAGTGGGGGCGCTCAGTGGTGCCGAGCGCCCTCGTGGGAGGCGTGGCCGGCCGGCTCCAGTTGCAGGGTCGAGTGCTCGACGTCGAAGTGGCCGGACAGGCAGGCGTGCAGTTCGTCGAGCATCCGCCCGCACTCGCCGAGCCGCTCCTCCTCGACCACCACGTGGGCCGACATCACCGGTACACCGGACGTGATGGTCCAGGCGTGCAGGTCGTGGACGTCCAGGACGCCGGGCTGGGCCAGCAGGTGGCTGCGGACCTCGTCGAGGTCCATGTCGCGAGGGGTGGCCTCCAGCAGGATGTGGACCGCCTCCCGGAGCAGGCTCCACGCGCGCGGCACGATGAACGCCGCGATGCCGAGCGAGACGACGGAGTCGGCCTGCTGCCAGCCGGTCAGCCACACGAGCAGCGCCGCCACGATCACGCCCAGCGAGGAGAGCATGTCGCTGAACACCTCAAGGTAGGCGCCCCGCAGGTTGAGGCTCTGCGACTGGCCGCGCCGCAGCACCAGCAGGCCGGCGATGTTCACGGCGAGGCCGAGCAGCGCGACGGCGAGCATCGTCGGCCCGGCCACCGGCTGGGGGTCGGCCAGGCGGTGCACGGTCTCGTAGGCGATGTAGCCGCACAGGCCGAACAGCAGGAGGGCGTTGGCCGCGGCCGCCAGGATCTCCGCGCGCTGGAAGCCGAAGGTCCGCTTCGGAGAGAACGGGCGGGCGGCGATCCAGATGGCGAACAGCGCGAGCACGATGCCGAAGGAGTCGGCGGCCATGTGCCCGGCGTCAGCGAGCAGCGCCAGGCTCCCGGAGACCAGCCCGCCCGCGACCTGGACGGCCATGCCGCCCAGCGTCAGCACCAGGACGACGACCATCCGCCCGCGGTGGGCGGCGGCCGCGGTGGAGCCGTCGGCCAGGCCGCCGTGCCCGTGTCCGTGTCCATGGCCGATGCCCATGGAGCCCTCCGTCCTCGCTTCCGGCCCGCACCGGGCCGCGCCTGATAGTTCAGCCTCCACTGTTTATACAGCCTGCAGTGTCAGTACAGCAAACTATGTACAATGATTTTCATGTTGACCTCCGAGCAGCGTCTCTCCGCGATCCAGCGCCTCGGACGGGCGCTCGCCGACCCGACCCGCTGCCGCCTGCTGCTGGCCCTCCTCGACGGTCCCGCCTACCCCGCGCACCTGGCCGAGCGCCTCGGGCTCACGCGCCAGAACGTCTCGAACCACCTGGCGTGCCTGCGCGAGTGCGGGCTGGTGACGGCCACCGCACGCGGCCGCCAGGTGAGCTACGAACTCGTGGACCCGTCGCTGACGCACGCCCTGGACGACCTGCTCCGGGTGGTGTGGGGTGTGGCGGCCGAGCACGTGCCCCCGGGCGAGAGCGAGCCGGTGCGGGCGGGGTGAGGCGCCGGGGCGCCGGACGGATACGCATACCTCCAGCCTGCGCCACCGGCGCGGTGCGGGCCAGTCCGGTCCGCCGGCTGTGGACGGGCGCGGACGACCTCCGCGGTGAAGGCGAAGGAGCGGGGCCGCTCGCCCCGCGCCCCCGGCGGCCCGCCGGGGGCCGACCGGTCACTCCCCGCGCCGCCGCTCCTCGGCCAGGTCCTCCTCCAGGACCGCGCACAGCGCCTCCAGGCCCCTGACCAGGCCGGCGAGCGTCTCGGTGTCGAGCCGGGCGAGGGCGCCGAGATGCTGGCGCTGCCCGGCGTCGCGGAACTCCACGACCCGGGCCCGGCCCTCATCGGTCAGGTCGACGCGGCGGACCCTGCGGTCCCGCGGGTCGTCGCGGCGCAGCACCAGCCCGCGCGCGACCAGGCGGTCCACGATCCCGGTCAGCGTGGCCATCTGCACGCCCGCCTTCGCGGCCAGCTCCCGCGCGGGCATGTCGCCGTCCAGCGAGAGCAGAATGAGCACCTTGAGCTGCTGCACGGTGAGCGTGGTGGTGAGCAGCGGCAGCGACGAGGCGCGGGCGAACATCCGGATCCGGCGCTCCTCCAGTTCATGCAGGCGCCGCAGCAGCGCGTCCCGCTCGGCGGACGGCTCCCCGCTCATGGCCACCCCTGATATGTCACTGCGATTTCCCTGACAATCCCCTGATTTGTATCACCTCGGTCTGATTTTTTGGATCACGCGAAGTATCGTGGTCTTCGCGTGCCCGGCAGAACCGCGCGACGCCCCCTTCACCCGTCGCGCGGCACGGCGTCTTCCGACCGCCCGTCCTTGGCGGTCTTCGAACCAACGCGAACAGCCTCCCGAGGAGCACCACTCTCATGTCCAGATTGGCCAAGATGAGCCTTGGCAACCGGGCGCTCATCCTGCTGATCACGCTCGCCTCCGTCGCCTTCGGCCTACTGGCCACGACGTCGGCGAAGCGTGAGCTGATGCCATCGCTCGAAATACCGATGGTCACGGTGAACGCCCAGTACCAGGGCGCGTCGCCGCAGGTCGTCGAGACCGAGGTCACCCAGACCCTCGAACAGGCGGTACGGGGGGTGGCCGGCATCACCAGCTACACCTCGACCTCCAGCAACGGGTCGGCCTCGGTCGTCGCCGAGTTCGACTACGGCGACGAGACCGACTCCGTCATCCGCGAGGTGCAGCAGGCCGTCGACCGCGTCCAGCCCGCGCTTCCGGACGGCGTCGACCCGATGGTCCAGGCGTTCAGCTTCGACGACATCCCGGTCGTCATGCTCGCCGCGGGGGCCGGCGACGGCGATGCCCAGGCGCTCGCCGAACCCCTCCAGGAGCAGGTCGTCCCCGAACTGGAGAGCATCGACGGCGTGCGCGCGGTGACGGTCACCGGCGTCCAGGAGTCGACGATCACCGTCGCCCCCGACACCGGCGAGCTGCGCGACGCCGGCCTCAGCGTCAACGACCTCACCACCGCCCTGCAGTCCAGCGGTGTCCTCACCCCCGGCGGCGAGATCACGGAGGACGGCCGCACCCTCACCGTGACCACCGGCGGCCGGCTGGAGTCCGTCGACGACGTGGCGGACCTGTGGCTCATGCCGAGTGGCGCCGCCGCACCGGGGGCGCCGGGCGGGGCCGCGGCCGCCCCCGAGGCGGTCCAGCTGAAGGACGTCGCCGATGTCGAGCTCCGGCTCGACGACGTCTCCAGCATCACGCGGACCAACGGCGACCCGAGCCTCGGCGTCATGATCACCAAGACCGCCGACGGCAACACCGTCGACATCTCCAACGCAGTCCAGGACGCACTCGACGACCTCACCCCGCTGCTCGGTGAGGACGCCGACATCACCGTGGTGTTCGACCAGGCGCCGTTCATCAACGAGTCGATCGTCGCCATGGCCGAGGAGGGCGCTCTCGGACTCGCGTTCGCGGTGATCGTCATCCTGGTGTTCCTGCTGTCGGTGCGCTCCACCCTCGTGACCGCGGTGTCCATCCCGGTCTCGCTGCTCATCGCCATCCTCGCGATGCAGATGTTCGACTACACGCTCAACATCCTCACGCTCGGCGCGCTCACGGTGGCGATCGGCCGGGTGGTGGATGACTCGATCGTGGTGCTGGAGAACATCAAGCGGCACCTCGGCTACGGCGAGGAGAAGGACAGGGCCGTCTTCACGGGCGTCCGCGAGGTCTCGGGGGCCATCACCTCCGCGACGCTGACGACCGTCGCCGTGTTCCTGCCCATGGGCTTCGTCGGCGGCCAGGTCGGCGAGCTGTTCCGCCCGTTCGCGGTGACGGTGAGCGTCGCGCTCGGCGCGTCGCTGCTGGTGTCCCTCACGATCATCCCGGTCCTCGCCTACTGGTTCATGCGTCCCAAGGACGTCGCTCCCGAGGACCTGGAGCGGATCCGGGCCGAGGAGTACGAGCGCGAGCTGCGCACCCCGCTGCAGCGCGCCTACCTGCCCGTCATCCGCTGGGCGACCCGGCACCGGTTCCTCACGCTGGCCGTCAGCCTGCTGCTCCTCGCCGGCACGGTGGGGCTCGCCACCCAGCTCAAGACCTCCTTCATCGACGACCAGGGCCAGAACACCCTCGCCGTCAGCCAGGAGCTGCCGCTCGGCACCTCGCTGGCCGAGGCCGACGCCGAGGCCGAGAAGGTCGAGGAGAAGCTCGCCGGGCTCTCGTGGGTGGAGTCCTACCAGGTGTCCATCGGCGGCGGTGGCGGCATGGGAGCGATGTTCGGCGGCGGCGGTGCCGCGACCTCCATCAGCTACACCCTGACCACCGACCCCGAGGGCGACCAGGAGGAGTACCGCACCCGCCTGCGCACGGCGCTGGCCGAGGTCGACACCGAAGCCGAGCCGCGCGTCGACGAGACCGGCGGCATGGGGGGCTCCACGCTGGAGGTCCGGATCGAGGCGTCGGACAGCGAGACGCTGGCCGAGGCGGCCGACGAGGTCGAGGCCGCGGTCCGCGACATCCCGGGTGCCGCCGACGTCACCAACAGCGTCGCCGCCGCGCAGCCGGCGCTGGAGGTCCGGGTCGACGGCGGGCGCGCGGCCGACGAGGGCCTGACCGAGGGCCAGATCGGCCAGGCCGTCACCGCGGCCTTCCAGGGCACCGGCGTCGGAACCGCCACCGTGGACGACGTCGAGCGCGACATCGTGGTGCGGGTCGAGGACGCTCCGGACAGCGTCGCCGAGCTGGAGGAGCTGGAGATCGCCACGCCGACCGGTGGGCGGGTCGAGCTCTCCGAGGTCGCCGACGTCGAGGAGGTCCTCCAGGCCCCCGAGCTGAGCCGGACCGACGGCGTGCGCAGCGCCACCGTCTCGGCGACGCCGACCGCCGACGACCTGAGCGCCGTGACCGCGGACCTCGCCGCGGCCCTGGACGAACTCGACCTGCCCGAGGGCGCGACCGCGTCCATCGGGGGCGTCAGCTCCGACCAGACCGAGGCGTTCGGGCAGCTGGGGCTCGCCATGCTGGCGGCCGTCGCGATCGTGTACCTGGTGATGGTGGCCACGTTCAAGAGCCTGATCCAGCCGCTCATCCTGCTGGTGTCGATCCCGTTCGCCGCCACCGGCGCGCTGGGGCTGCTGTTCGTCACGGGTACCCCGCTCGGTATCGCGGCGATGATCGGCCTGCTCATGCTGATCGGCGTCGTCGTCACCAACGCGATCGTGCTGATCGACCTGATCAACCAGTACCGCGCCGAGGGCATGGAGCTGCGTGAGGCGGTCGTCGAAGGCTCCCGGCACCGGCTGCGTCCGATCCTCATGACGGCCCTCGCCACCATCGGCGCGATGACGCCCATGGCGCTCGGCATCACCGGCGGCGGCGCGTTCATCTCGCAGCCGCTGGCGCTGGTGGTCATCGGCGGGCTCGTCACGTCCACGCTGCTCACGCTGATCCTGGTCCCGGTGCTCTACACGATGGCCGAGGCCGGCAAGGAGCGCCGTGCCGCGCGCCGCGAGGAGCGCCGCGCGGCCCGCATCGAGGCCGCGCGCGGCGAGCGGGAGGACCGGGCCGCCGAGCAGGTGTGACCCGCGGAGCCGCACAGGGCGCCGTCCCCGGGTCCCCTCACGGGGGCCGGGGCGGCGCCCCGCGCGCCGGCGGGGCGCGGTAGCGAGCGGAACGGCGGCCGCGGCACCGAATCGGCGGCGATTCGACTTGTTACGCGGTGCTCACGTTGGGCAAGCTCTGTTCGTATGGATCCGATCAGCACCGATCTCGACGACCTCGTCCGCGCCGAACTCGGGGACGAGCCGTCGCAGGACGCCAAGGACTACGCGCGCGAGCTGTACGAGAGGTACCGGCTTCCGCCGGCCCCTTCCGCCGGGGAGGCCGGCTGAGCGCAGGGCGCCACGACGACCGGCGGCACGCCGGACACCGCCGACCACGCCACCGGGGCCTCCCGTGCGGGAGGCCCCCTGTCACGTCCGGACGGCGGCGGGCGCCGCCGCCCGCGGTGCTCACGATCCCGGCAGCGGGTCGTCGTCCTCCCAGGTCAGTTCGAACCAGACCAGCCGGCCCAGGCCGTCGCGCCGCGACTCGCTGCCCCACTTCACCGCGAGGGCCTCGACGAGGTCGAGGCCGCGACCGTGCTCGGTGATGTCGTAGGGGTCCTTGTGCTGGGGACGCGGCTGCTCCGGGCTGCCCAGGTCGCGGACCTCGATCCGGACCCAGCCGTCGGCGGTGTACACCGCGACCTCGAACTTCCCGCCGGGACCGCCCGACGCGCTGTGCGTCACGGCGTTGGTCGCGAGTTCGCTGGTCAGCAGGGTCGCCGTGGCCGCCTGGGGCGAGGGGCCGAGCTGCCGCTCCACGAAGCGTCGGGCGTGCTTGATCTGGTTGGCCAGTCCCGGGAACCGGCGCCGCTGCGGCGAGTCGTGGCCGCCGGGCGGCAGTGACGGGCTGTCTTCCATGGAATTCGCCGGAAGTTCGATGGTCGGGTGGGCACCGCCCGAGGGGAGCACGGACGGGTGGAAACGTACGGAAGCCGGCGCGGTGGGGACGTCGGACATGAGATCACTCCCCGGCGACGTGCTGGTCGCACGTCGGACTCAGGCCGCTTTGACGTGCGCGGCGACCCCTCCGCCGAGCGTCCGATGCGCGAGGGTCACGGCGCTGGGAGAAGTGCGGTGGGATCACTCGTGGGGCAGGTGGTGCGGTGACGGGGTGAGCGTCGCGGCTATGGACTTCTTATCCACGGTCAGGATACGTGGGGGTGCTTGAGGGTGGCTCGGCGGGGGTGACACCGGTGCTGCTCCTCGCGCGCAACGCCGCTGATCAAGGGGCTCCCGCGCCCGAGACCGGGCGGTCCGCGCGGGCCCGCCGGGACCGCTCCGGGACCGCTCCGGGGCCGGCCGGGACCGCTCCGGGGCCGGCCGGAGGACGGTCCCGGCCACCCGGGCGGGCGCCCGAGGCATTCCCCCCGGTCGGCCGGAGGCGGAGCGGGCGCGCGTGCCACTATGGGTTACCTGTCGAAATCGGTGAGTCAGCCCGACCCGCGGGGGTGAACACGTGTGGAGACGTTGCCAGCCTGTTCACCGGCGATTCACCCCTTCGAGCCGCGGCTTGGAGAGGGTCAGGGCTGGTCGGCGGCTC
>NZ_QEIO01000063.1 GCF_003336425.1 Marinitenerispora sediminis | reverse complement strand
CGCGCCGGCACGCCCCCTCCACCACCCGACCGCCCCCACCCGGCCCCGCCGGGCCACCTGAGACAGCTACGGAGGAACCATGGCAACGGCGGTGCCGAACATCGTCTTCCTCAGCGGCTCACTGAGCCGAGGCTCCCGCGCCGACCGCATCGCCGGCTGGAGCGCCGACCGATGCGTGCTCATGGGCGCTGCGGCCACGGTCTTCACGGGAGCGCAGCTGGAATTCCCGATCTACCGTCCCGGACACCCGGACCGCGGCCCCGAGCAGCACCGCTACCTCGCGGCCCTCGCTGAGGCCGACGGCGTGGTGCTCGTCTCGCCCGCCTACCACGGGACCGTCTCCGGGCTGCTGAAGAACGCCCTCGACTTCGTCAACGACCTCGCCGACGCGCCGCGCCCCTTCCTCGACGGGCGCGGTGTCGGCTGCGTCTCCGTCGCGCTCGGCGAGCAGGGCGCCGGCACCACGCTGAGCACCCTGCGGACCGTCGCCCACGCGCTGCGCGGCTGGCCCACCCCGCTCGGTGTGGCCCTGGCCGGCGCCCGCGCCGGGCTCGACGACGACGGCAGGCCCGTGGAGCCCGCCGCCGCCGGCCAGTTGGAGGCGATGCTCGGCCAGGTCATGACGATGGCCCGGCTCAGCGCCCGGCGCCGGCAGCGCGTCCTCGACCGCGCGGCGGCGTCGTGAACGGGGCGGCACCGCCCGTCGCCGCCCGGCGGACCCGGTACCGGGCCGTCGCCGTCTACACCGCGCTCGTGGTGGCGCCGGTCGCCGGTACCGCGGCGGTGCTGCTCTCCGTCGGTGACGCGGCCTGGCGCGAGACGGCCGGTCCCGCCCTCCCGGCGCTGCCGCTCCTGGCCCGCACGCTGCTCGCGGTCGCCGTCGTCATCGCGGTGTGCCGTGCGCTCGGCGCGCTGGCCCTCCGCTTCGGCCAGCCGCCCGTGATCGGCGAGATCGCCGGCGGCATCGTGCTCGGCCCCTCCCTGCTCCAGACGGTCTGGCCGGGGGCGGGCGACCACGTGTTCACCGCCGAGGTGGTCGGCACCCTCGACGTCGTGGCGCAGCTGGGCGTCGTCCTGTTCGTCTTCGTCGCCGGTCTGGAACTCCGTCCCCGCGCGCTCGCCGGCAGCGGCGGCACGGCGCTCGTGGTCAGCCACGTCGGCATGGCCGTCCCGCTGCTGTGCGGGGTGGTGCTCGCCGTGGCTGTCCACGGCCGGTTCGCGCCAGACGGAGTGGCGGTGGTGCCGTTCGCGCTGTTCATCGGGGTCGCACTCAGCATCACCGCGCTGCCGGTGCTCGCCAGGATCCTGCGGGACTCCGGCTGGCTGGGCACCCGGGTGGGCACGCTGGCGATGACGTGCGCGATGGTCGACGACGTCACGGCCTGGTGCCTGCTCGCCGTCGTGCTCTCCCTCAGCGGTGCGGGCAGCGCCGCGGGGATCGGCGTCACCATCGTGGCCACGGCACTGCTCGCCGCCGCCCTGCTCCTGCTCGGCCGCGGCCTGGCCCGCGCCCCCGCCTGGGACCGCCGCGTGGGGCTGCCCGCCGCGCTCGTCGCGCTCTTCGTGGTCGCGGCCGCCGCCGAGTGGAGCGGGGTGCACGCGATCTTCGGCGCGTTCCTGCTCGGCGTGGTCATCCCCGCCGACTCCGCGCTCGCCCGCCGGGTCCACGAGGGCACCGGGCTGCTCGGCCCGCTGCTTCTTCCCGTCTTCTTCGCGCTCAGCGGCCTGCGCACCGACATCACGGCGCTCGGCACCGACCCCGTGCTGTGGGGCTGGTGCCTGCTCGTGCTGGTGGTGGCGTGCGGCGGCAAGCTCATCGCCGCCGGCGTGGCCGCCCGGGCCATGGGCATGGGCCGCCGCGACGCCGTGTGCGTCGGCGGCCTCATGAACTGCCGCGGCCTCACCGAACTCATCGTGCTCAACGTCGGGCTCACGCTGGGGGTCATCGACACGACGCTGTTCACCATGCTCGTGATCATGGCCCTGGTCTCCACCGCCATGGCCGCCCCGCTCCTCGGCCGCCGGCCCGACCCGACCGACGCCACCCCGACCGGACCGGACGACACCGAGAGGACCAGCATGGCCCCCAGTACTCCTTCGGACGGCGGCCGCGGCCGCCGCGTGCTCGACGAAGTGATCGCGCGCGCCTCCGACGCCGACGCCGCCGCCGTGCGGGCGTGGGCGACGCACGGCACCACCCCGGGAAGCGGGGAGGTCGCCGCCATGGCCGACCTGCTCGCCGACCACGAGCACGGCGGGCGCCGGCTCGTCGACGACCTGCCCCGTCCCGACAGCGCCGACCCGCGGGCGATCCGCAGCGTCGGCGTGATCGGCGGCGGCACGGCCGGCTACCTGACCGCGCTCGCGCTGCGCGCCAAGCGGCCGTGGCTCGACGTCACCCTGGTCGAGTCGCCCAGCATGCCCATCATCGGTGTCGGCGAGGCCACCACCCCGTCGATGGTGCCGTTCCTGCACCACTACCTCGGCGTGGACCCGGCCGAGCTGTACGAGCGGGTGCGCCCGACCTGGAAGATGGGCATCCGGTTCGACTGGGGCGCCAACCCGGACGGCTTCATGGCGCCCTTCGACTGGAACGCCAACTCCGTGGGCATCCTCGGCTCGCTCCGGGAGCAGGGCGACATCAACGCGTTCACGCTGCAGTCGCTCTACATGCGCGCCGACCGGGTCCCGGTGTTCCGGCTCGGCGACCGCTACGCCACCCTCCTGGACCGGCTGCCCTACGCCTACCACCTCGACAACGAGCGGTTCGTCCGCTACCTCACCGAACTGGCCGAACGGCGCGGGGTCCGCCACGTCCAGGCCCGGCTCGCCGACGTGGTGAAGTCGGCCGACGACTGGATCGACCACGTCCGCACCACCGACGGCGAGACCCTGGAGTTCGACTTCTGGGTGGACTGCACCGGGTTCCGCTCCATGCTGCTCGGCAAGGCGCTCGGCACCCCGTTCACCAGCTACGCCGACAGCCTGTTCTGCGACTCCGCCGTGACGGGCAACGTCGACCACGGCGGCGTCCTCAAGCCCTACACCACCGCGACCACCATGAACGCGGGCTGGCGGTGGACGATCCCCACCCCCGAGAGCGACCACCTCGGCTACGTCTTCGCCTCGGGCGCCCTCTCCGACGAGGAGGCGGCGGCCGAACTCGCCCGCAGCGCTCCCGGGGTCACCGAGCCGAGGTTCGTCCGGTTCCGGGTGGGCCGCCACCACGAGGCGTGGCGCGGCAACGTGATGGGCGTCGGCAACTCCTACGCGTTCGTGGAGCCGCTGGAGTCGAGCGGGCTCATGATGATCACCCTGGAGATCCTCGCCCTCGTCAGCTCGCTGCCGGCCTCCTGGTCCGAGCCGTGCGCCCGCGACGTCGTCAACCAGGCGCTCGCCCAGAAGTGGGACGCCATGCGGTGGTTCCTCACCCTGCACTACCGGTTCAATGACCGGCTCGACACCCCGTTCTGGCGGGACGCGCGGGAGCGGTCCGACGTCTCCGGGCTGCGCCCCCTGCTCGACGCGTTCGCCACCGGCGCGCCGCTGCGGTTCCGCGACGCCGTCACCCGCGGCTTCCTGGAGTCGGCGGCACCCACCTTCTACGGTCTGGAAGGGGTGGACTGCCTGCTCCTCGGCCAGAAGGTCCCCACCCGGCTGCTGCCCGCCACCGAGCCCCACGAGGCGTGGCGCCGCCGCAAGGCCGGTGCCGACGCGCTGGTCCGCCAGGGTGTCGGCCAGCGCGAGGCGCTCGACGCCTTCGCCGCCGACCCCGCCCTGCACGCCGCGATCCTCGACGACCCCGGCAGCTGGGTCAGCGCCAGCGGCACCGACCGGCTGGTCCGCAACGAGGAGCCGAGCTTCGCGCCGCCGGCGCGTGCGGCCGCGGCCACCTGACCCCGCTCCCCGCCGCCGCGGCCGCCGGCCGGGTGGGGACGCCCCGCCCGGCCGGCCGCCCCTGACCGCCCCGACCTCCTGGAGCGCAGCATGACCACGCCCGACGCCCTTCCCGCCGGAATCGACGCCACCAAGGCCAGCGCCGCCCGCATGTACGACTACTACCTGGGCGGTACCCACAACCTGCCGGTCGACCGCGAGCTCGCCGACCAGGTCATCGCCCTGCTCCCCAAGACGCCGCTGATCATGCGGGCCAACCGCCTGTTCCTGCGCCGCGCTGTCGACTACTGCGCGCGCGCCGGAGTCCGCCAGTTCCTCGACCTCGGCGCGGGCATCCCCACCGAGGGGCCGGTCCACGAGGTGGCGCGCGCCGTGCACCCGGACGCCCGTGTGGTCTACGTCGACAACGAGGAGGCCGCGACTATCCACGGCCGCGAGATCCTGCGCGGTGACGCCGGCTGCGGAGTCGTGCACGCCGACCTCCGGGACGCCCAAAGCGTGCTCGACCACCCGGAGACACGTCGACTCATCGACTTCTCCGAGCCGGTCGCCGTGCTGCTGCTCTCGGTGCTCCAGTTCGTCCCCGACGAGGACGACCCCGCCGGTGTGGTCGCCGCCTACCGGGACCGCCTGCGTCCCGGCAGCCGCCTCGCGCTGTCACACGCCACGGACGAGGGGATGACCGAGCAGTCGTCCGACATCACCGCGATCTACGCGCGCAGCGCCAACCCGATCCGCTACCGTCCGATCGAGGCCGTGCGGGCGATGTTCGCGGGCTTCGACCTGGTGGAACCCGGACTCACCCACATCCCCGCGTGGCGGGCGGACCCCGCCGACCACGCCGGTGCGCCGCTGCTCGGCCGGGTGCACGGCGCGGCGGGCGTCGGGGTCAAGCGGTGACCTGACCTGGCCTGACCTGACCTGACCGGAACGGGAACGCATGCTCTTCCAACGGCACATCCTCGACGGCATCGCGGACGGTACGGTCACCCTGGCCTTCCGCCGCTGGGAGCGGGCGCGGGTGCGCCCGGGCGGCACGCTGCGCACGGCGGTCGGCGTCATCGGGATCGACGCGGTCGAGGTGGTGCGGGAGGCGGACGTGACCGACACGCAGGCGCGGGCCGCCGGGTACGACTCGGCCGCCGGCCTCCTGGCGTGGGTGGCCGCGAACGGCCGGGGCGACCTCCACCGGATCCGGCTGCACCTCGCCGGCCCGGACCCGCGCGTCGCACTGCGCGAGCACGCCGACCTCGACCCCGCGGAGCTCGGTGACGTCCGCGCGCGGCTGGCCCGCGCCGACCGGGCGGCGGACCGGCCGTGGACCGCCGGCACGCTCCGCCTGATCGCCGCCCACCCCGGCACCCGCGCCGCCGACCTCGCCGCCCGGCAGGGCGTCCCCACCGACGTCTTCAAACGCCGGGTACGCCGGCTCAAGGACCTCGGCCTCACCGAGTCGCTCGGCACCGGCTACCGGATATCCCCCCGGGGCGCGGCCGTGCTGGCCGCGGTGCCGGAGTGAGGGCGGCCGCTGCCACCGGAGCCCGCGCCGGCCGCCCCTCACCCGCTCACCCCCGCACCGCCTCGACCACCTCCAGGGCCGCGTCCACCTGCGCGGGCGAGACGAAGTAGTGCGGAGACGCCCGGACCACCTCGGCCAGGCCGCGCCGCTCCATGTCGATACGGGTCGAGGCCCTGCGGCTGACGGTCACCGTGACCCCGCGTTCCACCAGAAGCTCCGCCACCTTCGGCGCGGGCACCCCGTCGACGCTGAACGACACGATCCCCGAGTGCGCCACCCCGATGTCGTGCACCCGCACCCCGGCGATCGACGCCAATCCGGTCCGCAACCGGCCGCTCACCGCCCGGACGGCCGCGTGGACCTCGTCAACGCCGAGGTCGAGCAGGTAGCGGCCGGCGGCGACCAGTCCGAGCCGGTCCGCGATGCTCGCCTCCCACAGCTCGAACACCCGGGCGTCGTCGCGGGCGACGGCCAGCCCCCGCTCCGCCCAGGTGCCGCCGTGCAGGTCGACGCTGTCCTTGACGAGACCGTCCAGGACGGCCCGGCGCGCGTAGAGGAACCCGGTCCCCCTCGGGCCGCGCATCCACTTGCGGCCGGTTCCCGTGATGAAGTCGACGTCGAGCTCGTCGGCCCGTACGGGGACCTGGCCGAGCGACTGGCACGCGTCGAGGAGCACGTAGGCCCCCGCCCGGCGCGCCGCGGCCGCCGCCGCGCGCACCGAAGTGAGCAGCCCGCCGTTGGTCGGCGCGTGCACGAGCGAGACGAGCTTCACCCGCTCGTCGAGCATCCCCTCCAGCGCCTCGACCGAGACGTCCCCCTCGGGCGTGGACGGGACCACGTCCATGCCCGCTCCGACCGACTCCGCCCTGCGCAGGATGGGAATGGCGTTCCCGGCGTACTCGGCCTCCGTGATGAGCACGCGGTCCCCCGCGGCGAGCGGGACCGCGTTGAAGACCGACAGCCAGGACCGCGTGGCGCTGTCGGTGAAGGCGATCTCCTCCGGCGCGCAGCCGAGGATCTCGGCGAAGACGCCGTACCCCTCCTCCAGGTCGTCGGCGCGCTCCCGGGCGGCCCGGTAGCCGCCGACCTCCGCCTCCCTGCGCAGATGGCCGATCACGGTCTCCAGCACGTCGCGGGGCGGCAGCGACGAGCCGGCGCTGTCCAGGAAGATCCCGCCGCCACGGCATCCGGGAGTGTCGGCCGCGGCGCGTTCGGGGTCGATCATCCGTCCTCGTTCCTTCTTCCATGCGGGCCGCGCCGTTGGTCCAGCCGGATGTCGGCCGCAGTGTCGAGGTAGGGGGCAGACCAGGTAGAGGGGGCAGCCAAGATAAGGCCGAAATGGGCAACGGACGGGAGGCGGGGGCGAGGAGACCCGCGCGTCGCGGACCCCCGGCCCCTTCCCGTGGCGGTCAGTTCTTCTTCAGGGTCCTACCCCCCAGAAGGAAGGCGCTCACGGCCAGCGCCACACTGAGGACGATCACCAGGGGCGTTCGCAATGTGGGGAGGGGGTCCTGGAACTTGATCAGCATGAGAAGCAGGAACAGGACGCCGACCAGCAGCATGTGGAGGTAGGCAGGCCGGCGCTTTTCTCGCAGCGGGCCTCCTCGGTCATGCTCATCTTTCGGGGTGGGGAAGGAGGCCCGGGGGAAGGGGACCTGTCACCCTCACCAGGCTCCCCGAAGCGGCGCCGTCCCCGGGGCTGAGGAAACGGGGTCTGAGGAGGATGACCACAGGATCCGACGGCAGCGCTCTATGTGATGATAGTCACGCGGAGTGCGGGTGCGTGATTCTGCTCCGAAGGCGGGGTTCCGAAGAAACCGGCCTCGAATGACGCCGGATACGTCCCGTCTCCTCGCCGCCGATAGGTGGGCCCGCACGAATCTCGGCACCGGGCGCCGGAGGCGGCCCGGAGCGGCTGAGGCCGGCCGGCCTTCCGGGGGCTCGCGCGCCGGAGCGGCCCCGGTTCACCGTCGGCGCCGCCGGGCCCTGTCCAGCAGCTCGTAGGCCGCGTCGTATCCCGCCATTCCGACTCCTATCAGCCCCAGGATGCCGGCGATCACCGTGACCGGGATCAGGTCCAGCATCCGGGCGGCCACCGCCACCACCAGGAGCCCTGCGCCGATGCCCAGACTCCATCTGCCGACGGCGCTCATGCCTCTCCTCGGGTGCGGCGGGGGTGACGCGGTCGAGCCTAGAGGCCGGTGTCCGGATCCGGAAGGGAACGGCGGCGGAGCGGGCTTCGCCGCAGGCCGTCGTGCGGGGCGGCCGAGCGGATCGGACGAGGCAGGACGCCGGTGCGGGGCCGCCCCCGTCTACCGCCCCTCGGACGGCGGCCCTCGGGGCGGTCGCCCTCATCGGCCGCTCGGGGTCCACCGGGACCTGGTTCTTCCGCTGCCCGAGTCCGCTGCCCGAGCTCGACGTGCACCTGGCTGGCACCGCCGACCAGCCCTTGGGGGCAGGCGGTGCCGTTCCGGTTCCCGCGGTCAGGGCGCCCGGTGTCCGCCGTCCCGGCGATCGCGCCTGCGGAGCCGGGCGGCGCGCAGCCGCACCGCGACGAAGACCCCCACCGCCAGGACGATGGCGACCGCCACGCCCCTGGAGAACACGCTCGCGTACTCCTCCACCAGCCACCAGCTCTCCCCGAGCAGGTATCCGGCCAGCACGAAGACCGTGTTCCAGATCAGGCTGCCGAGCGTGGTGAACGCCAGGAAGGTCGTCAGGCGCATCCGCTCGATCCCGGCGGGGATCGAGATGAAGCTGCGGAAGATCGGGACCATCCGCCCGAAGAACACCGCCTTCACGCCGTGCCGGCGGAACCACGCCTCGGTCCGGTCGATGTCGGAGACCTTGACCAGCGGCATCCAGGCGGCGATGGCGCGCATCCGGTCCCGGCCCAGCAGCGCCCCCAGGCCGTACAGGACCAGCGCGCCGACCACCGACCCCAGGGTGGTCCAGGCGATGGCCGCCCCCAGGTTCATGCCGCCCTGGCTGGCCGTGAACCCGGCCAGCGGCAGGATCACCTCGCTGGGGATCGGCGGGAAGATGTTCTCCAGGGCGATGGCGATCGCCGCGCCGGGGCCGCCGAGGGCCTCCATCAGCGAGGTGACCCAGGAGACGAGACCGCCCTCGTCCTGGGGGGCGGCCGTGGCCAACGGGGTGAGTACGGACACGTGGCGACTCCGTGGAATGGTGTGTGTGGACGCCCGCCGGCACCGTGCCGCGAGCGTGGGCGGGTCGGCGAGTCCGCAGGTCGGTGAATCGGTCCGCCGACGAGTCGACACATCGACAGGCCGCCCAGGCGGGCCGGACGGGTCCGAGCCGCCGGCCGTGCTCCGCAACGGTACGGAGATCGCGGCGGCGCGCCCATCCGGCCAACGGCCCGATCGGGCGCCGGTATCCGCAGCCGATCCGTACGGAAAACCGCAGTACGCGCCGCCGCGTCCACCGACTACCGTCCCCGGTGTGCGCGACGACGAACTCACGACAGGCGGCACGTTCGCCCTTGCCCCGGGCCCTGCCGCAGCGGTGCGGTCGGCGCCGCGGATCCCGCTCGCCCAACTGGCACGGGCATGGGGCCTCGCCGCTGTCGGAGCGGTGCTGGGAGCCGCCCTGGCGGTGGTTGAGATCGGGTTCGTCCTGCTCTTGGGCGCCGGCGCGCTCGTGCTGTCGCCGCTCGCCTTCTGGCGCCCGGCCCGCCGCCTCCTCGGCCGCGCGGCGGCGCGTTCGACCGCCGCGCTGGTCGCCGTGGAACGCGCCCGGCTGGCCGCCTGCTTCGACCGGCAGATCGCCGGCCGCCCGGGCACCGTCCGCTCGCTGGGCTACCTCGCCGCCCGCTGGCCGGTCGGGATCTTCGGGGGGTTCGTCCTCGCGGTCTTCCCCGGCGGCCTCTACCTCGCGGTCTCCCCGCTGAACGTCCTCGACGGCAACGACCCGGCGATCATCGTCGTCGGCGTGGTCTTCATGTACCTCAGCGTCCAGGGCACGGTCGGACTCGTCGGCATGGAGCGCGCGCTCGCGCGCTGGTTGCTCGGCCCCAGCCGGCAGGACCTCTTGGAGCAGCGGGTCGCCGAGCTGACCGAGAGCCGCGCCGGAGTGGTGGCGGCCGTCGACGATGAGCGCCGCCGCATCGAGCGCGACCTGCACGACGGCGTGCAGCAGCGCCTCGTCGCGCTGGCGATGCTGCTCGGCCGCCTCCGGCGCGGCACCGACCCGCGCCGCGGCGCGGACCTGCTGCAGCAGGCACACGACGAGGCCCAGCAGGCCCTCACCGAGCTGCGCGAGGTGGCGTGGCGGGTCTACCCCGCCACCCTGGACGAACTGGGGCTGGAGACCGCCCTTCGCGGGGTGGCCGAACGCTCCGGCATCCCGGTCAGTGTGGACTGCCGGCTGGCGGAGCGCCCGGCGCGGCAGGTCGAGACGGCCGTCTACTTCGTGGTGCGCGAGGCGGTCACCAACGCGGCCAAGCACTCCGGCGCCGAGGTGATCAGCGTCCGCGTCACCCAGGAACCGGGGGCTGCCGCGATCGGCGTGCGGATCGAGGACGACGGTGTCGGCGGCGCCGATCCGCGCGGCGGCGGGCTGTCCGGACTGGCGCGGCGGGTTGCGGCGCTGGACGGCCGGTTCCGCGTGCACAGTCCGCCGGGCGGCCCCACCGAGATCACGGCCGAGCTGCCGGCGCGGCCGGAGTGACGCGCCCTCCGGCACGTCGCCGGGCATACGACCGAGGCCCGCCGCCGTGCTCCGCAGGGAGGCCGGGCACATGTCGGACCGATGGCCACGAACGGTCGGGCATCGGTCAGGTAGCAACCTGCGCAGACCGCTAGAATGCGTTGCCATTGGCGTCGGTCGCGCTATTCGCCCATACGGCCAATACCCCTTCCTTTCCCCCTTCGCCGCTCAGTCCCCCACGTCTGCGCTGGGTGCGGGCCGAGCCGGACACTGGAGGTCGCTCTCGTGCTGGATACCCCCCGATCCCCGATCCTCCTCCGGCTGGGAGGTGTGCTGGCGGGTGCGGCCCTCGTCCTGAGCGCCGGCTGCTCGGCCGGCGCCGACGCGCAGACGTCCAGCGACGAGACGGCCGGAAACGACGTCAACGTGACGATCACCCCTGCCGACGGCTCCGACGAGGTGCGTCCGGACCTGCCGATCGTCGTCGCCGCCGAGGGCGGCACCATCACCGACGTCACGGTGCAGCGCTCCTCCGACGACGCCGAGGCCGACGCCGCCGGCAACGGCGACCCGGCGAGCGTCCACGCGATCACCGGCACGCTCAACGAGGCCAAGACGGAGTGGACGAGCGACTGGACCCTGCCCCCGGGCAGCGACATCACCGTGACCGCCAACGTGGAGAACCCGGACGGCGAGGCGAGCGAGGTCGTCAGCTCCTTCGCCACCCTGCCCGCCACCGAGGGGCAGCGCCTGGAGCTGAAGTCGAACTTCCCCGCCAGCGGTGACGAGGTCGGCGTGGGCATGCCGATCATCATCGACTTCGACATGCCGGTGCAGAACAAGGCCCAGGTCGAGGCGGCCATGACGCTGCGCTCGGAGCAGCCGGCCGTGGGGGCGTGGAACTGGTTCGGCGACCAGCGCGTCGTCTTCCGCACGGAGGAGTACTGGGAGCCGAACCAGGAGGTGGTCGTCGACATGCGCTTCGCGGGCGTGCTGGCCGCCGAGGGCGTGTACGGGGTGAAGAACTACCAGCTGCGCTTCGACGTCGGACGCTCGCAGATCAGCCGGGTCGACAACAACACGCACCGCATGCTGGTGGAGCGCGACGGCCAGCAGATCCAGGACTTCCCCATCAGTAACGGCGACGGCAGCCGGCCGGAGTTCCGCACCACCAGCGGCGTCCACCTGACGATGGAGCGGCACCGCGACTACGTCATGGACTCCGCGACCATCGGCATCCCCGAGGACTCCCCCGGCGCCTACAAGCTCACCGTGGCCTACGCCGTCCGGTTCTCCAACAGCGGCGAGTTCGCGCACACCTCCGAGGGCAACACCTCGCTCGGCATCGACAACGTGAGCCACGGCTGCACGAACATGAGCCTGGAGGACTCGCGCTGGTTCTACGAGAACACCCTGATCGGCGACCCCTACATCGTCACCGGCACGACCCGTGAGCTGGAGGTCGACAACGGGTGGGGATACTGGCAGCGCTCGTGGGAGGACTGGCTGGCCAACAGCGAGACGGGCGAGGCCGACCCGACCGACGACGACGCGGCCCCCGGCTCCTCGCAGACCGCGGCCTGACCTCCGTCATCCGACGGCACCGAACGCCGCCCGCGCCCCGGAAAGGGGGTGCGGGCGGCGTTCCCGCGTCTGCGATCGGTGGCCCGCACGCGGAGCACCGCTTCGGTGCCGCTCGCATCCGCGACACGGCGGACGGACGCGGAGGTCATCGTCCCCGGTGCGTGATCGACGTAGGGTCGAAGCGACCGGCCGCCGGCCGACCTCCAGCAGATGCCTGGCGGTCGGCCCACATCTCCGAGGACGCCTCATGGAGCCGAGCCAGGACCCAGCCGCCCCGGCCACCGCGGCGCTGCCGGCACGCGGCACCGTGTTCCACCTGGCGTGCGGCTTCATGGCCGCACAGGCGGTCGCGTCCGCCGCTCGGCTGCGGGTGATGGACCGGATCGGCGACGGTGAAATGACCGCCGATGCCCTGGCGGAGGAGTGCGGCGCGGACGCCCAGGCCATGCTCCGGCTGCTGCGCGCGCTGGCCGCGCTGGACCTGCTCGCCGAGAGCGGTCCGGGCCGCTTCTCGCTCGCCGCGGGCGGCTCCCTGCTCCGGGCCGACCGGCCCGGCTCCCTGCACGCGTTCGTGCTGATGCTCACCGACCCCGCCCTGACGCGGGCCTGGGAGCACCTGGAAGAGAGCGTCCGGACCGGCCGTCCGGCTTTCGACGGGGTGTTCGGCACGGACTTCTTCACCTACGTCGGCGAGAACCCCGAGCTGTCCGCACGGTTCAACACGGCGATGAGCGACATCACGCGCGCCACCGCCGAGGGGCTGCCGGAGCAGTACGACTTCGGCCGGTTCCGGGCCGTCGTGGACGTGGGCGGCGGCGACGGCACCCTGCTCGCCGGGATCCTGCGGGCGTACCCGGCCCTGCGCGGGACCGTCTTCGACACCCGCGAGGGGCTCGCCCAGGCGGAGGAGACGCTGCGGCGCGCGGGCGTCGGCGAGCGCTGCTCCGTGGAGAGCGGGGACTTCTTCGCCGCCGTCCCCGGTGGCGGCGACCTCTACCTGCTCAAGAGCGTCCTGCACGACTGGGACGACGACCGCGCGGCCAGCATCCTGGGCCACTGCCGCCGGGCGGTTCCCGACCACGGCCGGCTGCTGATCATCGAGCCCGTGCTGCCCGCCACCGTGGACTCCTCGGTCCCGCCACTCATGTACCTCAACGACCTGAACATGCTGGTGAACCTCGGAGGCCGGGAACGCACCCGGGCCGAGTTCACCGACCTCTGCGCGCGGGCGGGCTTCACCCTGACCAGCGTCCGGCCGTTGTGGCCGCCCAACGAGTTCTCGCTGATCGAGGCCGCTCCGGCCCCGCTCGGCGAGGGCACCGCGCGGTAGCGCCGGGGCGACGGCCGCGAGGTCCCGGATCCGCTCCCGGAGGGGCCACCGGTCCAGCCGGACGGGGACGGGCTGACGCCCGCGACCACGCCCGAGGCCGGGTCCGACTTCCGGCCTGCCCGGTGCCCGCAGGCGCCGCACCGCAGGCCCCGCCGCCGAGCAGCGGCCGGCCCCCGGCCCCTCCAGGACGGCAAGGAGTGCTCCTCCGGCCGTTCCGACCAGCCGCGGGCCCGCTCGTCGTAGGTGGTGTTCCGCCCGTCGGTGCTGGGGCTGGGTGCCGAGTTCGGCGGTCACCGGTCACCGGTGCCGCTGGTTGGCGCGGGTCCGTCCAGGTGGACGCTGGGATGGCCGTGGTGACCCGGCCGTGGTGGGCCGGCCGTGCCGCCGGATCAGGCTCCGGTCCGCGCCGCGGTGACCACCACCGTGCCCCGCCGCACCACGATGCTGCCGCCCAACGCGTCGATGGCGTCCCCGATGCTCTCCAGCACCACCGCCAGCTTGTCCGGCGGCAGCCGGGTGAGGACGCCGGACGTGGACGTCTGCTCCAGCCACTCCTGGCGGGTGTAGGACTGCTCCCACTCGAACGGCCACTGCTCGGGCTCCCCGAACCCGCCCGTCTTCCTGATCCTGCCGGCGGCCATGGTGAACAGCTGCTGGTAGCCGTCCGGAGCCCTCCTCGTCGCCGACTGGACGTCCACCACGGGGTTGCGCACCACCCGCTGGTAGCCGGCGATGAACGCCTCCGTCACCTCGGACGGCGGCTCGGAGGTGTGCCAGAAGGCGGCCAGCCGGCCGCCGGGCCGCAGGACGCGCGCCGCCTTCACCGCCCCCGCGGCCGGGTCGACCCAGTGCCAGGACTGTCCGGCCACGACTGCGTCGAAGCTCCGGCCGGCGGGGTCCCACTCCTCGAACGTCGCCTCCTCGACCTCGATCCCGGTGCGGCGCGCGACCTCGGCCATCCGCGTGTCGGGCTCGACGCCGAGCACGGCGCAGCCGGCCGACCGGAACTGCCGGGCGGCGATGCCGGTGCCGCAGCCGACGTCCAGGACCTCGGGCCCGGGGCTGGCCGCGATGATCCGCAGCACCAGGGCCTCGGGGTAGCGGGGGCGGATCCGGTCGTAGCGTTCGGCGTCCTCGCCGAACGACTCGGCCATCCGCCGGTGCTGGTGCGGCTGCGGGCCGAGAGGAGGCGGACCAGGCGGAGGTAGAGTGGGCATGCGCCCACTATAAGTGGGCGCATGCCCACTCCGCCAATCGGCGGGTCCAGGCGAGCAGCGGAGAAGGGAGAGGTGCACGGTGCCGACAGGGGTGGCCATGCGCGACGCACGGGAGCAGCTGTTCGGCGCCGCCGAGCGCATCCTGCTCCGCGCCGGACCGGACGCGCTGACCAGCCGGGCGGTCACCGCCGAGGCCGGCTGCGCCAAGGGCGTCCTGCACCGGCACTTCGGCGACTTCGACGCCTTCCTCGCCGAGCTCGTGCTGGCCCGCATCGACCGGATCGGCCACCAGACCGCCGCCCTGCACGGCCTGGCCGGAACCGGCACCGTCGCCGGCAACCTCACCGACGCGCTGGCGGACCTGTTCGACCCGGTCGCGGTGGCGATCGTCGCCCTCGTCACCTTCCGGGACGAGCTGCGCGCCCGGCTGCGCCAGAGCAGGCCGACCGGCGGCGTCCCCGTCCTGACCGAGGCCGCGTCCGGGATCGCCGGCTACCTCGCCGCCGAGCGCGACCTCGGCCGCATCGCACCGGACGCCGACCCCGCAACGCTCGCCCCCACCCTCATCGGCGCCGCACACCTGCTGTTCGCCGACCGGGAGGCCGCCCCGCCCGGGGCGGACGCGGTGCACAGGGCTGTCACCACGGTCGTCGCCGGGGCGCTGCCCCGCTGAGGCGGGCCCGCCCACGGAAGCGGGCTGAAGAGGCCCGTGCCGCCGCCGGTCCCGGCCCCGGCGGCTCCCGCCCGACGGTGGAGCCGCTGACCGTCACCCGCCCCCCTGGCAGGGAGCCGGTACGGTCTTCGCAGGTCACGCGTCCGATCGGACCAGCGGGGCGTCCGAGCGGCGCGGCCAGCGCGGGTGCTCATCGTCGATGACGTAGTCGTGCGTGTGCGCGCGTCCGCCGTCCGCGCCGGAACGCGCGTCCACAAGGTGTGGATGACCGGGCGCGAGGTTGCGGTGCACGTGCGCCACCCGGACCGGATCACCGCTCGGCCACAGCAGCGCGGCCGCCGCACCCGCCGCCAGGGCCGCCGCGCCCAGGACCGCCAGCGTCACCGGCATGCCCGCCGTGACCCCCAGCCAGCCCGCGACCGGATACCCCGCCAGGAAGCCGGCGTGCGAGAGCGAGAACTGCGCCGCGAACAGCGCCGGCCGGTCCGCCGCGCCGGCCGACCGGCGCAGCAGCCGGGATGAGGGGGTCAGGACCAGCGAGGTGCCCGCGCCCAGCAGCGTCCACGCCGCGAGCAGCACCCACCAGCCCGTCGCCGCGGGCGCCAGGGCCAGTGCGGCCGCCGATCCGCCCAGCACCGCCGCGAGCAGGAACCCGGCCGGCAGCATCACCGCGCGATCCCCCACCCGGTCGAGGACGCGCGGCAGCAGCAGCGCGACCACCATGGACCCCGCGCCGTAGCAGCCGAGGGCCACCGCGACGTCGGACTCGGAACGGCCCAGCTGCTCGCGGACGATCACCACCGTGTTCACCAGCACCATGGACGTCGCCGCCGCGACCGCCAGGTTCATCGCCAGCAGCGCGCGCAGCCGCGGCGTCGCCGCGAAGATCCGCATGCCGAGCGTGGTCCGCCGCAGCACGGGCTCCCGTCGGGAGGCCGGCGCGGGCTTCGGCAGCAGCACGGAGACCACCAGCAGCGCCGACGCGGCGAACCCGACCGCGGTGCCCGCGAACAGCTGCTGGTAGCCGACGACGGTCAGCAGCGCGGCAGCCAGCATCGGGCTGAACAGGCTCTCCAGGTCGTAGGCGAGCCGCGAGAGCGAGAGGGCGCGGGTGTAGTCCCGCTCGTCCGGCAGGACGTCGGGAATGGTGGCCTGGAAGGTCGGGGTGAAGGCGGCGGAGGCGGCCTGGAGGACGAAGATCAGCAGGTACACCTGCCACACGGCGTCGACGAACGGCAGGCAGACCGCGACGCCGCCGCGCACGAGGTCGAGCGCCACCAGCATGGCCCGGCGCGGCACCCGCCCGGCGGCCGCTCCCGCGAAGGGGGAGATGGCGACATAGGCGACCATCTTGATCGTCAACGCGGTGCCGACGACGGCGCCCGCGGACCCGCCCGCGATGTCGAACGCGAGCAGCCCGAGCGCGACGGTCGCGAGCCCGGTACCCACGAGGGCGACGACCTGCGCGGCGAACAGGTGGCGGTAGGCGCGGTGGCGGAGGACGCCGGGGATCGACATGCGCACCAACATATACCTCATGTGCATACGTGTGCACATGTGGGTCATTGTTTGGGGGCATTGTTCGGCTGTGGACATGGAACCGGCCCTGTCCCGGGGCTACGGAGGTGGGACAGGGCCGGCAGTGTGGTGGTTGGTGGGGCGAGGTCTCAGACGTGTGCAGTTCGGGGGCGTTGCCGGTCTCGGGGGCCGGGTCATGCGGCCACCTGGGGGCCGCGGTCGCTGGTCGCGGGTGTCGGGGCGGGCGCGGTGCTGAGGGTGAGGCAGAGGCAGCCGCGGCCGCTACCGGGGATGTACATCCAGTAGCGGGTGAGTTCGTGGATGAGGTACAGGCCCCGGCCGCCTTCGGCGACGGAGTCGGCGGCGTGTTCACTGACGCGGGGGCGGTCGTCGGGCTTGAGGGGGCCCTGGTCCTGGACGTCGATGTAGAGGGAGGCGCCGAGGGTGAGGGTGTAGAGCCGCAGGACCACGGTCCCGCCGGGGTCGCCGGAGTGCGTGTGGCGCAGCGCGTTCGTCACCGCTTCGGAGACGCAGAGCTGGGCGGTGTCGACCACGGGTGCGGGATAGTGGCCGGCGAGTGTCGCGGTGGTGAGGGCACGGGCGGTGCGCACACCGGCGGGGGTGCCGGGCAGGACGTGCTCGGTGTTGATCGCGAAGGTGTTCCCGCGCATCAGGCGGCCACCGCACTCAGGTGCGCCCGGCGCGGCTGCCAGGCGGGCCGGGGCTGGACGAAGGCGGCGAGCTGGCGGGCGGCGGACTCGACATCGTCGGCGGGGACTTGGGCGCCGGGCCAGAGGAAGACCCAGCCAGTGGGGGACTGGGCGACGACGACGGCGACGCGGCGGCCGTGCGCGGCGAGGTGGAGGATCGGGGACTGCGCGTGGGAGACGGAGAGGAGGGCGCGGAGGCCGCGCATCTGCAACGCCGAAGCCAGGGCGGTGAGGTGGTCGCGGCGACGACTACTTACTGTAGCGAGACTTGTGTGGATCGTGACGACAGAAGGCATGGCTGCCCCCAACATGGGTGAGTTACTCAAGGGAGAAGTCGATAATCGCGGTCCGTGACGAGTCGGGGACCGTTAGTCTCACCATAGATATGGTTCTCGATTAATGGAAGCGCTTCAATTGAATTGAATCGCTGAATCTTCTTCGCAAATGGTGCAACAAGGGATGGGCTGGGATCAGCTGATCTCCCAGCAGAGGAGGTGGGGGATGTCCCCGAAGCTCGGATCGACCGTTCGCGCGCGACGACTCCGTAACGAACTCAAGCGCCTGCGTAATCACGCCGGGCTGAGCACTGATCAAGCAGGCGAACGTGCTGGCATGTCCGGTCCGACGATCAGCCGAATCGAGACGGGCAAGCGTGGCGTCACTGCGGACGAGACCGAGCGCCTGCTTGAGGTGTACGGAGTGCCGTTGACCCGACAACGCGAACTGCTCGCTCTGGCTGAGGATTCGGAGGAACTGGGCTGGTGGCAGGCATACGCCGGGCGGCTCACCAGTGGTGCTCAGACGGAGATCGCTCTGGAGGAAGAGGCGTCGAGGATCATCAACTTCGAGCCGACACTGATTCCTGGGCTGTTGCAGACAGCGGAGTACGCCCGCGAGATCATTCAGGTCTGCAACTTCGATGACAGCCCTCGGGATACGGAAGCCAAGGTGGCGGCACGGATGGCGCGACAGGCCGTCCTCACCCGCCCGAACGCCCCAGAGCTGCACGTGATCCTTGATGAAGCCGCGCTGCGGCGTTTCCGGGACCCCGAGATGATGGCCCGCCAGCTGCGACAAGTTATCGAAGCTGCGTCACGCCCCAACATCACGGTGCAGGTGGTGCCGTTTTCGGCCGGTCTTCATCCCAGTGCAGACAGTTCGTTCGTGATTCACGAGTTTGGTGACGACCCCGTCATCGTCGCAGTTGAGGGAAAGACATCTGATCTCTTCATCGAGGAAGCCAGGGACGTAGCCGTCTATCAGGAAACCGCGCGACGACTGTGCCGGATAGCGTTGTCCCCGTCGGATTCGCTGGAGCTGATCGGCCGCGTTACCAAGGAGCTGTCGTGAAGGACGTACCCCTGTCCTGGCGCAAGTCGAGCTACAGCGCTGGCAACGTGAACTGCGTGGAGTGCGCCAGCGCGCCATGGAGGACCTCCAGCTACAGCTCCGGCGCCGACAACTGCGTCCAGTATGGCCAGCCCTCCCCCACCGTCGCCCTGCGCGACTCCAAGTACCCCCACCACGGCCACCTCACCCTCCCTCCGGCCGAGTGGTCCGCCTTCCTCGCTGCCGCGAAGCACGGGGAGCTGTAACCCGCCCCTCACTCCCGTCTCACACAGCAGGCGGACCGCCCGGAGGCCCGGGCGGTCCCGTTGGACGGTGACCGGCGCGCCGTCCGATGGTCCTTCCACTCCTCATCCCAGATGAGTGGTGATCTCCTCGCGTAGCTCACCGAGGACGGTCCGGACCTGCGTGGTCGCGGCCCGCACGGCCTCGTGGCCGGGGTCGGCGGTGTGGCCCACGAGCAGCCCCACGGCGTCGGCCAGGACCTGGTCGGAGGAGGACTCGATCGCGGGGCCGGCGAACCAGGCAACCGTCTCGGTGGCCATGAAGCCGACCAGCAGTGCGTGCAGCGCGTAGGACTGCTCGTTCAGTGGCCGGTCGACGCGGACCAGGCCGTGCTCGCGCAAGATCCCGAGCACGTCGGTGCACAGGGCCGAGGGGGCGGCCCGAGCCAGGACCGAGCCGCTCGCGCTGTGGTGGGCCATCAGCCGCAGCGCGTCCTCGTCGCCGGAGTGCAGGCGCCGGGCCAGGGCCCGGTTGAGCATGTTGCGCAGGATCAGGGCGCACAGCCGCCCGGGGCGTACCAGCTCCGGGTCCGCGCTCAGTGCTCGGTCGATCTCGTCCAGTGCGGTGAGGACCTCCCGGCCGAACAGCGCCACGATCAGGTCTTCCTTGGTGGCCCAGTACAGGTAGACGGTGCCCTTGCCCACCCCGGCGGCGCGTGCGATCTCGGCGATGGTGACCTTGCGGATGCCGTGTTCGAGTAAGAGCTCGCGGGCGGCGCTCAGGATCCGGAATGCCTTCGGCGAGTCGTGCTCGAACGGCTGGGGCACGGGTTCTTCCTTCCGGAGTGACGGGTGGGGCGCTTATGGAGCGGCGATGTCTACGGTCTTCATCTTGAAGTCCTTGCTGTTGGACATCTGCTTCTTCAGGACCGGGCCGATCAGCGGCGCGTTCCGCAACCGCATGAACACGCTTCTCTGGAGCTGTTGGGCACGGTCCTGGGGCGTGAACAGCTGGCGCATCTGGACCCCGCTCCGGAGCTGGTGGGAGATGAAGGGCGACAGCCGCTTCTGCCAGGCGTCCAGGGCACGGGGCAGGTCACCGGAGTGCCTCTGGAGCATGGTACCGAGCAGATCGGCGCCGGCCATGGCGGTGGACGCGCCCATACCCGAGTACAGGGTCAGGCACCAGGCGGCGTCGCCCAGCAGCACCACGCGGTTGTGGTGCCACTGCTTCATCCGCACCTGGTGGACGGAGTCGAACAGGAAGTCCTCGGCCTGCTCGAACTGGGTCATCAGGTGACCCAGGATCGGACCGGGGGCCTGGGGGCCGTAGGCGGCGCGCACCGAGTCGATGGGCGCACGGGTGAACTCGGCGTCGATGTCCTCGGTGCGCCAGGAGAAGAGCAGGCTCGGGGCGTGGTTGGTGAAGGCGAAGACCCAGGCCGAGCGGCCCGGTTCGGCCAGGGTCAGCCCGTCCTGGGGCCGGAACCCGGGGACCTGCTCGCTCATCAGGCTGACCGCGATCATGTAGTTCAGGGCGTGCAGGTGGTTGGCGTCGGGGCCGAAGACCAGGCGGCGCACGGTCGAACGCATGCCGTCGGCACCCACGACCAGGTCGAAGTCCTCGGTGGTCTCGGTGCCTGCGGCGGTGTCGCGCAACGTGACGTGCGCGGCGTCGGCGTCCTGGGCGATGTGGACGGGGACGGTGCTGTACCGGACCTCCAGGTCCTCGGGCAGGGCCTGGAAGAGGGCCCCCTCGATGTCACCACGCAACGCCGTGCGGGGGTTACCGGGCAGTTCGCCGTACTGGATGCCCTTGCTCCGGTTTCCGGCGCGGTCGACCTCGTAGGCCACAGCCTCGGGGGAGCTGCGGTCGCCGATCTTCTCCAGCACGCCCAGGCGCCCGGCCGTGGCCACGCCGGTGGCGAACACGCCGACGAAGTAGCCTCCCGCGCGCCGCGCGGGGGCGCGTTCGACCACCACCGGCTCCCAACCGATCTGGCGCAGCCGCAAGGCCGCGGCGGTCCCCGCGATGCCCAGTCCCACCACAAGTGCACGCGGTTTGCGGCCCGTGTCCCTCATGTCGATACGTCCCTTCGCTGGAGCGGTCATTTCGAACATAGGACAGACTGACCATTTTGGCCATTTGGTCAGTCGGTGGCATGGGTCACGGTAACCGCTGACGCGTACGCCCTGCCGCCGACCTTCGGGGCGGCCTGTGGCGGGGGCCTCGATCGCGACCACCGCCAGCCGGTTCCGGGTCCCGGCAGTCGGGCCGTGGATCGCGACGGCAGGAGGAAGACGGCGTCGGCGTCGACGGGATACGGTCCGCACCGTGACGTGGTGCGGAGACAACCAGGAATGCCCGGTCGCGGCGTGGACGCCGCAGTGCACGGCCGATGCTCCCCGGCGGGACCTCGCCGTCGACGAGCTCGGCGATCTCCTGCGGTCGGCCGGACTCGCCCAGGAGGCCGCCGAAGGGCTGACGTCGTGCCTGGTGCGACTGGCGGTCACCGACCAGGACGACACCGTGCGGGAGTCCGCCCTGAACGCCCTGTCCGAAGCGCTCCTCCAGTACGAGCTGCCGTATGCCCTGGTCAAGCCGTTGGCGGAGCACATCGACGGGTTCAGGCCGGTACTGGTCGGCTACGTGCTCTTCGTCCTGTCATCGACCCGTGCACCTGCCGCCCGGCCGGTCATCGAACGCTTCTTGGAGCACCCCGACGCCTCGCTCCGGGAGGAGGCGGCGGCCGCGATGGACGAACTCGGCGGCCGGTAGCCCCTCGGGCCGCAACACCGTGGCCACGGTTCGTCCCCACGCGCGTGGGGCGCACGGTCGCTGCGCTGCCGCGGAGCTGACCGCGCACCGGGAGGCCCGTCCCGTACGCACGCTCGTGGTCTGCGGGCGGGCCGCACCCGCGGCGAGTGGGACGTCGATCACCGCACGCTTTGGGTGAGACGGAACCGGCGCGACGTTCAACCCGGCATCTCCGCAGGTTGGCAGGTCGACTTGGGCGAGACGAGACATCGGCTCAGTGTAGGTGGCGCGCCCCTGGACCGGACGGCTATTCGCCCCCACCCACGTCGCTGGTCCCGTCTTCGTCGCCGGGCCCCCCTTTCCTCTTCCCTCTTGATTCGGCGGCCGCGGCGATCCCGAGGACGACCAGAAGCAGGACGAAGGGCCACGGCCCGGTCTCCTCCATGACCGCAAACACGAGGAAGAGCACGACGAGCATCCCGGCCGCGGCCAAGGCATAGAGCCGAAAGAACTCCTTGTCCATGACAGGACCTCCGACCATCAAGGGGAGCACCACGCTACGCACCGACGGCCGCACGGCGCAGAAGTGTCCCCACCCGGCCGCGTCCGGGAGGCCGCCGAGGAGCGGGCCCGGGAGCGCCAGGCCCGGTAGGGCGCCGGCGGCGCCCCGCTCCACTCCGGGCGCTGATCCGGTTTGCAGATCACAAACGGAGCCCCGCCCGATGGGCGGGGCCCCTGCTGTGCCCCCTGCGGGGTGCGGCCGCGCGCAGCGGCCCATGGTCCTCCCCGGATGCCGCCCGCTGGCGTCGGCGCCAGGCCGACCGCAGACCTGTGGATGACCGGCGGTCGCCGCGGGGGTTCATCCCCACGCGTGTGGGGCGGACGGCGGGCTGCTCGCATCGCGGGCAGTCGTGCCCGGTTCATCCCCACGCGTGTGGGGCGGACAAGGGAATCCGACCATGAGCCACCACCTGTGGCGGTTCATCCCCACGCGTGTGGGGCGGACGGAACCGGCCCGGGACGAACGTCCCGAGCCGCCGGTTCATCCCCACGCGTGTGGGGCGGACAAGCCGTCGCGTCCTGCCATGGGTCAGTTCTCCGGTTCATCCCCACGCGTGTGGGGCGGACGCCGGCCCCTGCCCCGGTCCGGGTCGAGGACATCGGTTCATCCCCACGCGTGTGGGGCGGACACCTACACCATCCGGTGCGTGCTCACCACCTGCGGTTCATCCCCACGCGTGTGGGGCGGACCGGCCGGGTCTTCCCCGAGCTGGTCGGCCGCACGGTTCATCCCCACGCGTGTGGGGCGGACGGGGACTCCCCGCCACCGCCCGCAGCAGCCGCGGTTCATCCCCACGCGTGTGGGGCGGACCCGTTCGTGTTCACGTGGAAGGAACGGGTGGACGGTTCATCCCCACGCGTGTGGGGCGGACCCTCCAGCAGAAGATCAAGGCGACGAGGACGGCGGTTCATCCCCACGCGTGTGGGGCGGACTTCGTGCTGCACATCTGGTCGAAGTACCGCGGCGGTTCATCCCCACGCGTGTGGGGCGGACACTTTGCGACCTGCGATGGAGCGCGTCCGTTACCAAAACGCGACCGTATTCCATCCCGTCGCAAAGGACTTTGGAACCGCTTCACTACCCTACGTCATCGCAGTCATGTCCATCCGACAGGAGCCGTCGTGCTGCTGAGGTGATGCCTCGGGCGAGCCCGATGGGGCGGGGCGTGGATGGAGGGCGGAGCTGCCCTGCCATCCTGCGTCGGCGGTTTGTCGGGCACTCGCATCTCCACGGCCATGGATCGCCTGATCCACGAGGACGGTCACCGAGCCACGACCGGAGGGCCCCTTAAGCTGGCCCCGTGACACCGAAAGGCAGGCAGGGGCCGGCGTTGCGGGCGGACGCCGCGCGTAACCGTGCCCGGGTGTTGCAGGTCGCCCGAGAACAGCTGGCCGCCGGTGACGACTCGCTGCAACTCAACGCCATCGCCCGGCTCGCCGGCGTGGGAGTCGGGACGGTGTACCGGCATTTCCCTAACCGTCACGCGCTGTGGGAGGCGCTGTCGGCCGACCGGTTCCAGAAGCTGGTCGAGGAGGCGCAGGCGGCGGCCGATGACGAGGACGCCCTCGCGGGTCTGCACCGCCTGCTGCGATTCACCCTGGTACACGCATTGCGGGACACCGGGTTCGCCGCGGTGCTCGAATCCGCCAGCGACAACGAGCCGCAGACGTCGGAGCTGAAGGCCGAGCTCGACCGCTCCGTCGCGCACCTGCTCGACCGCGCGCGCCGGAGCGGCGCCATCCGGCGCGACGTCGAGGCCGATGACGTGCGCCGCCTGCTCTGCGGTATCGAGCACGCCGTGCGCTCCGGCGGCAATGGCCCGGAGCGGACCGAGGTCTACCTCGACATCCTCCTTGAGGGCCTTCGGCCTCCTCGCTGACACCCCCTCGGCGTGCGGCGTAAACGTCGTTGACCGCCTCCCCTCGCCCCCCTAATCGGATAGTCATCCGCTTGTGCTAGCGTGCACTCCCAGATCGGATAGTTATCCGGTTAACGCCGCGGCAGAGGGGCAGCGCACATGGAACAGCGGGCGGTAGTGACGGCAGGCACCGGAGGAATCGGCCTGGAGACCGCGATGGGGCTGGCGGAACGCGGGCTCGCCGTCACCGTGGTCGGCCGTGACGCCGACCGCGGTGCCCGCGCGGTCGAGCGGATCGCCACGGTCGCGACCGGAGGTGAACCGCGGTTCCTGGCGGCCGACCTCGCATCGCTGGGCGACGTCCGGGCCCTCGCCGCCCGACTGGCCACCGAGGGGCCGCTGAAGGTCCTCGTCAACAACGTGGGCGCGATGTTCCCGGACCGGCGGGAGACCGTGGACGGGATCGAGGCGACGTTCGTCCTCAACCACCTCTCGCCCTACCTGCTGACCGAACTCCTCCTCGACCAGCTCCGCGCCGGAGGGCCGAGCCGGATCGTCAACGTCAGTTCCGGAGCGATCCGGGCCGCCAGGCGCTCCTTCGACGCCGTCGAACCGCCCGGCGGCTACTACGGCTTCCACTGGTACGGCCGGGCCAAGCTCGCCAACCTCGCCTACACCCTGCACCTGGCGGAACGCCTGCGCGGCAGCGGCGTCACGGTCCTCGCGGCCGACCCCGGCGGTGCCCTCACCGACATGACCGACGGCACCATGCGCTCTCCGAAGATCGTCGCGCCACCACTGCGCCTGCTGTGGCCGTTGGTCCGCCGGATGTTCGAACGCTCCACGGCCGGTCCCGCCTCCGTGGCCGCTCGGCCGTCCATCGTTGCCGCGACCGACGCCGCACTGGACGGGCGGTCCGGCCTGCTCATCGGCCCCCGGGCCATCCCCGTCCCCGTCTTCCGCGGCAGTACCGACCCGCGGACGGTTGACGACGTGCTCAGGCTCAGTCGGGAGTTGGCGCCCCTGGCATAGGCCCGACGACGGCACCGAGTGGAGCGCGCCGCCGTCACTCGGGCCAGTCGGAGTTCGTGATGACCTCCACGAAGTCGCCGCGCCTGAACCCGGGGACGAAGTGGGCCAGCACGTCCGCCTTGACGTTGCCGAAGGTGGTCTGCGGACGATCCTTGATGCCGTCGGTGAAGGCGGCGAGGATCCGGTTCTTGAAGTCCGGTCGCGGGTGCGCCGCCACCACGGCCGCGCGCTGTTCGTCGGAGACCGCGTAGTAGCCGATGCCCAGCACGTCCAGCTCCACACCGCGGGTGACCAAGGCGATCTCGGGGGCCATGTGCAACGGGATCTCGGGAGTGGTGTGCAGGGCAATGGCCGTCCAGACCCGGTCGGCCGGCTCGTCCGTGATGCCGTGCCGGTGCAGGAAGCGACGTGCCTCGTCGGCCCCGTCGATCTCGAACCGCTGGTCCGTACGCCGGAAACGCCGGGTCAGCCCCAGGTCATGGAACATCGCCGCCACGTACAGCAGCTCCGGATCGAAGTCCAGCTTCCGCTCCTGGCCACGCAGCGCCCCGAACAGGAACACCCGCCGCGAGTGGTCGAACAGGAGCGGCGAAGCGGCATCGCGCACCAGGTCGGTCGCCTCGCGCGCCAGGGCGCTGTCAGGGATCCGGACGCCCGCGATCGTCGTGCTCACGGCATGTCCCCTTCCTCGGCGCTCAGCCGCGCGTAGCGGTTACCCGTTGTGGAGCCATGGCCCATGACGTTGACCGGATGTCGCGGTACTGGGACGCGAGGGCGGCCTTCAACGGCCCGCTAGGCCTTGGGCGTGAACTGCGAGAGTTCGTAGATCCCGAGGGACTTCTCGATGCCGGCGACCTCCTCGACCATGTCCTTGAAGCCATTGGCACCGAAGCGGCGGTGCTCCTCCTCTTCGAAGATGTCACCCAGCTCGTTGAACTCCTTGGCGGACACCACCTCCCGGAGCGCGGGGAAGACGACGGTGTCCTCGCGGGCCTCGTGCGGCTCGTACATCCGGATGAACGCCGCCATGTCCTTGCGCAGGCCGCCGGGGTCGAGGCGGTACGACGTCGTGCCGTCGCCGGTCATGTCCAGTATTCGACGGGTGATCTCGCGACCGCGGTCGTGCTGGGTGACCAGGACGTCGACCGTGCGGACCAGCCGACCGGCCTCGCGGAGCCGGGGGAAGACGTACTGCTCCTCCAACTCCTCGTGGTGCTCCTCGATGAACCGCCGGATGATCTGCGCCGAACGGTGCAGTTCCTGGGCGGGGACCTGGTCGCCGATGTCGATCCGCCGGATCACCTCGCGGTAGACCAGCAGGACGCGTTTGAGGACGCCGTGCTCCTGCATCAGGTCCTCCGGTGGCGTGACCGGTACCTCCGTCCCGCTGGACGCGGCTTGTGCCTCCGCCCCGACCAGGCCGGGGGCTCCGGCAACGGCACCGGCCGCCACGGCGGCCGACAGGCCGAGCAGGTCACGCCGTGGCACGGCCGTACCGTCGGGCTGGGGCATGGGGTCCATCGTCGTCTCCTCGCGAGAAGTCCATGAGCACGGAAATGTGGTCTTCCCGTGAAGAGGTGAAGGGACGCGTGGGCGCGCGTCATGCTCGGGTACGGAATCGGCAGTTGCCGGTGGAGCGCGTGGCCGCCTCCGATGGAGAGGCGGCGGGGTGGATGCGAAGGAGTCGGGCACCGGTCGATCGACGGTGACTCCGGTCGGTCGTTCGCCGCGACACGGGGTGGCGTTGGCGGTGCGACGTCCAACGGCTGCCGCGAGATCCGTGGACGCACTGCCAAGACATCGGAAACACCCGGCCATCCCCTCGGCGCCACCGCTGGTCGGTGCGAAAAGTTGACGGAACCTGTCATGAATGACAGGCACGCTCCGGTCGTCCAGTGAGACCGACCAAGGAACGAGCCATGTCCTCCTCGATCGTGTTCATCGTCTATGTCAACGACGCCCCCGAGGCGGCCCGCTTCTACGCGGACCTTCTCGACATCAAGCCCAGCTTCGAAACTCCCCGGTACATCGCCTTCGAGCTTGGCGACGGCGCGGATCTCGCGCTCTGGAGCGGCCAGACCGACGTTCTGACGCCAGCGGTGCCCCGCACCAGCGAGGTCTGCCTCGCACTCCCCGGTGGACCCGACTCGATCGACCGCCAGTTCGAGCGATGGGTGGCGAAGGGGGTCCGAGTGGTCAGCGAGCCGCACGAGGAGGTGTTCGGCCGCACCTTCGTCGTCGCGGACCCTGACGGAAACCTGATCCGGGTAGCCCCCGTCGACTGAGGACGGGCCGCTGTGACCCGTCGCGACGCGCCCGCCCTCTCATGGATGGCGAGAGAGGCCGCGCGCGAGGCCGCCCTGCTGGGAGCACCGCCTTCTTCATGAGGTGAGGGGCCCGGCTCCGTGCTCGTCACGGGGCCGGACCCCATCCGAACTCAGCCCGCCGTTGCCCCGCCGTTGATCCCCACCTCGAAGGGACCGTAGGCCGGGCGCACGGCGGCCGTGATCCCGAGGTCGTTGTGGCGGCCCCCGAGCCAGAGCAGGGCTTCGCGGAGAGCGGCCGTGGCCTGCGGCTCCGCACCGCTCAAAGCCGTCTCCACCAGCGGCGAGAGCACGGTGGAGGCAGCCAGGCGGCCGAACGCGGCACCGAACCACTTGTCGTAGGGCCAGTAGCGGCGCTCCTGGAGGAACGCCAGCTCCATGGCCAAGCGGCAGAGCTTCGCCGTCAGCAGCCGAACGCCGATCATGTCGCCCGTCTCCACGCACCGCCCACGCAGGGGCTCGGTGTTGCCGATCAGATGCCAGCCGCTGAGCATGAGCCACGCCCACACATCACCGGGGTACCAGGCCAGCAGCCGCCGGACACGGGTCAGCTCCCCGTCATCGTCGCGAAAGACCCGTCCCGCCGTCAGGTGCAGGAGCCGCTGCTGGGGCATCCCGAGCCAGGCGGCGCTGTCCATCCCGCCCCTCGGGTCCAGGCCCAGGACCTGGACGATCCAATCCGTCAGGGGCATGACCCGGACGTGGTGCGTGACGGTTCCGGCCGCCAGGGAGTACCAGGCGGTGGCGAACCCATCGAAGTCCGGTGGCAGACCTTTTCGGACGCGGGATTGGACCGCCTCGACGTGTTCCGGCTTCAGGAGGATCTGCACCTGCGGACCCCATTCGTGGTCCTGCGATCGGGGGGTGTCGAAGCCAAGCACCTCCGACCCCTCGCCCAGCAGGCACGCCGCATGGGGGACCTCGATCAGCGGGGCCACGGCCCGGTGGTAGAACGCCTCCGCCAAGTCGAGCCCCGGTACGAATCCGTCACCCATGCGCGCCAGGGTAGCCACGGGAACTCCCGCCGAGCCATCCTTTATCCCGCTGACCGAGGTGGGTGTCGCTTGCCCGAGTCCCGCGCGACCGGGGCGATGCCCGCAGGTGAGGCCAGGTGTCCGGCCTCCCGGTAACCGGTAACCGGAGAGGTCTCCGGCCAGGGCGATGAACTCCACGGCGACGGCCCCATCCCGGGGCATGGACTGGATGATCGCGCCGCGCTCGTCCGGGCCCGGAGCCTCGGTGCTCTCCGGGTCGGTCTTCTTGAGCCGCTGGTCCAGGTCCCAGATCTGCCGCCCGGATCCGCGGCCGTCTCTCGGCGGCCCGCCTCTCGCCCGGCAGAGCGGTGGTCTGCGACTGAGCCGCCTCGACGGCCTTCTGGGCGAAGCGGGTGGCGTTGCGGACGTCCTGCCTGGCCAGCCACGCACTCAGCCGCGTCACTCCGCAGCCAGCGAGACGGCTCCGCCACCCTGCGTCATCGCCGCCGTCCCTTCCCCGCCTACCATGAGGGCATGACCACCGGCGACCTCACCGCACCTGCGAGCCTTTCGCATGAAGGCCCGCCAGGCCCCGAGCAGCTCGCGGTCGCCGCCAGCGTGTTCCGACTGCTCTCCGACCCCACCCGCCTGCATCTCCTCTGGACGCTCGCGCACGGCGAGGTCGATGTCACCACGCTCACCGAGGCCAGCGGCGCCTCCCGGACCGCCGTCAGCCAGCACCTCGCCAAGCTGCGCCTGGCGGGGCTGGTCGAGGCGCGCAAGGAGAGCCGGCGTTCCGTCTACCGGCTGCGTGACGGACACCTGCGGCGGCTCGTGCTGGAAGCACTGAACCACGCAGACCACACCGTCACCGGCGAACCCCCGCACGCCTGACCTCGCCC